>NZ_JBFUHS010000011.1:0-166543 GCF_056402255.1 Pseudomonas sp. P4_B4
CCCAAGCACCACCCACCTGGTTTTGCCCAAGCACCACCCACCTGGTTTTGCGATGCTGGATAACTGATGACGTGAACGGCCAACCGGCCTGACGACAACCCTGGGCTCTCACACGGCTGAAAGGCCGTTCCACTAATTAGGGTCGTTGGGCATCGATTCTCATCGAGGCGCGGGGCGACAACCCCAACTCAGACGCCGGATAGATGAAAGCAAGCCAAACACGACATCAACAACAGTATTGCAGAAAAGGGGGTAACCATAGATGTRGGAGCGGCGGTGCGACGATTCGACTTGCTCGCGAATGCGGTTCGGCACTCAATTCAATGTTGACTGTCAGAATGCATTCGCGAGCAAGTCGAATCGTCGCACCGCCGCTCCCACATTTGTTTTTTGGAACGCCCAAATGAAGCGTCTACTGAGCGCCTGCGCCCTCCTCTCGCTCCTGGCCGGTTGCGCCAGCACCGACACCGTCGATCCACACGGCTACGACAAAACTGGCGTGGCTTCGTACTACGGCGCCAAACACCAAGGCAAACGCACCGCCAACGGCGAGCGCTTCGACAAGAATTCCATGACCGCCGCCCATCGCCAGCTACCCTTCGGTACACGGGTGAAGGTCACCAATCTGAATAATGACAAATCCTGCGTGGTCCGTATCAATGATCGCGGGCCGCACACCCGTGGCCGTCTGATCGACCTATCCCATGAAGCTGCCGCACGCCTGGGCATGCTCAAAAGCGGCACCGCACGGGTTCGCGTACAAGCCCTCGACGACTGACCGATGGAGCCCCGACCATTTTCGGATTAGCCGATTTACCCCTGATCAGCGTGATCGAATTGCTCAGCGGGTTGCTCCTGCTGATTGTCGGCGCCGAATTGATGGTGCGCGCCGCCGTACGCATCGCCGCGCGGCTGCACATACGCCCGCTGATCATCGGCCTGACCATCGTCGCCCTCGGCAGCAGCGCACCGCAGATGGCGGTCAGCCTGCAAGCGACCCTGGCGCACAATGCCGACATCGCCGTTGGCAGTGTGATCGGCAGCAGCATTTTCAACATCCTCGTCACCCTCGGGTTGTCTGCGCTGATCATTCCTTTGCGAGTTTCCCGGCAATTGGTGCGCCTGGATATTCCGTTGATGATCGGCGCCAGCCTGTTGGTGTTCGTACTCGCCTGGAATGAAGAACTGACCCGTGCCGACGGCGTGATGTTGCTGACGGCACTGGCGATTTACCTGCGGTTGTTGCTGCGCCAGTCGCGACATTCGGCACGCCCGGTATCGAGCCATGATCACAACGTGCAAGCGTCATGGCTGAGCAGCGTGCTGATGATCATCGCCGGGCTGGCGATGCTGGTGTACGCCGGGCACTTGCTGCTGGGTGCAGCGGTTGCGGTCGCCACCGATCTTGGGTTGTCGGAGCGGATCATCGGCCTGACCATCGTCGCCGTCAGCACATCACTGCCTGAGCTCGCCACTTCGTTGATCGCGGCAATGCGCGGCGAGCGCGAGATTGCCGTGGGCAACGTGATTGGCAGCAACCTGTTCAACCTCCTGGGCGTGCTCGGCTTTACCGCGCTGGTGGCGCCGTCGCCGCTGTCGGTGTCGCCCAACGCCCTGGATTTCGACCTGCCGGTGATGCTCAGCGTCGCGGCGCTGTGCCTGCCGGTATTCTATTCCGGTTACCGGGTGACTCGCGCCGAAGGCCTGCTGTTTCTGGGTTTGTACCTGGCGTATGGGCTGCACGTGGTGTCGTTCACCACCGGCATGCCACTGGCCGGCAAGCTGGAACACTTGATGCTGTTTTTCGTCCTGCCGGCGTTGGTGGCGTTTTTGCTGTTCACGTCACTACGCGCCTGGCATCGCCAACACCATAAGAAGGAAGTCCCATGACCGAGAATAAAAAAACCGGCGTTGAAGTCCGCCGCCAAGTGATGGGCGACGCCTTCGTCGACCGCGCACTGGGCAATGCCACCGAATTCACCCAGCCGCTGCAGGATTTCGTCAATGAACACGCCTGGGGCGGTGTGTGGAATCGCGAAGGCCTGCCGCTGAAGACCCGCAGCCTGATCACTGTTGCCGCCCTGACTGCACTGAAGTGCCCGCAGGAGTTGAAAGGTCACGTGCGCGGTGCGCTGAACAACGGCTGCACTGTGGATGAGATTCGCGAGGCGCTGCTACATTGCGCGGTGTATGCCGGCGTGCCGGCGGCGATCGATGCGTTCAGGGCGGCGCAGGAAGTGATCGACAGTTACCAGAAGCCAGAGTGACTGATCTGACGCTTTCGCGAGCAGGCTCGCTCCCACAGGGGAATGCATTCCAAATGTGGGAGCGAGCCTGCTCGCGAATGGTTCTAAAGAACACTGCCTGAGTCAGGCTAGATCCACCCACCCCACTGCAAAAAGAAGATCCCGATATTGGTGGTGACCGCCGCCATCAGCGTGGTGATCACGATAATCGCCGCCGCCAACTCGTGATTGCCGTCTGCCGCCCGGGCCATGACGAAACTGGCAGCGGCGGTCGGGCTGCCGAAGTACAGGAACAGAATCCCCAGTTCCGCCCCGCGAAAACCCCACAACCACGCCCCCAGCGTCGCCAGTACCGGCAAGCCGATCATCTTCACCAGGCTTGAACTCAGCGCCATGTTGCCGCTTTTACGCAGTGCCGCCAGGGACAGCGTGCCGCCGATGCAGATCAGCGCCAGTGGCAAGGTGGTTTGCGCCAGATACCGGCCAGAGGTCTCCAGCCAGCCCGGCAAGCCGATCTTGAAATAGGCGAACGGTGCAGCCGCAATCACGCTGATGATCAGCGGATTGCTGAACACGCTTTTGCAGATGCTCCACGGATCGGACTTGATCACCGGGCTGTACACCGCCAGCACGATGGTCGAGAGGGTGTTGTAGAACAGGATCACCAGCGCCGCCAGGATCGCCCCAAGGGAAATCCCGTAGTCGCCGTACATGCTTGCCGCCAGCGCCAGGCCGATGACCCCGTTGTTACCGCGAAACGCACCCTGGGTGTAGATCCCCCGATCTTCCCGCGGGCACTTCCAGATCGCCCAGCCCCAGGCGATGGCAAAACACACCAGAGTCGCCACGGAGAAGTAGATCAGCAGCGCCGGCTGCAACGCCGCGTGCAGGTCGGCATGCAGGATGCCCAGAAAAAGTAACGCCGGCATGGTGACGTTGAACACCAGGGACGACGCAGTATG
Source organism: Pseudomonas sp. P4_B4 (assembly GCF_056402255.1). Taxonomy (NCBI): domain Bacteria; kingdom Pseudomonadati; phylum Pseudomonadota; class Gammaproteobacteria; order Pseudomonadales; family Pseudomonadaceae; genus Pseudomonas; species Pseudomonas sp. P4_B4. Next base: position 3,209 of record NZ_JBFUHS010000011.1, read on the forward strand.
GATGAAGTTGTCGTTGATCCAGTCGATGCGCTTGAGCAGCACACCCAGGAACAGCATGGCGAATACCGGCGCAGTGATATCCAGGGTTTCGAGGAAAATTGCCAGCATACCGGGAGGACCTTGGGGTGGGCGTCGTTAGGGGGCTAATGATAAGCCACTGAAGACTTCGGCGCCTGCTAGATCGCCTTCGCGAGCAAGCCCGCTCCCACATTTGATCAGTGTCGAACACAAAATTTGTGCGCGACGACAATCCAGTGTGGGAGCGGGCTTGCTCGCGAAGCAGGCGACTCGGTCTTAAGTAATCGGCGCCGGGTTGAACAGGGTGATGTCGTTATGCAGCTTGTGCTGCTCGGCCCAGGTCTGTTTCTTGCCGCTGGCCACGTCCAGGTAGTAGTGGAACAGCTCCCAACCCAGTTCCTCGATCGATGCGCGGCCGGTGGCAATGCGCCCGGCGTCGATATCGATCAGGTCCGGCCAGCGTTGCGCCAGTTCGGTCCGGGTCGATACCTTTACGACCGGCGCCATGGCCAACCCGTAAGGCGTGCCGCGACCGGTGGTGAACACATGCAGGTTCATCCCTGCCGCAAGTTGCAAGGTCCCGCAGACAAAATCGCTGGCCGGGGTCGCACAGAAGATCAGGCCTTTGCGCTTGAAACGCTCGCCAGGGCCAAGCACGCCGTTGATCGCGCTGCTGCCGGACTTGACGATCGAGCCTAGGGACTTCTCGACAATGTTCGACAACCCGCCCTTCTTGTTGCCCGGCGTGGTGTTGGCACTGCGATCCGCCTCGCCCTTGGCCAGGTAGCGGTCGTACCAGTCCATTTCCCGCACCAGTTCCTGGGCGACGTCCTGGTTTTCCGCACGGGAGGTCAGCAGATAGATGGCATCGCGCACTTCGGTGACTTCGGAGAACATCACCGTCGCACCGGCCCGTAGCAACAGGTCCGAGGCATAACCAAGCGCCGGGTTGGCGGTGATGCCGGAGAACGCATCACTGCCGCCGCATTGCATGCCGAGGATCAGCTCGGACGCCGGCACGGTTTCCCGGCGACGTTGATCGAGCTTCTTCAAGCGTGTCTCGGCCAGTTCCATGATCTGCTCGATCATTTCGGTGAAGCCGTGACTGGAATCCTGCAAGCGGTACAACCAAGGCTCGCTGAGATCCACCGAACTGTCGTTGTCGTGCATCACCTGCCCGGCCTGCAATTTCTCGCAGCCCAGGCTGATCACCAAGGCTTCGCCGCCCAGGTTCGGGTTGCGTGCCAGGTTGCGCACGGTGCGGATCGGGATGTACGCGTCAGTCGCAGTGATCGCCACGCCACAGCCGTAGCTGTGGGTCAGCGCCACCACGTCATCGACGTGCGGGTACTTGGGCAGCAACTCATCCTTGATGCGCTTGACCGCATGATCCAGCACCCCGGTCACGCACTGCACGGTGGTAGTGATGCCGAGAATGTTGCGCGTGCCGACGGTGCCGTCGGCGTTGCGATAACCCTCGAAGGTGAAGCCTTCCAGCGGTGCTTGCGCGGCCGGCACGTCGGTGGACAGCGGCAGGCTGTCCAGCGGTGGCGCGGTCGGCATGCGCAGTTGATCTTCCTTGACCCAACTGCCGCGGGGAATCGGCTGCAAGGCATAGCCAATGACCTGGCCGTAACGAATCACCTGGCCACCTTCGGGAATGTCTTCCAGGGTGACCTTGTGGCTCTGTGGCACGAAGTCCACGGTAACCAGGCCGTCCGCAAACTCGGTACCGGCCGGTACGCCCTGATCATTGACGACGATCACTACGTTATCCCGCTCGTGAAGGCGGATGTAGCGCGGCGAGTCGGAATGTTCAATCAACTGCATGACGCCGCTCCTCAGGAATGCGTTTGAGACAATTTGCCAGGGGCTTCAGTACCGTTCGCTGGTGGCTCTTTGAGCACCACGCGTTTGATCGGGCCCACGATGACCAGATAGCTGAACACCGCGACCAAAGCGTTGCAACCGACGAACACCAGCGCCCACTTGAACGAACCGGTGGAGCTGATGATGTAGCCGATGACGATCGGGGTAGTGATCGAGGCGATGTTGCCGAACATGTTGAACAGGCCGCCACTCAGACCGGCGATCTGCTTCGGCGAGGTGTCGGAGACCACGGCCCAGCCCAGCGCGCCCACGCCTTTACCGAAGAACGCCAGGGCCATGAAGCCCACGACCATCCATTCAATGTCCACATAGTTGCAAGCCACAATGCTGCTGGAAACCAGCAGGCCGGCAATGATCGGCGCTTTACGGGCGAAGGTCAGGGAATGGCCTTTGCGCAGCAGGTAATCGGAAATCACCCCGCCGAGCACACCACCGATGAAGCCGCAGATCGCCGGCAAGGACGCGATAAAACCGGCCTTGAGAATGGTCATGCCGCGTTCCTGCACCAGGTACACCGGGAACCAGGTCAGGAAGAAATAAGTGATGGCGTTGATGCAGTACTGGCTCAGGTACACGCCCAGCATCATGCGGTTGGTCAGCAACTGGCGCACGTAGTCCCATTTCGGACCTTCGCTGCGTTTGGCCGAACCTTTGGCCTTGTCCTGATCCAGGTCGACCATGCCACCATTGTCGGCGATGTGCTTGAACTCGGCATCGTTGATCATCGGGTGTTGGCGCGGGCTGTGGATAACTTTCAGCCAGATCAGCGAGAACACAATGCCGATCACGCCCATGACAATGAACACGTGCTGCCAGCCGAAGGTGAAGACGATCCAGCCCATCAGCGGTGCGAACAGCACTGTGGCGAAGTACTGCGCGGAGTTGAAGATAGCCGAGGCAGTGCCGCGTTCAGCGGTCGGGAACCAGGCCGCCACGATACGCGCGTTACCGGGGAAGGATGGCGCTTCGGCCAGCCCCACCAAAAAGCGCAGCATGAACAGCGCAACCACTGCGGTGGACATGCCGAACTCGCCGACATAACCCTGCAGCACGGTGAACAGCGACCAGGTGAAGATGCTCAGTGCGTAGATTTTTTTCGAACCGAAACGGTCGAGCAGCCAGCCACCGGGGATTTGCCCGGCCACGTAAGCCCAACCGAATGCGGAGAAGATGTAGCCGAGGGTAACGGCATCAATGCCCAGGTCTTTCTGCAGGCTGGAGCCGGCGATTGCGATGGTTGCGCGGTCGGCGTAGTTGATCGTGGTCACCAGAAACAGCATGAGCAGGATCAAATAGCGGACGTGAGTCGGCTTGGTCGATTGCATGTAGATGTACTCCCACTGATTATTTTTATGCGGGTAAAACATTCAAGATTCATATGCCGCGCAAGGCCTTAGGCAAGGGCCTTGCGCGGGTGCAGCGGGGTTACGATCCGATGTAGGCAGTTTTTACGACCGTGTAAAACTCTTGCGCATAGCGACCTTGCTCACGTGATCCATAGGATGAACCTTTACGCCCACCGAACGGAACGTGGTAGTCCACACCGGCGGTCGGCAGGTTGACCATCACCATCCCGGCCTGGGAGTGGCGTTTGAAATGGTTGGCGTACTTCAGCGAGGTGGTGGCAATGCCCGCCGACAGCCCGAACTCGGTGTCGTTGGCCATGGCCAGCGCGGCTTCGTAATCGGCTACGCGGACGATGTTGGCCACCGGGCCGAAGATCTCTTCCTGGCTGATGCGCATCGAAGCTTCGCTGTCGGCAAACAGGGTTGGCGCAAGGAAGTAACCCTCGGTGTCGCACGTCACCAGACCACCGCCGCTGACCAGACGCGCACCTTCGGACTGGCCGATATCGATGTACTTCATGTCCTGTTCAAGCTGCGCTTGCGAGACCACCGGCCCGATATCGGTACCCGCCTTCAATGCATGGCCGACCCTGATCGACTTCATACGCTCGGCCATGGCTTCGACGAACTGGTCGTGGATGCCAGCGGTGACGATAAAGCGGCTGGAAGCGGTGCAACGCTGGCCGGTGGAGTAGAACGCGCTCTGTACCGACAGCTCGACCGCTTGCTTGAGGTCGGCGTCGTCGAGAATGATCTGCGGGTTCTTGCCGCCCATTTCCAGCTGGACCTTGGCCTGACGCGATACGCAGCTGACGGCGATCTGACGACCGACACCCACGGAACCTGTGAAGCTGATGCCGTCGACTTTCGGGCTGTGGACCAGTGCATCGCCAACCACACGACCGCTGCCCATCACCAGGTTGAACACACCGGCCGGGAAGCCTGCGCGGGAGATGATTTCGGCCAGGGCCCAGGCGCAACCCGGAACCAGGTCCGCGGGTTTCAGCACGACGCAGTTGCCGTAGGCCAGGGCCGGGGCGATTTTCCACGCAGGAATGGCAATCGGGAAGTTCCACGGGGTGATCAGACCGACCACGCCCAAGGCTTCGCGAGTGACTTCAACGTTGACGCCCGGACGCACCGACGGCAGATAGTCGCCGGACAGGCGCAGGCATTCGCCGGCGAAGAACTTGAAGATGTTACCGGCGCGGGTCACTTCGCCGATGGCTTCAGGCAGGGTCTTGCCCTCTTCCCGGGCCAGCAGGGTGCCGAGCTCTTCGCGACGGGCGAGGATCTCAGTACCGACTTTGTCCAGGGAATCGTGACGCGCCTGAATGCCGGAAGTGGACCAGGCCGGGAACGCGGCACGGGCGGCGTCGATGGCGGCGCGGACCTGAACCAGATCAGCCTTGGCGTAGTCGCCGATGGCGTCGCTCAGTTCGGACGGGTTGATGTTGGTCGAATAGTCGCCACCGGCAACCCATTCGCCGTTGATGTAGTTATCGAAACGCTTTGAATCAGCCACTTGAAGATCTCCTCACGCAAAAGGCCGCTGATTGCTCAGCGGCCTTACTTAATCGGATGTGTTACTGCGCACCCTGCTTGTCGATCAACGCAGCGAGCATTTCATACTCCTCGCCGGTCAGATCGGTCAGCGGTGCACGCACAGGACCTGCGTCGTAGCCGGCAATTTTTGCCCCGGCCTTGACGATGCTCACGGCATATCCGGCCTTGCGGTTACGGATGTCCAGGTACGGCAGGAAGAAGTCGTCAATGATTTTGCCGACGGTGGCGTGATCTTCACGAGCGATGGCGTGGTAGAAATCCATCGCGGTTTTCGGAATGAAGTTGAACACCGCCGAGGAGTAGACCGGCACGCCCAGTGCCTTGTAGGCCGCGGCGTAGACTTCGGCGGTCGGCAAGCCACCCAGGTAGCTGAAGCGATCACCGAGGCGGCGGCGGATCGACACCATCAACTCGATATCACCCAGGCCATCCTTGTAGCCGATCAGGTTCGGGCAGCGCTCGGCCAGACGTTCCAGCAGCGGCGCGGTCAGGCGGCAGACGTTACGGTTGTAGACCACCACGCCGATGTTGACCGATTTGCACACGGCTTCAACGTGGGCGGCAACGCCGTCCTGGCTGGCTTCGGTCAGGTAGTGCGGCAGCAGCAACAGGCCTTTGGCGCCCAGACGCTCGGCTTCCTGAGCGTATTCGATGGCCTGGCGGGTCGAACCGCCCACACCGGCCAGGATTGGCACGCTGGTGGCGCAAGTGTCGACCGCAGTCTTGATGATTTCCGAATATTCACTGGCCGCCAGAGAGAAGAACTCACCGGTGCCGCCCGCGGCGAACAGCGCCGAGGCGCCGTATGGGGCCAGCCATTCGAGACGCTTGATGTAACCCGCGCGATTGAAGTCGCCCTGAGCATTGAAATCGGTGACCGGGAAAGACAGCAGACCGGCTGAGAGGATGGACTTCAGTTCTTGTGGATTCATTATTCGAACACCCTGGATAGCGACGTTGTGTGAGAAAACCGTTCAGCCCGCGCTGAAGTTGTAGGTTATCGTACAACTTAAAATACAACCGTCAACTGCATTTCATCGCCGGGGGTGAAAATTGTTCGACAAGAAAGGCTGTTGGCCTGAGTTTTAGCGGGTTTCCACGAGGGAAGGACAGTTGCGAGCACCGTGATAAACGGTCGATTGAGAGATACGTTGTCGGAAGATGCGGGAAAGCTACTGGATTTGTTTTATGGCTCGCGATAGCGGTAGGTCAGACGATGGAGGACAAGGGCAGATTACTTACCCCCGCTGCGCCTCAGCCTCTTCATGGGCATGACGCAACCGCTCACGGCTGTTGGTCAGGTGCAAACGCATGGCGGCCCGCGCCGCATCGGAATCCTGACGGGCAATGGCGTCGTAGATTTCTTCGTGCTCACGGCTCAGGCGACTCATGTAGTGCTGCTGGTCGTCATGGGCCAGGCGCGCGGAGTTCAGCCGTGTGCGCGGAATGATGCTGGTGCCCAGGTGGGTCATGATGTCGGTGAAATAGCGATTACCGGTAGACAGCGCGATTTCGAGGTGAAAGGCGAAGTCCGAAGCCACGGCGTCACTGGCGTGAGCGGCACTTTCATTCAACGCATCGAGGGCGGCGCGCATGTTGGCCAACTGTTCCGGGCTGCGACGTTGCGCCGCCAGCCCAGCGGACTCCACTTCCAGACTGATGCGCAATTCCAGGATCGCCAGCACATCGCGCAAGGTCACCACGGTCGCCGGGTCGATTCGGAAACCGCTCGGGCTCGGCGTGTCGAGCACGAAGGTGCCGATACCGTGGCGGGTTTCCACTTGCCCTGCCGCCTGCAAACGGGAAATCGCCTCGCGCACCACCGTGCGGCTGACGCCATGGGCATCCATGATGGCCGACTCGGTGGGCAACTTGTCGCCACGCTTGAGATGGCCGTCGCGGATCTGCTCGGACAGCACCGTCACCAGTTCCTGAGCGAGGCTGCGGCGCTTGCGTGGGAGGCGTGGTGCGTCGTTCGGGTTTTCCATGGTGAACATCTGTCTCGAAAAATTCGGCGGCTGAAAGCGCATCATAGCGCAACGCGGTTGTACGATCACCTTGTAGGAGCGAGCCTGCTCGCGATAGCGGTACGACATTCAATATTTAAATGTCTGACACTCCGCATCGCGAGCAAGCCCGCTCCCACATTGGGATTTGTGGTGTTTATGCAGTCACAGCCTGGTCCACCAGATGGCCATTCTCGATACGAATGTGCCGCGGGTGGAAGCGCTTCAGGCTGCTGCGATGGCCGACGCTGACAATGCTCAGCCCCGGCAACTCATCGATCAGCGCCTGGTACAACGACGCTTCATCCTCTTCGTCCATCGCCGAGGTCGCTTCGTCCATATACAGCCATTGCGGTGCATAAAGCAGCGCACGGGCAAAGGCCAGGCGCTGCTGCTCACCCGGCGACAACATGCGCTGCCAGTGGTTGGCTTCGTCGAGACGGGCAATCAGGTGTGGCAAGCGGCAGGTTTCCAGCACCTGCGCGTAGCGCTCGTTCGGATAGGTATCGCCGGGCTGTGGATAACTCAGGACATCGCGCAGGGTGCCAATCGGCAAATACGGTTTTTGCGGCAGGAACAGGTAGCGCGCCGATGGCAGGCGAATGCTGCCGTGACCGGCCGGCCACAGATGCCCCATCGCCCGCAGCAGGGTCGACTTGCCGCTGCCGGAGCGACCGCTGAGCATCACACGCTCGCCCTCCTTCACGGTCATGTCGGCGTTGGTCAGCAGGTGACGACCTTCAGCCAGGTCGAGGCCGAGGTTGTGCACCTTCAGCATCGAGCCCGAATTCTGTACGTCGATGGCCGGCGCACGCTCTTCGTTGTCGCGCATGGCCTGATGGAAACTCAGCAGACGATCGCAGGTGGCGCGCCAGGAAGCGAGGCTCTGGTACGCACTGATAAACCAGCTGAAGCTTTCCTGCACATTGCCGAATGCCGAGCTGATTTGCATCAGCTCGCCCAGTTCGATCTTGCCGGAAAGGTAACGCGGCGCGGCAACCATGAAAGGGAAGATGATGGCGGCCTGGCTGTAACCGGCGGTGAAGAACGTCAGGCGCTTGGACACCTTCATGATGTCCCAGAAGTTATGCCAGACCATCCCGAAGCGGCCGCTCAACCGACGATTTTCGTTCGGTTCGCCGTTGTACAACGCGATGCTTTCGGCATTTTCACGAATCCGCACCATGGAGAAACGCAGGTCGGCTTCGAAGCGTTGTTGCTGGTTGTTCAGGCCGATCAGGCGACGACCGATCAAATGCGTCAACCAGCTGCCTACCACCGCGTAAACCAGCACGCACCAGAACATGTAGCCGGGAATGGTGATGCCGAAGACTTCAATGCTGCCCGACACGCCCCACAGAATGATCGAGAACGACACCAGGCTGACGATATTGCGCAGCAGCCCGATACCCAGCTCAAGGGTGTTGGAGGTGAAGTTATTGAGGTCTTCGGAAATCCGCTGGTCCGGGTTATCGGTGTAACCGCCCTGCTCCAGCTGGTAGTAATTCTTGTCGGCGAGCCAGCGTGCAAAGTGCTTTTCAGTAAGCCACGCCCGCCAGCGGATCGTCAGCATCTGCGTCAGGTACAGACGGTACACCGCGCCGACGATCGCCACCGCCGCAATCGCGCAGAAGTACAGGATCAGTTGCCAGAACGCTGCCTCGTCCTTCTTTTGCAGGGCGTTGTAGAAGTCCTTGTACCAGGTGTTGAACCACACCGAGATCCCCACGCTGATCAGCGACAGCGCAATCACCGCGATCAGCAGCGTCCAGGCCTTGACCTTCTCTTCACTGCGCCAGTAAGGCGTGATCATCGCCCACACTTTGCGAAAAAACTGCCCGCGCACGGCGTCGTTGACCGCGGAATACTCAGCGTTCTGATTCATGGATAAGGCTCGATAGAGAAAAGTACACGCACGAACCGATCATAGATGATCGGTTCGGTTTGTCGTGAGATACGGCCCGCATTCGTTCAGCGCAGGTTCAGCGGCGAACGGGACGCTTCTGCAGTTTGCGCTGCAGGGTGCGGCGGTGCATGCCCAGGGCTCGGGCCGTGGCGGAGATGTTGCCTTCATGCTCGGTCAACACACGCTGGATGTGCTCCCACTGCAGGCGGTCCACGGACATCGGGTTTTCCGGTACCAGGCTGTCGAGGTCGGCGTGTTCGGACAGCAGCGCCGCCAGCACGTCGTCGGCGTCCGCCGGCTTGCACAGGTAGTTGCAGGCACCGCGCTTGATCGCCTCGACCGCGGTGGCAATGCTCGAATAACCGGTGAGGATCACCACGCGCATTTCCGGGTCCATTTCCAGCAACTTGGGCAGCAGCACCAGGCCGGAGTCGCCGTCCATCTTCAGGTCCAGGGCGGCGTAATCCGGCAGATCGGCCTTGGCCAGCTCCAGGCCTTCCTCGGCGGAACTGGCGGTGCTGACGCGAAAACCGCGGCGAGCCATGGCGCGGGCCATGACGCGGGTGAATGTGGCGTCGTCATCGACCAGCAACAAATGCGGCAGTTCCTCGCCTTCGACTTGGATCTCTTCACTCATGTTCGTCTCCTCGGGCGACACGGGGCAGGCGCAGCTCGGTGAGCGTGCCGCCTTCCTCATGACTGTAGAGTTTCACTGAGCCGCCGGCGCGTGTCACGCTGGCCTTGCTCAAAAACAGGCCCAGGCCGAAGCCTTTGCCCTTGGTGGTAAAAAACGGCTTGCCGATTTGCTCGGCGATGGCCAGCGGCACACCGGCGCCATGGTCACGAATGCTGATGGTGAGGTTTTCCCAATCCCAGTCCAGCGTCACTTGCAGCCCTTCGGGGCAGGCATCGGCAGCGTTGTTCAACAGATTCAGCAAAGCCTGGGTCAGGTCTGGCGGCGGCGCCATGCGCGGTACTGCGCCCTGGCCAAGGCGCTGGAAGCGATAACTGGCTTCCGGGCGCATCAGGTGCCAGCGATTGAGGGCTTCATCAAGCCAATCGGTGACGTCCTGCATCTCCACCGCCAACCGGCGATTGGCCTCGGCGGCGCGCACCAGTTGCTGCAAGGTTTGCTTGCACAGTTTGACCTGATCCTGCAGCACGCTCAGGTCGTCCTGCAACATCGGATCATGATGATCCTGGCGCATTTCCTTGAGTAGCACACTCATGGTCGCCAGCGGCGTGCCCAGCTCATGGGCCGCACCGGCGGCCTGGGTGGCGACGGCCAGCAGTTGCTGATCGCGCAGGCCTTCTTCGCGACGAATGGCGCGCAACTCTTCCTGGCGACGCAGCTCTTCGGCCATGCGTGCGGCGAAGAAGGTGATCACTGCGGCGGCAAGGGCGAAGCTCAACCACATCCCGTAGACCTGCAGGTTTTCCCGAGCGATCGGGAAGGTTTGCAGCGGATAGAACTGCGCCAGCAACAGCGTGTACATCGTCAGTGCGATACCCGACAGGATCACCGAATAACGCCATGGCAACGTCACTGCGGCAATGGTCAGCGGTACCAGGTAATAGGAGACGAAGGGGTTGGTCGAACCACCGGAGAAATACAGCAAGGCACTGTGGATAAACAGGTCGCAGGCCAGTTGCACGGCGTATTCAAGCTCGGTCACCGGCCACGAGGTGCGCAGGCGAATGGCCGTGAACACGCACAGCAGCATTGAACAACCGAGGGTCGCAGCCAGTTGAAACCAGGGCAGCGGCAGCAATTCGAGCCAGTAGGCCAGGCCAACGGAACCGGCCTGGGCGGCCAGCACCAACGTGCGGATGAACGTCAGCCGCCAGAGGTTCTGGCGAGTGGCGGAAGTGATTTGAACGGGGGCGAGCATGAGCTCTCCTGATGAGCGCTCCAGGCGGATCGCAGGGAGTATAACCAAGCGCGGGGGCTGACAGGCAAAAGTGCGGCAAAAGGACACAGAGAAGCAGCTACAAGTTTCAAGCTGCAAGCCACAAGATAAAAGCTTGTAGCTTGTAGCTTGTGGCTTGCAGCTTGAAACTTGCCGCTGCTCCATAGAGTCTGATGGTTTCACGCAGGCCCGGACCATACCCCTGCGCACCTTTCAAGGAGCCTTCATGCACACATTCCGCCGCAGCGCCGCCCTCCTCGCCCTGAGTGTTGGCACCGTCGCCAGCCTCCCGGCCCTGGCCGCCGACGAGCTTCATTACAACCAGATTTCCCTGCGCGCTGAAGTCAATCAGGAAGTGGCCCGCGACCTGATGATCGTGACCCTCTACACCGAAGAACAGAACAGCGACCCGGCCAAACTCGCCGCCGACGTCAGCACCACCATGAACAAGGCGCTGGCCCGGGCCAAGCAAGTCAAGGACATCACCCTGCGTCAGGGCAGCCGCAACAGCTACCCGATCTACGACACCAAGGGCCAGAAAATCACCGGCTGGCGCGAGCGTGCCGAATTGCGCCTGGAAAGCTCGGACTTCGCCGTGCTGTCGAAGCTGACCGGCGAACTGCTCACCGACCTGAAAATGGGCGGCATGGACTTCGCCATCGCCACCCCGACCCGCAAGGCCAGCGAAGACGCCCTGCTCAAGGACGCCGTGACCGCCTTCAAGGCCCGCGCCCAACTGGCCACCGACGCCCTTGGCGGCAAGAGCTACAAAATCGTCAACCTGAACCTCAACAGCAACGGTTATCCACAACCTTACCTGCGCGCGCCGATGATGATGAAAGCCGCCGCCATGGACAGCGCACCGGTGACGCCGGATATCGAAGCCGGCACCAGCCAGGTCAGCATGACCGCGGATGGCTCGATTGAAGTGCTGATGCCTTGAGTCGATAGGCCCTGAACAAAAAACGGCGATCACTCAGATGATCGCCGTTTTTTTTGGGTAGTTTTCAGGCATGAGCTATAACTGGAGAGTCCACCGGGAAAAGCCGGCAGTTGCACCGGGTGCAACTGAGATTGATTGGCCACTATCGGTGCAACAATAACCACTCTTATTCACGCCATACCCACCGCACAAAACGGGGTATAAATAAGTAACACCCCGCCCTGATCGGGAGCACCCAGCGCTCAGGACGCACCGTGAAAGTGCGTCGTTTGCACCGTAAAAATGCCGCGCAAACGGTTAAATGCGGCAGAATTTATACAAATGCGACATTAAGGTACGTTCGTACCACCGTTTAAGGCTTGTAGTCACTCTGGATCTTGCATTGGGTATGGCCCCTGCATAAGTATCCGCAGGCACGACTCACGAGGTCGTCCTCTAATTCCAAAAATGACAACAAATCATGAGGCCACCATGCTTAAACACGCGGTCATTCCGTTTTTAGTTGGCGCAAGCTTGCTAGCCAGCGCACCGTTCGCCCAAGCAGCGACTAACCTGGTGTTCTGCTCCGAAGGGAGCCCGGCCGGTTTCGATCCAGGTCAATACACCACCGGAACCGACTTCGACGCCTCAGCAGAAACCATGTTCAACCGCCTCACCCAGTTCGAGCGCGGCGGCACCGCCGTTATTCCTGGGCTGGCGACCAAGTGGGACATCTCCGATGACGGCCTGAGCTACACCTTCCACCTGCGTGAAGGCGTCAAGTTCCACACCACCCCGTATTTCAAGCCGACTCGTGAGTTCAACGCCGACGACGTGCTGTTCACCTTTAATCGCATGATTAACAAGGATGACCCGTTCCGCAAAGCGTACCCGACCGAATTCCCGTACTTCACCGACATGGGGATGGATACCAACATCACCAAGATCGATAAAGTCGACGACCACACGGTCAAGTTCACCCTCAAAGACGTTGATGCCGCGTTCATCCAGAACATGGCCATGAGCTTCGCCTCGATCCAGTCCGCCGAGTACGCTGCCCAGCTGCTCAAGGAAGGCAAGACCGCCGACATCAACCAGAAGCCGATCGGCACCGGCCCGTTCGTGTTCAAGAGCTACCAGAAAGACTCCAACATCCGCTACACCGGGAACAAGGACTACTGGAAGCCTGACGACGTGAAGATCGACAACCTGATCTTCGCCATCACCACCGACCCGTCGGTACGTATCCAGAAGCTGAAGAAGAACGAGTGCCAGGTCACCCTGTTCCCTCGTCCGGCCGACCTGAAGGCGCTCAAGGAAGACAAGGACCTGAAACTGCCTGACCAGGCCGGTTTCAACCTGGGCTACATCGCCTACAACGTGATGCCCAAGGTCAAGGGGCAAACGGATGCGAACCCGTTGGCCGACCTGAAGGTGCGTCAGGCAATGGACATGGCGGTCAACAAGCAACAGATCATCGACTCCGTGTACCAGGGTGCCGGTCAACTGGCCGTCAACGCCATGCCGCCGACCCAGTGGTCCTACGACACCACCATCAAGGATGCGCCGTACAACCCTGAGAAAGCCAAAGCGCTGCTCAAGGAAGCCGGCGTGAAAGAGGGCACCGAGATCGTTCTGTGGGCGATGCCGGTACAGCGTCCATACAACCCGAACGCCAAACTGATGGCAGAAATGCTGCAGTCCGACTGGTCCAAGATCGGCCTCAAGGTCAAGATCCAGAGCTACGAGTGGGGCGAGTACATCAAGCGCTCCAAAGGTGGCGAGAACCAGGCGATGCTGATTGGCTGGAGCGGCGACAATGGTGATCCGGACAACTGGCTGAACGTGCTGTTCGGCTGCGACTCGCTGGAAGGCAACAACTTCTCCAAATGGTGCGACAAGAAGTTTGACGACATCGTCAAGCAAGCCAAGCGCACTTCGGACCAAGGCAAACGCACCGAACTGTACAAGCAGGCGCAACACGTCCTCAAGGATGCTGTGCCGATGACACCTATCGCTCACTCGACGGTGTTCCAACCCATGCGCGCCAACGTGCAGGACTTCAAGATCAGCCCATTTGGCTTGAACTCCTTCTACGGCGTCAGCGTCAGCAAATAAGGTTTTGCAACGGCGACGTTTCTGACGTCGCCGTTGCTTTATCTACCGAGAAAGCAGGAATTCGCCTACATCCAAATCCGCAGCTGACTACAGCATCGGGCGAGGACGCGTTGCCATTTCCTACGAGTCTTTAGGACTCTACGCATTTACTGCCGGACCCGTGGCTCATACCGTCGGGATCCGACCAGTGCATGCGTGGGTCATCGGTTACTGCTGCGTGCGTGGCTTGAAATAAGTGATGCCTCTACGTCTGCGTACGGGACGGCGGCTCATTGACAACACTTTGAGAGAAAAGGGAGCGTTATGCGCCATACCTTGGTTTTATCCGCATTGCTGGGCACCGGCCTATTGGCTGCCACTTCCATCAGCCAGGCCGCCAACAACAGCCTGGTGTTCTGCTCCGAAGGCAGTCCCGCCGGTTTCGACACGGCGCAGTACACCACTGCGACCGACAACGACGCTGCCGAGCCGCTGTACAACCGGTTGGCAGAGTTTGAAAAAGGTGCGACCAACGTCGTACCGGGCCTGGCCACGAGCTGGGATATTTCCGAGGACGGCCTCAAATACACCTTTCACCTGCGCGAAGGGGTGAAGTTTCATACCACCAAGTACTTCACACCGACCCGCGACTTCAACGCCGATGACGTGCTGTTCACCTTCAATCGCATGCTCGACCCGCAACAACCTTTCCGTAAGGCTTATCCGACAGAATTTCCGTACTTCAACGGGATGAGCCTGAACAAGAACATCGCCAAGGTCGAAAAGACCGGGCCGCTGACCGTGGTCTTTACGCTCAATAGCGTGGACGCCGCGTTCATCCAGAACATCGCCATGAGCTTCGCCGCCATCCTTTCGGCCGAATACGCCGACAAGCTGCTGGCCGAAGGCAAGCCGAGCGACATCAACCAGAAGCCGATCGGCACCGGGCCGTTCGTGTTCAAGAGCTACCAGAAAGACTCGAACATCCGTTACACCGGTAACAAGCATTACTGGGACCCGAGCCGGGTCAAGCTCGACAACCTGATTTTCGCCATCAACACCGACGCCTCGGTACGCGTGCAGAAACTCAAGGCCGGCGAGTGCCAGATCACCTTGCACCCGCGCCCTGCCGATGTGACCGCACTGAAGAACGACCCGGCCCTGCAACTGATCGAGAAGCCTGGTTTCAACCTCGGCTACATCGCCTACAACGTGCGCCACAAACCGTTCGACCAGCTCGAAGTGCGCCAGGCGCTGGACATGGCAGTGAACAAGCAAGGCATTCTCAATGCCGTCTACCAGGGCGCGGGGCAACTGGCGGTCAACGCCATGCCGCCGACGCAATGGTCCTACGACGACACGATCAAGGACGCCGCCTACAACCCGGAAAAAGCCAAGGAGCTGCTCAAGGCTGCCGGCGTCAAGGAAGGCACTGAAATCACCCTCTGGGCCATGCCGGTCCAGCGTCCGTACAACCCCAACGCCAAGTTGATGGCCGAGATGCTCCAGGCTGACTGGGCGAAAATCGGCCTCAAGGTCAAGATCGTCAGCTATGAGTGGGGCGAGTACATCAAGCGCACCAAGAATGGCGAGCACGACATCAGCCTGATCGGCTGGACCGGTGACAACGGGGACCCGGACAACTGGCTGGGCACCCTCTACAGCTGCGATGCCATTGGCGGTAACAACTACTCGATGTGGTGTGATCCGGCTTACGACAAGCTGATCAAGCAGGCCAAGGTCGTCACCGACCGCGACCAGCGCACCCTGCTCTACAAACAGGCGCAGCAGTTGCTCAAGCAGCAAGTGCCGATCACGCCCGTCGCCCACTCAACGGTCAACCAGCCGCTGAGCGCCAAAATCGAAGGGTTCAAAGTGAGCCCGTTCGGTCGCAACGTTTTCTCGGGTGTCAGCATAGAAAAATAACCGATTAGCCAGAAATGCCGGGGGGCGGATTTTCCGCCCTCACGCAGACGCTTTGCCGTCTTTTGCCAATTTGGCTGACAGCAAACGTTTGCGATGCCGTGAATGAGTTCTAAACCAATAGCCGGATCACAAAAAAAGACCGGCATAAAAAAAGAAAGTAAGGAGCTTTACCCATGAAACTGAGCAGCACCGCGTTATTGGCCTTGGCCATAAGCAGCGTAACCGCCACGGCTTACGCAGAAACCCAAAGCCAGGCTTTCACCCCGGTTACCGTGAACGAGAAAAGCGCCCAAAGCGAAGCCACCGGCTTTGTCGAAGGCCAGTCGATCACCGGCACCACGCGTAACTGGTACGCCAACGAGCAATTGCAACGCGGCGCCAAGTTCGCCTACAAGAAGGACGGCGTTTCGACCCCGACCGATCGCCGGATCAACTGGGTCCAGGGCACCATCCTCAAGTACAACTCGGGCTTCACCGAAGGCACTGTCGGTTTCAGTACTGAAGTCGCCGCCTACAACGCCGTTGCCCTGGACCGGGACCGCAAAGACCTGGCGTCCAACAACGGTGGCGCGCCGGGCTCTCGTCCAGGCGCGGGCAACAACCGTACCCTGACCAAGGAAGGCGGCGACGCTCAAGGCCAGTGGAGCAAACTGGGCCTGGCCAACGTCAAGGCCCGTATCTCCAACAGCACCCTGACCGCCGGCCGCATGAACTTCAGCAGCCCGATGGTCGACGTGATCGGTAACCGTGCGCTGCCTTCGAGCTTCCAGGGCGTGGCCATCCACAGCGAAGAGCTGAACAACCTGGCCTTCGACCTGGCCACCTTCGACCGCAACTCACCGCGTACCGAAGAAAGCCAGCGCAAATTCCGCACCGAATACGCCAACGGCATCGTCGAAACCGACCACGTCTACACCGGCGGTATCACCTACAACCCGCTCGCCAGCCTGACCACCAGCCTCTGGGCGACCCAGGCTGAAGACATCTGGAACCAGTACTACTTCGGCGCCTCCCACGTACTGGGCGATAGCCAGGTACTGAGCCTGACCACCGGCCTGAACTACTACAAAACCAAGGAAACCGGTAAAGCCCTGATCGGCGATATCGACAACGACACCTACTCGCTGTCGTTCGGCCTGACCCACCAAGCCCACACCCTGACCTTCTCGTACCAGGAAGTGAACGGTAACGAGTACTTCGACTACCTGCACGAAACCAACGGCATCTACCTGGCCAACTCCCTGCTGTCGGACTTCAACGGCCCGAACGAAAAATCGTTCCAGGTTGCCTACGGTCTGAACATGGCCGAATACGGCGTGCCAGGCCTGAAGTTCAACATCTACCAGGCTCGCGGCTGGGGTATCGACGGTACTCACTACACCGGCAACGGCGGCGTGGCAGGCAAGGGTTACGACGGCATCCAGTCCCAGGATGGCGAACACCACTATGAATACGGCATCGGCGCGACCTACGCCGTGCAGAGCGGCCCGCTCAAGGCCACCACGATCCGCGGCACCTACACCGCTCACCGTGCCAGCGAAAACCAGGCTGACGGCAGCATCAACGAGTTCCGTCTCGTGACCACGGTTCCGTTCAACATCCTGTAATGCGCGCGCCTGACGGCTGATTCAATGACGAATCGGCCGTTAGACTTTTGTCCTTTAACTGATTGCAGAGGGTTCTTGATGAAAATGCTTCCCCTACGTGCGGCCATCGCGGCCGCGTTGCTCAGTGTCGCTGTCGGCGTTTCGGCCAAACCCCTGGTGGTTTGCACGGAAGCCAGCCCTGAAGGCTTCGACATGGTCCAGTACACGACTGCAGTCACCGCCGATGCCGTGGCCGAAACCATCTTCAATCGCCTGGCAGACTTCAAGCCCGGTACCACCGACGTGATTCCGGCACTGGCCGACTCCTGGGACATCAGCGAAGACGGCCTGAGCTACACGTTCCATCTGCGTAAAGGCGTCAAGTTCCACACCACCGACTACTTCAAGCCGACCCGCGACATGAATGCCGACGACGTGGTCTGGAGCTTCCAGCGCCAACTGGACCCGAATCATCCATGGCACAAACTGTCGAGCGTGGGCTTCCCGTACTTTGAAAGCATGGGCTTCAAGGAACTGCTCAAGAGCGTCGAGAAAGTCGATGACAACACGGTCAAGTTCACCCTGACCCGTCGCGAAGCACCGTTCCTGGCCGACATCGCCATGGCGTTCTCCTCGATCTATTCCGCCGAGTATGCCGACCAGCTGCTCAAGACCAACAAGACCGCCGACCTCAACAACAAGCCAGTTGGCACCGGTCCGTTCGTCTTCCAGCGCTACAACAAGGACGCCCAGGTTCGCTTCAAGGCCAACCCGGAGTACTTCCGTGGCAAGCCACCGGCAGACTCGCTGATCCTGGCCATCGCCACCGACAACAACGTGCGCCTGCAGAAGTTGAAGGCCAACGAATGCCAGGTCGCGCTGTATCCGAAACCGGATGACATTCCGAGCATCAAGAAAGACGACAAGCTGAAAGTCGATGAACTAAACGCGATGACCGTTTCGTACATCGCCATGAACACCACCCACAAGTACATGAGTGACGTGCGGGTGCGCAAAGCCATCGACATCGCCTTCGACAAAGAGGCATACGTCAATGCGTTGTTCGGTAAAGGCAATGCAACCGCTGCGGTCAATCCGTACCCGGACACCCTGCTGGGCTACAACCACAGCCTGAAGAACCCGACCCATGACCTGGACAAGGCTCGCGCCCTGCTCAAGGAAGCCGGCGTACCGGAAGGCACCACCTTCACCCTGTTCACCCGTAATGGTGGCGGTCCGACCAACCCGAACCCGATGCTCGGCGCGCAGATGATGCAGGCCGACCTGGCCAAGGTCGGGATCAAGATCGACATTCGCGTGATGGAATGGGGCGAAATGCTCAAGCGCGCGAAAAACGGCGAGCACGACATGGTTTCCGCCGGATGGGCGGGCGATAACGGCGATCCGGATAACTTCCTGACGCCTATGCTCAGTTGTGAGGCGGCCAAGAACGGCGAAAACTACGCACGCTGGTGCAATGACAAGTTCCAGGCCCTGATCGACCAGGCTCGCGAAAAAACCGACCCGGCCGAGCGCGCAGCGCTCTACGAACAGGCCCAGGTTATTTTTAACCAGGACCAGCCGTGGATCAGCATGGCACACACTAGAATGTTTACCGCAATGCGCAACAACGTAGAGGGCTACAACATTAGCCCACTCACCACCAATAACTTCGCCACCACCCAGGTGAAGTAATAAGAAAACTCCCGGCATTCCTGACCCAGGCATGCCGGGCACGCCTAACCGGCTGATGAGGTACAACACACGATGTTTAGTTTTATTGCCCGCCGACTGGGGTTACTGATCCCCACGTTTTTCGGCATCACTTTGCTGACTTTCGCGTTGATTCGCATGATCCCTGGCGACCCCGTGGAAGTCATGATGGGCGAACGCA
Source organism: Pseudomonas sp. P4_B4 (assembly GCF_056402255.1). Lineage (NCBI taxonomy): Bacteria > Pseudomonadati > Pseudomonadota > Gammaproteobacteria > Pseudomonadales > Pseudomonadaceae > Pseudomonas > Pseudomonas sp. P4_B4. The sequence goes on from NZ_JBFUHS010000011.1 coordinate 22,276, forward strand.
GAGTCGACCCGGAAATGCACGCTCAGGCAATGGAACGCCTAGGTCTGAACAAACCCCTGTATGCCCAGTACCTGGATTACATCGGCAAACTGGCCCACGGCGATCTCGGTGAATCCCTGCGAACCCGTGAAAGCGTGTGGAGCGAGTTCACCTCCCTATTCCCCGCGACCCTGGAACTGTCCTCGGCCGCGCTGTTGTTCGCCGGTGTCCTGGGCCTCTTGGCCGGAGTGATCGCGGCACTCAAGCGAGGATCCCTGTTCGACCATGGGGTGATGGGTGTCTCCCTGGCGGGATACTCGATGCCGATCTTCTGGTGGGGCCTGATCCTGATCATGTTCTTCTCGGTGAGCCTGGGCTGGACCCCGGTTTCCGGGCGCATCGACCTGCTCTACGACATCGAGCCACGCACCGGCTTCATGCTGATTGACACCCTGCTGGCCGGCGAGCCGGACGCCTTCTTCGACGCCCTGCACCATCTGATCCTGCCGGCCATCGTGCTGGGTACCATCCCGCTGGCGGTGATCGCGCGGATGACCCGTTCGTCGATGCTCGAAGTACTGCGCGAGGACTACATCCGCACCGCCAAGGCCAAGGGCCTGTCGCCGTCGCGCGTGGTGTTCGTGCACGGTCTGCGTAACGCGTTGATTCCGGTACTGACCGTGGTTGGCCTGCAAGTCGGCACATTGTTGGCCGGTGCGGTCCTGACCGAAACCATCTTCTCGTGGCCGGGCATCGGCAAATGGCTGATCGAAGCCATTGGCGCCCGGGATTACCCCGTCGTGCAAAACGGCATCCTGTTAATCGCCTGCCTGGTGATTGTGGTCAACTTCGTAGTGGACATCCTCTACGGCTTTGCCAACCCACGCATCCGTCATCAGCGCTGAGATCATGAACATGACCACTCCAATTCCATCGGTAGCAGTCGATCAAAGCCTGCTGTACCCGTCACCGTACAAAGAATTCTGGCAAGCGTTCTCCAAGAACAAAGGTGCCGTCGCCGGCCTGATGTTCATGCTGCTGGTGATTTTCTGCGCGATCTTCGCCCCGTGGGTTGCCCCCCACGACCCGAGCGAGCAGTACCGCGATTTCCTGCTGACCCCGCCAGCCTGGCTGGAAGGTGGACAGTTGCAGTTCCTGCTCGGCACCGATGAACTGGGCCGCGACCTGCTGTCGCGTCTGATCAATGGTTCGCGCCTGTCGTTGCTGATCGGTTTGTCGTCGGTGGTGATGTCGCTGATCCCGGGGATTCTCCTGGGCCTGTTCGCCGGGTTCTACCCGCGGATTCTCGGCCCGACCATCATGCGTCTGATGGACATCATGCTGGCCCTGCCGTCGCTGCTGCTGGCCGTGGCGATTGTCGCCATCCTCGGCCCTGGCCTGATCAACACCATCATTGCCATCGCCGTGGTTTCGTTGCCGTCCTATGTTCGTCTGACCCGCGCTGCGGTGATGGGCGAGCTGAACCGCGACTACGTGACCGCCGCGCGCCTGGCCGGTGCCGGCCTGTGGCGCCTGATGTTCGTTACCGTGCTGCCTAACTGCATGGCGCCGCTGATCGTTCAGGCCACCCTGAGCTTCTCTTCGGCGATCCTCGATGCCGCCGCACTGGGCTTCCTCGGCCTTGGCGTACAACCGCCAACCCCTGAGTGGGGCACCATGCTGGCTTCGGCTCGCGACTACATCGAACGCGCCTGGTGGGTCGTGAGCCTGCCTGGTTTGACCATTTTGCTCAGCGTGCTGGCAATCAACTTGATGGGTGACGGCCTGCGCGACGCGCTGGACCCGAAACTCAAGAACGCCGCCTGAGGAGATTCCCATGTCACTGTTAGAAATCAAGAATCTCAACGTTCGCTTCGGCGACAAAAACGCCACGCCAGTGGTCGATGGCCTCGACCTGCAAGTGGACAAGGGCGAAGTGCTGGCCATCGTTGGCGAATCGGGTTCCGGCAAGTCCGTGACCATGATGGCGCTGATGGGCCTGATCGAGCATCCGGGGATCGTCACTGCTGACGCCCTGAATTTCGACGGCAAGAACATGCTCAAGCTCAACAATCGCCAGCGTCGGCAGATCGTCGGTAAAGACCTGTCCATGGTTTTCCAGGATCCGATGACCGCGCTGAACCCGAGCTACACCGTTGGCTTCCAGATCGAAGAAGTGCTGCGCCTGCACCTGAAAATGTCCGGCAAGGCGGCCCGCAAGCGCGCCATCGAACTGCTGGAAAAAGTTGAGATCCCGGGTGCCGCCAGCCGTATGGACGCCTACCCGCATCAACTGTCCGGCGGTATGAGCCAGCGTGTCGCGATTGCCATGGCGATTGCTGGTGAACCGAAACTGCTGATCGCCGACGAACCGACCACCGCACTGGACGTAACCATCCAGGCGCAGATCATGGATCTGCTGCTGGCATTGCAGAAAGAGCAGAACATGGGCCTGGTGCTGATCACCCACGACCTCGCCGTCGTGGCCGAAACCGCCCAGCGCGTGTGCGTGATGTACGCAGGCCAAGCGGTCGAAGTCGGTCAGGTGCCGCAACTGTTCGACATCCCGGCGCACCCGTACAGCGAAGCGCTGCTCAAGGCGATTCCGGAACACAGCCTGGGCGCCTCGCGCCTGTCGACCCTGCCGGGCATCGTTCCCGGTCGCTACGACCGTCCGCAGGGTTGCCTGCTGTCGCCGCGCTGCCCGTACGTGAAAGACAACTGCCGTCAACAACGTCCGGCCCTTGACCAGAAAAGCAACAGCCTCGCTCGCTGCTTCTACCCGCTGAACCAGGAGGTGGCGTAATGGCCGTCGTTCTTACCGCCCGCGACCTGACCCGTCACTACGAGGTGTCCCGTGGCCTGTTCAAGGGTCACGCCACCGTGCGCGCCCTCAACGGCGTGTCGTTCGAACTGGAAGCCGGCAAGACCCTCGCTGTCGTCGGCGAGTCGGGTTGCGGCAAATCCACCCTGGCCCGTGCCCTGACCCTGATCGAAGAGCCGTCCTCCGGCTCCTTGAAAATCGCCGGGCAGGAAGTTGCCGGCGCCGACAAGGCCCAGCGCAAACAACTGCGCAAAGACGTGCAGATGGTGTTCCAGAGCCCGTACGCCTCGCTGAACCCACGGCAGAAAGTCGGTGATCAGCTCGCCGAGCCGTTGCTGATCAACACCAACCTGAGCGCCGCGGAACGTCGCGAGAAAGTCCAGGCGATGATGAAGCAGGTGGGCTTGCGGCCCGAGCACTACCAGCGTTATCCGCACATGTTCTCCGGCGGTCAGCGCCAGCGGATCGCCCTGGCCCGGGCGATGATGCTGCAACCGAAAGTGCTGGTGGCGGACGAACCGACCTCGGCGCTGGACGTGTCGATTCAGGCGCAGGTGCTCAACCTGTTCATGGATTTGCAGCAAGAGTTCAACACCGCCTACGTGTTCATCTCCCACAACCTGGCGGTGGTACGCCACGTTGCCGACCATGTGATGGTGATGTACCTCGGTCGCCCGGTGGAAATGGGCACGAAAGAGGACATTTACTCCCGTCCTCTGCACCCCTACACCCAGGCGCTGCTGTCGGCGACGCCGGCCATCCACCCGGATCCGAACAAGCCGAAAATCAAGATCGTCGGCGAATTGCCCAACCCGCTGAACCCACCGTCCGGCTGCGCCTTCCACAAGCGCTGCCCATATGCCACCGAGCGTTGCAGCACTGAAGAGCCGGCCCTGCGCCTGCTCGCTGGCCGCCAGGTGGCTTGCCACTACGCCGAGCAATTCCTCGACGGCGCGGCATAAAAAATGTGGGAGCGGGCTTGCTCCGGGCGGCGTTCCGACGAAAGCGATCTGTCAGTCGACATTGATGTTGACTGGAATGACGCCTTCGCGAGCAAGCCCGCTCCCACAGGGATTGAGTTGCTCAAAATCCTGATGCGTTAACCCGACCCCTTCCGCCTCGATTGCGCATCAGTCAGGTAGAAGGGGTTTTCTTTTGCCCGCCATCGAGCGACTACGTCTGGCTGTCGCCCTCTTCCTCATCGGAGTCCGGCTCGTCGGTGGTCGAGTCATCGTCGTTGTCAGCACCACCCTGCCCCTGATCTCCCGGTTCCGATTCGGACTTGGCGAGCATCAGCCCCGCATAACCCGCCTGCCCGCTCGAAGCCTGCTCACCGTGGTTGGTGCACTCGGCCCACGCCATCGAAGTCCCGAGCGAGAGCATCACCAACACCTTCAACAGCAGTAAAACGCGAAACAACCTGTTCATAGCCGATTCCTTCCTTTCGTTGAGTGCCTGTCTGGCGCTGAGTCAAATCTAGTTCCGATCAGCCGGGTTCTCCAGATTGGACGCTGTCGAGCGGGGGAAAATGCAGTGGGTTGGGAGATTGGTTTGGAATAGGGGTTATTCCCGTTTCAGCTAACACCGAAGAACCCTGTGGGAGCGAGCTTGCTCCCACAGGAGAACGCGCCAGGCAATAAAAAACCCCGCTGCTTTCGCAAACGGGGTTTTGGGTATTTCAACTCAACGCTTAATGATGCTCACGGGTAGCACGGAATTTCACGTCCGGCCAGCGCTCTTCCATCAGGGCCAGGTTGACCCGCGTAGGTGCCAGGTAGGTCAGGTGACCACCGCCGTCCAGTGCCAGGTTTTCCACAGCCTTGTTGGAGAATTCCTCAAGCTTCTTCTTGTCACTGCATTCGATCCAGCGTGCCGAGTAAACAGTGATCGGCTCGTAGGAGCACTCGACCTTGTATTCCTCTTTCAAACGGCTGGCGACCACATCGAACTGCAGCACACCGACGGCGCCGAGGATGATGTCGTTGCTGCGCTCCGGGAAGAACACCTGGGTCGCGCCTTCTTCGGCGAGCTGTTGCAGGCCCTGACGCAGTTGCTTGGATTTCAGCGGATCCTTCAGGCGTACGCGGCGGAACAGTTCCGGGGCGAAATGCGGGATACCGGTGAAGCCCAGGACTTCGCCTTCGGTGAAGGTGTCGCCGATCTGGATGGTGCCGTGGTTGTGCAGACCGATGATGTCGCCAGCGAAGGCTTCTTCCAGTTGCTCACGTTCGGAGGAGAAGAAGGTCAGCGCGTCGCCGATACGCACGTCCTTGCCGGTGCGCACGTGGCGCATCTTCATGCCTTTCTCGTACTTGCCGGAGCAGATACGCATGAAGGCGATACGGTCGCGGTGTTTCGGGTCCATGTTCGCCTGGATCTTGAAGATGAAGCCCGAGAACTTCTCTTCCACCGGCTCCACGGTGCGCTCGTTGGCCACGCGTGCCAGTGGGCGCGGAGCCCAATCGACCACGGCGTCGAGGACGTGGTCGACACCGAAGTTGCCCAGTGCCGTACCGAAGAACACCGGGGTCAGTTGACCGTCGAGGAACTCCTGCTGGTTGAACTCGTGACAGGCGCCCTGCACCAGTTCCAGCTGCTCGATGAAGCGCTCGTACTCGTCGCCCAGGTGGGCGCGCGCTTCATCGGAGTCGAGCTTCTCGATGATCTTGGTTTCGGTGCGCTCGTGGCCGTGACCGGCGGTGTACACGATGATGTAGTCATCGGCGAGGTGATACACGCCTTTGAAGTCACGGTAGCAACCAATCGGCCAGGTGATCGGCGCGGCCTTGATCTTGAGGACGGCTTCGATTTCGTCGAGCAGTTCGATCGGGTCGCGGATGTCACGGTCGAGTTTGTTGATGAAGCTGACGATCGGCGTGTCACGCAGACGGCAGACGTCCATCAGGGCGATGGTCCGTGGCTCTACACCTTTACCGCCGTCGAGCACCATCAACGCCGAGTCCACCGCCGTCAGGGTGCGGTAGGTATCTTCGGAGAAGTCTTCGTGGCCCGGGGTGTCGAGCAGGTTGATCATGTGTTCGCGATACGGGAACTGCATGACCGACGTGGTAATGGAGATACCACGCTGCTTTTCCATTTCCATCCAGTCGGAGGTGGCATGGCGATCGGATTTACGAGATTTCACCGTACCGGCTACCGCAATCGCCTTGCCCATCAGCAAGAGCTTCTCGGTGATGGTGGTCTTACCGGCATCGGGGTGGGAAATAATGGCGAAAGTGCGGCGTTTCGCGACTTCGGCGGCCTGTTTGGTCATGGGAAATCGCCTGGCAGGTGATTCAAAAAAGGGCGCAGATTATAGCCCAAGTTGATCCAAGAACCGAACCGTTGAGCATATTAGGGGTGGCCAAATGCTGCCGCAGATGGGAACATTTTAAAGCACGGAGACGTCCACTCCCCCGTTACGACCACTCGTCGGGGGCCTGAAACACCTGCAATTCGGCCTGACGAGGCTGTGCTCATGGCTCGATTGCACGCTGCTTTGCCGGCCTGTTCGAGCTGCTTATCGCGACATTTTTTCGGCAGCCAAGCAAGGCGTTGCCACACGAAAAAGTGTTCGCCGACTGAAAAAAGGAGTCCGCCTGTGGCTATCCACTATGGCAAAGGGCTGATAGGAGGCGCGCTGGTATTCGCCCTTCTGGCCCTGCTGATCCAATGGATCGGCATCAACACGATCGAACACTACCGCGACGATTTGTTGTTTTACCTGCAAGCTCATCTGGTTCTCGTCCTCGCTTCCATGCTGGCCGCCCTTGTCGTGGGCATTCCTGCCGGTATTCTCCTCAGCCGCCCGTCCATGGTCGGGCGCGCCGAACGCTTCATGCAGTTCTTCAACATCGGCAACACCGTTCCGCCCCTCGCCGTTCTGGCCATAGCCCTCGGTATCCTCGGCATTGGCAGCGGCCCGGCCATCTTCGCCCTGTTCCTCGCCTCGCTACTGCCCATCGTGCGCAATACCTATGAAGGCCTGAAAAACGTTCAGGGTTCGCTCAAGGAAGCCGCCGTCGGCATCGGCATGACCCCGCTCCAGGTGCTGCGGAAAGTCGAGTTGCCCAACGCGGTGCCGATCATCATCGGTGGTGTGCGCGTGGCATTGGCCATCAACGTCGGAACGGCGCCGCTGGCGTTCCTGATCGGCGCCAACAGTCTCGGCAGCCTGATATTCCCCGGCATTGCCCTGAACAATCAGCCGCAGCTACTGCTCGGTGCTGCGTGCACCGCGTTGCTGGCCTTGTTGCTGGACGGCGTGGTCACACTCGGCAGTCGCCTCTGGCTCGAACGCGGCTTGCGCCCGTCTTAAGCCTCGGCAAAGGAATCATCATGAAAACATCAAGCTTTTTACTAGGCTGCGTCCTGCTGTTCGCAGGATTTGCCCAAGCCGCTGACAAACCCTTGATCCGCATCGGCGCCCGGGTGTTCACAGAACAGACCCTGCTGGCGGAGATCACCGCCCAATACCTGCGTAGCAAAGGTTACGACGCTCAGGTCACCGGTGGATTAGGCAGCAACCTGGCCCGCAGTGCCCAGGAAAGCGGGCAACTGGACATGGTCTGGGAGTACACCGGCGTATCGCTGGTTTCCTACAACCACGTCACGGAAAAACTCGACAGCCAGCAGTCATTGGCACGGGTCACCGAGCTGGACGCGAAGAAAGGCCTGACCTGGCTCTCGCCGTCGAAGTTCAGCAACACCTACGCGCTGGCGCTGCCGGCGAACATCGCCGCCGAGTACCCGCAGGTCCACACCATCAGCGACCTCAATCGCACATTGCGCGCCGAGGCCAAGGACAATCCGCTGGTGGCGCTGGACACCGAGTTTGCCAACCGCTCCGACGGTCTGGCTGGCATGGTCAAGCGCTACGACATGGACCTGACCCGTAAAAACATCCGGCAGATGGACGCCGGCCTCGTCTACACCGCCCTGCGCAACGGCCAGGTATTTGCGGGTCTGGTCTACACCACTGACGGACGCTTGAGCGCGTTCAAGCTCAAGTTGCTGGAAGACGACAAGCACTACTTCCCCGACTACACCGCCGCGCCAGTTGTCCGCCAGGCCTACCTCGATGCCCATCCGAAACTCGCCGAACAGCTCAAACCATTGGCGGACCTGTTCGACGACGAAACCATGCGCCAGCTCAACGCGCGGGTTGATGTCGATCACCAAAGCCCTTCATCCGTTGCCGCAGATTTCCTGCGCCAGCATCCGTTGAACTGAGGAGCAGACGTTATGAATTTTCTCAACGCCTTTTCCCATCCCGACTGGGCACAAGTGCTTCACTTGACCTGGCAGCACATCACGCTGGTCGGTGTCGCCGTGACCCTGGCGATTCTGGTTGGCGTGCCGCTGGGCATTCTGATGACACGTTTTCCGAGCCTCGCCGGTCCGTTGCAAGCCAGCGCCACGGTGCTGCTGACCGTACCGTCGATTGCCCTGTTCGGCTTGCTGCTACCGTTCTATTCCAAGTTCGGCCAGGGCCTGGGGCCAATGCCGGCGATCACGGCCGTGTTCCTTTATTCGCTGCTGCCGATCATGCGTAACACCTACCTGGCCCTGACCAGCGTCGAGCCGGGCATCCGCGAAGCCGCGCGCGGCATCGGCATGACCTTCGGTCAGCGCCTGCGCATGGTCGAGTTGCCCATCGCCGTGCCGGTGATCCTCGCCGGTGTGCGCACCGCCGTGGTGATGAACATCGGCGTCATGACCATCGCCGCCACCATCGGCGCCGGTGGCCTGGGCGTACTCATCCTCGCTTCCATCAGCCGCAGCGACATGTCGATGCTGATTGTCGGCGCTGTGCTGGTCAGTGTGCTGGCCATCTTCGCTGACCTGCTTCTGCAATGGCTGCAACGTTCGCTGACTCCAAAAGGACTGCTCAAATGATCGAACTTCAAAACCTCAGCAAGACCTTCCAAAGCAACGGCAAAGATGTGAAAGCCGTGGACTCGGTAAGCCTGACCGTCAATGAAGGCGAAATCTGCGTGTTCCTCGGGCCATCGGGTTGCGGCAAAAGCACCACGCTGAAAATGATCAACCGCCTGATCAAACCGACCTCGGGCAAGATCCTGATCAATGGCGAAGACACCACCGGCCTCGACGAAGTGACCCTGCGTCGCAACATCGGCTACGTGATCCAGCAGATCGGTCTGTTCCCGAACATGACCATCGAGGAGAACATCGTGGTGGTGCCGAAACTGCTCGGCTGGGACAAGCAGAAATGCCACGACCGCGCCCGCGAGTTGATGAGCATGATCAAGCTCGAACCCAAGCAGTATCTGCATCGTTATCCACGAGAATTGTCCGGTGGCCAACAACAGCGGATCGGCGTGATTCGCGCACTGGCCGCCGATGCGCCGCTGTTGCTGATGGACGAACCCTTCGGTGCGGTCGACCCGATCAACCGCGAGATGATCCAGAACGAATTCTTCGAAATGCAGCGGGCGCTGAACAAGACCGTGATCATGGTCAGCCATGACATCGACGAGGCGATCAAGCTCGGCGACAAGATCGCGATCTTCCGCGCCGGCAAGCTATTGCAGATCGATCACCCGGACACTCTGCTCGCGCATCCGGCGGATGAGTTTGTCAGCAACTTCGTCGGCCAGGACAGCACGCTCAAGCGTCTGCTGTTGGTGAAAGCTGAAGATGCGGCGGACAACGCGCCCTCCGTCAGCCCGCATACCCCGGTGGCCGAAGCGCTGGAGTTGATGGACGAGCATGACCGACGCTACGTGGTGGTGACTTGTGCCGAGAATAAAGCCCTGGGTTATGTACGACGTCGTGACCTGCACCGTCAGACCGGCACCTGCGCACAGTACCAACGCGAGTTCAATGCCACGGCGGCGTACGACGAACATTTGCGCATCCTGCTGTCGCGCATGTACGAGTTCAATCGGGCGTGGCTGCCGGTGATGGATGCCGAGCGGGTGTTTCTTGGCGAGGTCACGCAGGAGTCGATTGCGGCTTACTTGAGCTCCGGTCGCTCCCGCGGCGCCAAGACCAGTATTGTTTCACCGGCTGAAGTAGCACTCACTTGATAGATTATCTTCCATAGTCCATTTCGCTTGGCCCATCACCACTTCAAGAGGAAAAACGGAGATAGGGTCAAGTGCTGGTGCTATGTAAATTTGCAATCATTAACAAACGAATATTAAAGACCGTCAAAAGTGATAGGTCCGCTATTGCCTGGAAAAAGTTCTACTCAATCGGGAGCACAGCTACACGCTCTCACAAATAAACTTACCAGGTTATAGAGGTCACCCATGAAAACCAACGATTCGACATCACCTGCCACACCGACACCCGAGGCCAACTCCGTGGAGCCAAAGGTCACGGCTGGTCCACCCACACAAATCATCATAGGAGGTCTAGCAGACCCGCAACTTGTCAAAAAAGGGGGAAACTTCAGATTGGTGATCGCGGCAAAACTCGTCGATAAAGACGGCAGGGAAATTCCAGGCGTTACCTCCGCGTGGACGACAACTACAGCTGGCGCCACTATCAATCGAGGTCCTGGAAACATGAACGGGACATTCACGTTAAACAATGTGCAACAAAACACCATTATTCAATTTACCGTTACCACGCAGCAGTACCCAGCCATTCGCAAGAGCGTAAGCCTTAGGCTTAATGTCTATTGATCGGCGACCGTTCCCGTATTTCGCGGTCGATTAGTGTCACTCTGATCGACCTTGCTCTTGTTCGGGAGCGCAGCAGCCGTAGTCGCCTGACAGCTCATATGGCTCGGTAAAAATGCAAAACCTGTGGGAGCGAGCTTGCTCGCGATGGCATTTTCACAGCCAACAACGTCGTTGACTGACATTACGCTATCGCGAGCAAGCTCGCTCCCACAGGTTCTGTGCGTTTTTTCAGAGACTCACAGGCCGGAAAAAAATATCAACAGTAGCGCCTGCAAAAGCTATCCAGAAATACCTTCTGAAATAGCCAAACCCCCTCTCAGCTCACCTTCTCGCAGCCAACGTCGCCGATTTTGACGCCATCGTAGTTATCAGTGACTTGGCACACAAAAGCGTCGAACGTGCAGGTATGTTTAACACTTCAAAATTCTTCGGGAACATCCGACTGTCATCTGAGTCGGTTACAAAGAGTCATGCACGTAACGCGCGTCAGAAGAGTGCAAAAACGCGACATTTTTTGTTGATCTCAAGCCCCTCACGCCCTAAAGTTCGCGCCGAACGTCCATGCTGGAAACGATCCATCCGGCTCAAGTACTGACGACGAGACAGCAAGGCCAAGGGCGCAGCGCTCCCATGGCCTTTTTGCTTTCGGCGACATGCCTTGGGAAGTAGGCGAACCAAAGTGGGGATACGGAGGACGTTCATTTGCACCCATTGTTTTTACTCGTTTGCCATTAGGAGCTCCCAGGTATGTCGATCCAGGTCGAAGACTATTTCGCGCGTGAAACCTTTCAGAAAATGAAGGCGTTCGCCGACAAACAGGAAACCCCGTTCGTGGTGATCGACACCGCGATGATCAGCCAGGCCTATGACGACCTGCGCGCCGGTTTCGAATTCGCCAAGGTCTACTACGCGGTCAAGGCCAACCCGGCCGTCGAGATCATCGACCTGCTCAAAGAGAAAGGCTCGAGCTTCGACATCGCCTCTATCTATGAACTGGACAAAGTGCTTGATCGCGGCGTCAGCGCCGACCACATCAGCTACGGCAACACCATCAAGAAGTCCAAGGACATCCGCTACTTCTACGAGAAGGGCGTGCGTCTGTTTGCCACTGACTCCGAAGCCGACCTGCGCAACATCGCCAAGGCCGCCCCGGGTGCAAAAGTTTATGTACGCATCCTGACCGAAGGCTCGACCACCGCTGACTGGCCACTGTCGCGCAAATTCGGCTGCCAGACCGACATGGCCATGGACCTGCTGATCCTTGCACGCGACCTGGGCCTGGTGCCTTACGGCATCTCGTTCCACGTCGGCTCGCAGCAGCGCGACATCAGCGTCTGGGACGCGGCGATCGCCAAGGTCAAAGTGATCTTCGAACGTCTGAAGGAAGAAGACGGCATCCACCTGAAGCTGATCAACATGGGCGGCGGCTTCCCGGCCAACTACATCACCCGCACCAACAGCCTGGAAACCTACGCCGAAGAAATCATTCGCTTCCTGAAGGAAGACTTCGGTGACGACCTGCCGGAAATCATCCTCGAGCCAGGCCGTTCGTTGATCGCCAACGCCGGCATCCTGGTCAGCGAAGTGGTGCTGGTCGCACGTAAATCCCGTACCGCGGTAGAGCGTTGGGTGTACACGGATGTGGGCAAGTTCTCCGGCCTGATCGAAACCATGGACGAAGCCATCAAATTCCCGATCTGGACCGAGAAGAAAGGCGAGATGGAAGAAGTGGTCATCGCCGGCCCGACCTGCGACAGCGCCGACATCATGTACGAAAACTACAAGTACGGCCTGCCGCTGAACCTGGCCATCGGTGATCGCCTGTACTGGCTATCGACTGGTGCGTACACCACCAGTTACAGCGCCGTCGAGTTCAATGGCTTTCCGCCGCTGAAGTCGTTCTACGTTTAAAGACGTCAGTTCGCTGCAAATAAAGCCCATGCCATGTCATGGGCTTTTTATTTGCACGGACCACTCCTGCCATCGACATAACGTCCTGAAGCCTGCTCATAGCCTCTGTCATAGACAAAATCAGCTGTGACAACGTCATTGATGATCTCACAGTCAATAACTCATGCTGCGCCATATCGAGCAGACGAATCACGGCAAAGAAAAAATCGTTCAAATTATGGATAGCAGAACTGGCGGCCGCATACATCAACCTGATCTGGTGCAAATGTTGCTTGGCCTGAATAACATTGACGTATTCCAAGTGACTAGCCCTGCACAGAAACTTCCCACTAAAGACTCCCACGCCGGACGAATAAACAGTCTCAAGCTGAGACTGCTGTGAATGACACCTACAGGCACTCATACTCAAAAAGCATACAAAACGAGAGACAAGCGTATGAATATCCTCATCTAGCTCTCGCATACTAATTTTCAGATCTATTACTTCTTGACGAACCTTGAACAGTCGCAGATAAAGCTCATGAGTTAACCCGCGAACCTCAGTGGGTGGAAAATATATAAACTGTTGTTTTGAAAAAGTAAACTGTTGGCAATCCAGATTGCTGACCCCCCTCCTTTTCGACTCTGGCGTGAGATTGGAAATATCAATACATTCTTCCAAGAAGATCAAAACACCACCAAAATTCTCTTCTAACACGTGCCGAGCACTTGAAACAGTAACGCCCAACCGTTCAATACAATCACGACCAAATGAAGACAATACGATCAACCGTTCAATATCAGGGGAAGCGTTCAACACATGCCCTTGACGCGCCCAGTTAACAGAGAACGCCTTAATACCCTCCAATGCTTGCGGGAGAACGTTAAGAAATGCCAAATAGTCATTCAACCTGTCTAAATACCGCCGACCAAGCAAAAATTCATACATCGATCGCTACTTGATCAAGTATACAGCCGTCTTCGGCCAAACTGGCTCGACCAGCACCCATTTAAAGAAAAGGATACTGGCCGCATTCATCCAGCAACTATAAACTTACGGTCGCTCGGACACCGACAAGAAAGCAGAAAAACTTCTGGCCTCACTGACAAATCTGGCACAACGCTCACCTACACCTCCCTGCAGGTTACCCTCTAAAAACTCGATAAATTTCCTGAACGCCGTATCGGCCCCCTTATACTCGGAAGCATATTCAACCCGCTGATCATCCAGCGTGTGAATCGCTTCAATGAATTCAATTTTCCCCGCCAGGACAGTATTCTTTCGATCTCCCTCCGCGAGTTTGTTGTAAAGATCATTTATTTGTGACTGCAATGCATCGTACTCTTTAATCATAAGAGTAAACGTTACTCCTTTGGCAATATCGCCGATAGACTTTTTGATCTGTTCAATAGCGAACTTCACCACCTGCACTTCTGGCGGTGCCATACCCAGACCTTGCAACTTATCAATCGTCAAATTGACATCCTTCCCGAGATCCTCAATAGCAGTCTTTTCTATCAAGTTAATTGCCTTCAGGATAACTTCTTTTTCTTTCTGACGCTCAGCCAGCCGTACATTCAAGCGCTCTTTGGTTTCACTGAGACTCGACTGATCCGACTTTAATCCGGTGAGATATCCTAGCGTCTCACCGCGGTTAAACTCACCGCTAATGTTGGCAAATCTATTGCTGATGAATCCAGCCGCATTGCGAGTACTGCTGACTGGCTTATCAAGCTCATCCGCTATATCTCCCTCAATCTCTGCATGCTCTTTTGAATCGATCGCACTCTTGTTCAACTCCTGTTGCAGATTGAGTAATCGACGAATTCTGGCATCCAGTTCGACCTTGCTGCTGATGCTGTTCTCACGCAGGGTAACGGTGCAAGCATCGGTATCTTTCACCAATCGCTGGAACTGATCAAACACCCCAGGCAAGTAACTAAATTTTATAAACAGCGCTTCAGCTACCACGCCTGTGCTTCGCATTGCATCATTGGTCTTTTGCAATAACTTCATATTCAGTTGCGGGTAATTTGAAATACTAAGCATGGATAGCACCTTCTCTGACGAGTTAACAGCTTCTCGGTCGTACTCCTCGTCGGCATCCTTGAATACCCCAATCAGCGCGTCGGCATCATGTTGAATTTTCACCCACGGAGAAACCACCTCCCTGAAAGCAGTCATGAATTGGCGCAGGCTCAACGCATCATTAATGCTCGCAACAACACTCTGCGACTCTTTAATATATCGATAGATCGTATTCCAGACGAATACGAGATTTCGCGTGGCCACCTCCGCCTCGACTGCAATGAAATCAAGACTCTGAAGATCGTGCTCCACTCGTCTCAAAGAACCCAGCGTCTGATTTTTATTCCTGATCAGCTCAATATCCCGGTCTTGTTCTTGATTGAGTTTATTACGCTCAGCCCTTATTTTTTCCGCCTCAACACCGTAATAGATCGCCATACCCAGACCAAAAATATTCAGTCCGGCAGCAGCCGCCAATGATTTCTCCACCAGAGCTTTATACTGAGCATTTTTTTCTGTGATTTGATCTGCACGACGAGCAATGGCATCATCTAACGCTTTAATTTCACTGGAATAAGGATTCCTTTTAATCAGTTCCACCCTAAGCTTTATACTGGGCAAAACCTTCAAGCGCAGATCGCCATCGAAGAAATCAAGGTCTTTTTTGATATCTTCGACACTTCGCAAATTCCTGTTAACTTTATCGAAGATCTTGCCAAGATAGTATCCAAGCTCCAGAACTGTATTCGGCTCAAGTTCAAGCCCTGGGAATTTATCACCCAGATCCAACTGAACCTTTTTAAGCTCAGCCAATGTTTGGACATTATATTTATCGAGTATTTTGCCAGCCTTAACGTCCTCATAGAGTTCTTCGACGCTATTGCCATAGATCTCCATGCTGGCACCGAACAGGTTCAATTCTGCGCCCGTTAGCATGATCCGCTCTCGCAGCGGCGACCAGCGCTTTGCATGATTCCGCGTCAGGAGAAATGTTTCCAAAAATTCATCAACTCTAAGCCCAGCACCACCATCTTCCCCAACGCCAAAGTTCAGATAGTTGACAACATCCGCCAGTTTATAGGGAAGTGCCAGGCCTGCCGCCTCATACTTGCGCAGATCAATAATCTGTTTTTTTGTTAATATCAGACCTGTATCACGACCAGAACCATCTCCTCCACCCATCGAAGCATCATTCAACACTTTCGGAACATTGGCTGCAAACTCAGAAATCTTTTCATAGTTCGCACCATCTAAAGACTTCTCCCACAAATCACCATCGCTCATAATTACTCCATTAATTATAAAATACCTATCATGACTTTTAAGCCATACGACAGAATGCCGCGTAATCAAAAGCTAAAACAGCAATCCAATTACTGTCAAACCAAATCAGTTATATATTTATTTGCAAAGAATACAGCGCACCCGCTCTCAATGATCCGACAACGGGTTACTTCAATTACGAAGTTGATCAATTCGCTGAGAGTATGCTTCAGCCAGAGATCGAATATCAGGATGCTCAGCGTTGCGCAAAGCTTTATGTGAAACTTGCAAAAAACTGAGATTGCCACCCGTTAGTGCCTGACGCAGCCACAGGACAGCCTCATTGGTCTTGCCCTGATAGGCCAACACGGCAGCAAAACTGAACTGCCCGCGGAAATCTCCACCCTCGGCAGAACGTCGATACCACCCGAAAGCGGCATCCGGGTCGGCCTGGCAAAATCGGCCTTCCTCCAGATAGCGCCCCAACAGGTTCATCGACTTCGCATGGCCAAGGTCCGCCGCACGCCGATACCAGCTAAGCGCCAGCGCCTGATCCTCGGCTACACCGCGCCCGGTGGCCAGCAGATTGGCGAAGTTGTACATCGCCCAATCCAGCCCTCCTTCAGCTGCGATCCGATAATGCCGCGCCGCAATCAAGGCATCAGCAACACAACCCCAACCATGTTCATGGCAACGACCGAGCATGTTGCGCGCCATCAGGTGCCCCTGGCGCGCGGCGATGCCGAACCAGCTCAGCGCCAGCGGTTGGTCCTGCGCGATGCCCTGCCCGTCGAGCAGAATCTGCCCGAGCAAGGCCTGGGCCTCTACCTCACCTTCACGTGCGGCAATCAGGATGGCCTGGGCAGCGCGGGCCGGGCTTTCGTCGAGCATGGAGCGCAGGCGCTCACTGTCGAGCATTTCCTCGCGGCGTAAACGAAAATCCGCCACTTACACCTCGACCCAGCGACGCAGAAGGTTGTGATACGTGCCAGTGAGACGGATCAGCGATGGATGATCGGGCACATCGCGGGTCAGTTGCTGAATAGCCCCGTCCATCTCGAACAACAGGGCACGCTGGCTGTCCTCGCGCACCAGGCTTTGCGTCCAGAAAAACGAGGCGAGTCGTGTTCCGCGCGTCACCGCGTTGACCTTGTGCAGGCTGGTGCCGGGGTACAGCACCATGTCGCCGGCTGGCAGCTTCACCCGTTGGGTGCCGAAGGTGTCCTGGATTTCCAGCTCGCCGCCGTCGTAATCCTCGGGCTCGCTGAAGAACAGAGTGGCAGACAAATCCGTACGTACCCGCTCGATGCCGCCTTTGGGCTGACGCACTGCATTGTCGATATGGAAGTCGAAACTGCCACCGGCGGTGTAACAGTTCAGCAACGGAGGAAAGACTTTGTGCGGTAACGCTGCCGACATGAACAGCGGATTCTTCCACAGTCGTTCCAGCATCGCCGCACCGATCTCCTTGGCCAGCGGATGCCCTTCAGGTAGCTGCAAATTGTGCTTGGCCTTCGCCGACTGGTAGCCGGCGGTGATCTTGCCATCAGCCCAATCGGCTTGTTCCAGAGCCTCGCGAATGCGCTGCACCTCGTCTTTTTCAAACAGACCGGGAATGTGCAGCAGCATGACAAAGGCACCTGAAAACAAAGGGGAGCCAATGGTATTGATTCTTATTGCCTATGTAAAACACATCTGACGAATGAGTCAGCAGAAACCGTAAGGTTAAATTGTAAAGATTGTAAATTCAGTGCGAATAGTAATATTTCGCAATTGTTACGAATACCTATTTACCCTATATTCCGCGGCCTCAAATCCTTGGGGAGGGGAATTCAAATGTCGCGTCAACAACCACAAGTACCGGTCAGTTCACCACGTCTGCTCGCATCCGCCATCGGCATGGCGATTACTGCCGGGTCTGCGGGCCACATGGTTTTCGCGGCGGAAAAAACCGACAAAAAAGCACCGGACAATGTGATTTCGCTGGGCGCCACCGCCATCACCGGCGAAGCCCAGGACGAGACAACCTACAACGTCGAGAAAGCCTCCTCGCCCAAGTACACCGCCCCGCTGATCGACACGCCGCGCTCGGTGACCGTTGTTCCGCAACAGGTCCTGAAAGACACCGGCTCGCTCAACTTGCAGGACGCGCTGCGCACTGTTCCAGGCATCACCTTCGGTGCCGGTGAAGGTGGCAACCCCCAGGGCGACCGTCCGTTCATCCGCGGCTTCGACGCCCAGGGCGACACCTACCTGGACGGAGTGCGCGATACCGGTTCCCAGAGCCGCGAGATCTTCGCCGTTGAATCGATCGAAGTCAGCAAAGGCCCGAACTCCGCCATCGGCGGTCGTGGCGCTGCCGGCGGCAGCATCAACCTGGTCAGCAAGAAAGCTCACCTGGGCGATTCGCTCGACGGTGGTTTCACCTGGGGCTCCGACCAGACCCAGCGCTACACCTTCGACGGCAACTACCAGTTCACCGACACCGCCGCCGGCCGTCTGAACCTGCTGAGCCACGAGAGCAACGTCGCCGGACGTGACAGCGTCAACTACGATCGTTGGGGTGTTGCACCGTCCCTGGCCTTCGGCCTGGGCACCGACACCCGCGTCAACCTCGACTACTACCATCTCGAAAGCAACGACCTGCCGGACTCGGGTATTCCGTACAGCATCCCGACCGGAGGCTCGGCGGCGCGTACCAAGGCCAACCCGGACAAGCCGAATGACGGCGGCGACAGCAGCAATTTCTATGGCCTGACCGACCGCGACTTCCGCAAGACCCGCACCGACACGGCGACCTTCGCCATCGAGCACGACCTGAGCGACTCGCTGACCATCAAGAACACCCTGCGTCACGGCACCAGCATGCAGGATTACATCCTGACCCAGCCTGACGACAGTAAAGGCAACGTCAACAACGGCAGCGTCTGGCGTCGGGCGAACACCCGCGTGAGCAACACTGAGACCACCACCAACCAGACCGACCTGTTTGGTGATGTCTACATCGCCGGGTTCAAGAACAGCTTCTCCACCGGTGTCGAATACACCCACGAGGAAAGTGAAAAATCCTCGTACAACGTCAACACGGACACCACCCCGGGAACGGCAGCAGCGACCACCAACTGCTCGCCGGCCCTGATCGGCGCGCCAAGCGGTTACAACTGCACCTCGCTGTCCAACCCGAACCAGAATGATCCGTGGAACGGCGCCATCTCGCGCAACTACGCTGGCACCGACACCAAGGCCAACACCTATGCGCTGTATGTGTTCGACACCCTGACATTGTCCGAGCAGTGGCTGGTGAACATGGGCCTGCGTTACGACCACTTCGACACCAATTACCGCACCTTTGACGGTTCCGGCGCCACGGTCGTGACCAAAGGCACCGCCGCCAAAGGCAAGGACACCAGCGAATTCGTCACTGGCCAGTTCGGCGTGGTCTACAAGCCAGCGGAAAACGGCAGCATCTATGCCTCCTACGCAACATCCGCCACCCCACCGGGCAACACCCTCGGTGAAGGCGTAGAAACCAACCCGCAGAATGGCACTACGGATCGCAACGGCAACCTGCTGAGCAGCGACATGGAGCCGGAAACCACCAAGAACTACGAAATCGGCACCAAGTGGGATCTGCTGAACGATCGCCTGTCGTTGACCGCCGATATCTTCCGCACCGAGAAAGACAATGCTCGTGTGCAGACCAACACCACCACCTTCGAAAACGTCGGCAAAACCCGCGTTCAAGGTATCGAACTGTCGGCCAGCGGCAAGCTCACCGACAAATGGCAAGTCTTCGCCGGCTACGCCTACATGGACAGCGAGCAAATCGATGGTGGTGACCTGCCGGCAAACAAAGCCAACAACGGCAACGAACTGCCTAACACACCGAAAAACAGTGCCAGCCTGTGGACGACCTATCAGGTCACGCCAAGGCTGACCATCGGTGGCGGTGCGTTCTATGTCGATGACGTGTTCGGCAGTGCTGCCAACACCACCATGGTTGATTCCTACGTTCGTTACGACGCAATGGCAGCCTACAAGCTGAGCAAAAACGTCGACCTGCAACTGAACGTGCAGAACCTGACCGACGAAACCTACTACGACAAGGCGTTCTCGACTCACTTCGCCAACCAGGCGGCCGGTCGTACCGCATTGCTGAGCACCAACTTCCACTTCTAACTGTAGGAGCAGCCGGTCGACGCTCGATTGCTCGCGGGAGACTCGAGAACGACGCGGTGAATCAGGTTTACCGCGTTATCGTTGACGACCATCGCCAGCAAGCTGGCTCCTACAGATATTGGCAGTGGGTCGGGCCCCGTTCATCCACATGAACGGGGCTTTTGTGTGTAAAAAAGAATGCTTCTCGACAACCCCACGGCATAATGCGCGCCGTGGTGAATCAATTTGAACGAACAAGGCGAGCGACGTGTTGAAGAAAACCCTGTTCCAGTTGCACTGGATTTTCGGCATCAGCGCCGGGCTGGTCCTGGCCCTGATGGGCATCACCGGGGCGGCGGTGTCGTTTCAGGATGAAATCCTGAGCACACTCAACCCTTCAGTATTGCAGGTCGAAAAACAGGTCGCCGGTGTGCTGCCGCCTGCCGAACTGGTGGAGCGAATCGAAGCCGTGTCGGGCAAAAAAGTCTCGATGCTCACGGTGGAAACCGACAGCGGCAACGCCGCCAAAGTGTGGTTCACCCCGCCGCCGGGTGAACGCCGTGGCGAAATGCGTTACTTCAATCCGTACACGGCCGAGTTCCTCGGCGATGCTACCGGCCAGGACTTTTTCGGCCTGATGCTGCAATTGCACCGCTTCCTCGCCATGGGCGACACGGGTCGGCAGATCACCGGCGCGTGCACGCTGATTCTGGTGTTCTTCTGCCTGTCCGGCCTGTACCTGCGCTGGCCTCGCCAGTGGAGAAGCTGGCGTGCCTGGCTGACCCTGGACTGGAAGAAAAAGGGCCGCAGCTTCAACTGGGACCTGCACTCGGTGGCCGGCACCTGGTGCCTGGTGTTTTACCTCCTAGCGGCACTGACCGGGTTGTCCTGGTCCTACGAGTGGTACAACAAGGGCCTGACCCGGTTGCTCTCCGACTCACCGCAGAGCGAACACGTTCGCGGCGGACGCGGCCCTGCGCCAAGCGGTCCGGCACCGACGGCCGATTACGCGGCGATGTGGAGCAGCATCTACAGCGCGGCCGGTCCGCAACTCAGTTCCTATAACGTGCGCATGCCACCAGTGGCCGGCCAACCAGCGACCGTTTACTTCCTGCTGAAAACTTCGCCTCACGACCGCGCCCTGAACCAGATCACCCTTGACCCGGCCACCGGCGTGGTCAAACGGGTTGATCGCTACAGCGACAAGAGCCTCAAGGCGCAGCTGCTGACTAGCATCTATGCGCTGCACGTCGGCAGTTACTTCGGCATCGTCGGGCGCATCATCCTGACTCTCACCGCGCTGACCATGCCGCTGTTCTTCGTCACCGGCTGGATGCTGTACCTGGATCGTCGGCGCAAAAAACGCCAGATCAAGGATGCGCGCAAAGATCTCGTGCAAACCGCCAGCGACGCACCGGCGTGGCTGATCGGCTTCGCCAGCCAAAGTGGTTTTGCCGAACAGTTGGCATGGCAAACCGCCGGGCAATTGCAGGCCGCTGGCTTGCCCGTGAAAGTGCAGCCTTTGGCAGATGTCAGCGAGCAGGACTTGCATGAATCGAACAATGCCTTGTTCGTGGTCAGCACCTTCGGCGACGGCGAAGCACCGGACAGCGCCCGCGGGTTCGAGCGCAAGGTACTGGATCGGACACCGAGCCTGGGACGCCTGAATTACGCCGTCCTTGGGTTGGGCGACCGGCAGTATCAACACTTCTGCGGTTTCGCCAAACGCCTGCACGCCTGGCTGGGCGAACATGGCGCAAAGACCCTGTTCGCCCCGGTGGAGGTCGACAGCGGTGACCCTTATGCCTTGCGTCACTGGCAGCAGCAACTGGGCCTGTTGACCGGACAGGCCCCCGTGGATACCTGGCAAGCGCCCAGCTACGACAACTGGACCCTGCTGCGTCGTGAACTGCTCAACCCGGACAGCAGTGGTTCGCCGGTGTACTTGTTGGGCCTCAAGCCTCCTTCCACCAGCAGCTGGCTGGCGGGCGACCTGGTGGAAGTGATGCCGCGCAATTGCCCTTGGGCCATCGAACATTTCCTCGACGGCCTGGGGATCCACGGTGAAACCAAGGTGCAACTCAACGGCCTGGAAGAAACCCTCGAACAGGCCCTGGCCAGCCGCCAGTTGCCGGAGAACCGCGCCCATCTGGTCGGGCTGCACGCCCAAGCGCTGGCAGAAGCCCTCGTGCCGTTGGCCATGCGCGAGTATTCCATTGCGTCGATCCCGGCCGATGGCGTACTGGAATTGATCGTGCGCCAGGAAGTGCATGCCGACGGCAACCTCGGCGTCGGCTCCGGCTGGTTGACCGAATACGCGCCGGTGGGCAGCTCCGTTAGCTTGCGCGTTCGGCGCAACAGTGGTTTCCATCTGCCGGCCCAACCGGTGCCGATGATCCTGCTGGGCAATGGCACGGGGCTGGCCGGGTTGCGCAGCCTGCTCAAGGCCCGGATTGCCGATGGTCAGCAACGTCACTGGCTGTTGTTTGGCGAGCGCCATCGCGAGCACGACTACCTGTGCCGAAAGGAGCTGGAGGAGTGGCTGATCAATGGTGATCTGGCGCGCCTCGACCTGGCGTTTTCCCGCGACCAGGCCGAAAAGATTTACGTACAGGATCGCCTGCGTGAATCGGCAGCCGAGCTCAAGAAGTGGCTGGCGGACGGTGCGGTGATCTACATCTGCGGCAGCCTTCAAGGCATGGCGTCGGGCGTGGACCAGGTGCTCAACGAAGTGCTGGGCACCGCCGAAGTGGAGCGCCTGATCGAACAGGGCCGCTACCGCCGCGACGTGTACTGATTCACCACATCCCAATGTGGGAGCGGGCTTGCTCCCACAGGGGGTCGTGTGCTGGTCAAACCGGCTGCAACTTCTGCTCGAATACGGACACCCCGTCCAGATCCCTCAACACCACGCTCAACTCCCCCGTTTGCCCATCGATATTCACCTCGCCAAAAAACTGAAACCCGGCAAACGGTGAGACGTTCTGCGCAGGTGGCGCTTTTTCGAACACCACTTCAGGGCCGAAGGTTTTGTCCAACTGGTTCGGTCCGAAACTGCCGGCGTTCAATGGTCCGGCGACGAATTCCCAGAACGGTTCGAAATCCTGAAACGCCGCCCGATCCGGGTGGTAATGATGGGCCGCGCAGTAATGCACATCCGCCGTCAGGAACAGAAAATTGCGCACCTGTTGTGCCCGCAGAAAGCCGAGCAATTCGGCGATCTCCAGTTCGCGCCCCTGGGCCGGGCCGGGGTCACCGTTGGCCACGGCTTCCCAGCGCGCAACACCGGGGCTGACTTCACCGTCGGGCACGCCGAGGCCAATAGGCATGTCGGCGGCGATGACTTTCCATTGCGCGTTCGAGGCCTGCATTTCGCGCTTGAGCCAGTCCAGTTGCTCACGACCGAGGAAGGGTTTTTCAGCGCCCAGATTGTCATCGTTGGCCCCGCGATAACTGCGCATGTCGAGCACAAAAACATCGAGCAGCGGCCCGTAACCGAGTTTGCGATAGATCCGCCCGCCGCCATCGCCACTCTGCAAACGCATCGGCGCGTATTCGAGCCAGGCCTGGCGTGCGCGGCCCACCAGGCTGTGGATATCTTTGTCCTGGTAACGCGCATCCAGCTGCTTGCCCGGCGACCAGTTGTTCACCACTTCATGGTCGTCCCACTGCCAGATCTGCGGGACCTCGGCGTTGAAGCGACGGATGTTTTCGTCCATCAGGTTGTAGCGATAGTTGCCGCGATACTCATCGAGGGTTTCGGCGACTTTGCTCTTGGCCTCGGTAGTGATGTTGCGCCACACCCGGCCGCCTTCTGTGGTGAGCTGTGCCGGGATCGGGCCGTCGGCGTAAATGGTGTCGCCGCTGTGGATAAAAAAGTCTGGCAGACGCAGGCGCATTGCTTCGTAGATGCGCATGCCGCCAATGTCCGGGTTGATGCCAAAGCCCTGGCCGACGGTGTCGCCGCTCCAGACAAAACGGATGTCACGGCGGGCCTGCGGCACGCTGCGCAAGTGACCGAACCAGGGCTCGCTGGCGACGCCGCTCTGGGCGTCTTCAAACTGCACGCGATAGAAAATCGCCTGCTCGGCGGGCAGCCCGGTGAGTTCGACCCGGGCAGTGAAATCGGTGCGCGCATCGGCCAGCGGCGAGACGAATCGCCGGGGGTTGGGAAACAGGCTGCGGGTGTCCCACTCCACCACCATCCGTGCGGGGCGGTCGCAGCGGCTCCAGATGATCGCCCGGTCGCCCAGCAGGTCGCCGGACTGCACGCCGTCGGTGAGTTGCGGCCGATCCTTGACCGAAGCGATCACCGCCGGCGCCAGCCCCGGCAACAACAGCCCGGCGCCAACCGCTTGCATGACACGACGGCGCCCGAGGTTGAAATCGCTCATGGTGTTCTCCCTGAAATGGAAAACTAAAGCATGGACCTATGACCCTGGCATGACAAAAATCTTCCCAACACCACAGATCCCTTGTGGGAGCGGGCTTGCTCCGGGCGGCGTTCCGACGAAGGCGTCGTGTCAGCCGAAATACGCTTTGCTGACACTCCGCTTTCGCGAGCAAGCCCGCTCCCACAGTTAATGGTGTCAGGCCCTGGCCGGCTCCAGTGCCAACTCCACTGCCTCCGACCGCTTGACCAGCGCATACACCACCGCCGTCAACAGGCTCCCCGCCACAATCGCCAACAAGTAAAGCAGCGCATGGTTGATCGCATTCGGGATCGCCAGCACGAACAACCCACCGTGGGGCGCCATCAATTTACAGCCGAAATACATCGACAACGCACCGGTCAGCGCACCGCCGGCGATGCTCGCCGGAATCACCCGCAGCGGATCTTTCGCCGCAAAAGGAATCGCCCCTTCGGAAATGAAGCAGAGCCCCAGCACCAGCGCCGCTTTACCGGCTTCGCGCTCAGTCTGGGCGAACTTGCGCCGGGCAATGAACGTGGCGATGCCCAAGCCGATCGGCGGCACCATGCCGGCCGCCATGGTCGCCGCCATCGGCGCGTAACTCTGCGACGCCAGCAAGCCCACCGAGAACGCATAGGCCGCCTTGTTGATCGGCCCACCGAGGTCGACGCACATCATGCCGCCCAGCAGCACCCCAAGCAGAATCGCGTTGGTGGTGCCCATGCTGTCGAGGAAATGCGTAAGCCCGGCAAGCATCCCGGCGACCGGTTTGCCGACCACATAGATCATCACCAGACCGGTGAACAGACTCGCCAGCAGCGGAATGATCAGGATCGGCTTCAGCGCCTCAAGGCTCTGCGGCAAACGCGCATATTTATTGATCGCCCTGGCTGTATAACCGGCAAGAAAACCGGCAATGATCCCGCCGATGAAACCGGCACCCAAGGTGCTCGCCAGCAACCCGCCGATCATCCCCGGCGCGAGGCCCGGACGGTCGGCGATGGAATAGGCGATATAGCCTGCCAGCAGCGGCACCATCAGCTTGAACGCGCTGTCGCCACCAATCTGCATCAACGCCGCCGCCAGCGTGCCCTCTTCCTTGAACGCGGTGATGCCGAACACGAACGACAAAGCGATCATCAAGCCACCGGCCACCACCATCGGCAACATGTACGACACGCCCGTCAGCAGGTGTTTATAGACGCCCGTCTTCTCCTGTTTGCCCGTTGTTTTGGCAGCGCTCGATGCGCTTTCCTGCTGGCCTTCGGCCAAGGCCTTTTTCAAGGTCGCTTCGGCTTGCTTGAGGGCAATGCCGGTGCCACAGCGATAGATTTTCTTGCCGGCGAAACGCTCGGTGGCGACTTCGATATCGGCCGCCAGCAGCACCACATCGGCCTCGGCAATCGCTTGTGCGCTCAATGGATTGCGCGCGCCGACCGAGCCCTGGGTTTCCACTTGCAAGTCATAGCCCAGGCGCTTGGCCGCTTGCTGCAAGGCTTCGGCAGCCATGAACGTGTGAGCTACGCCCGTCGGGCAGGCGGTGACCGCCACCAGTCGCGGCGTGTTCTGGACAACCGCCACCGGTTCGACAACGGTCTCTTCAGCGGCGTAAACCTGAGCGTCCTGCGCTCCACGCCGCAGCACGGCTTCCACGTCCTGCAGGGCCTGGGCCGGAGTGCTCTGGAATAGCCGTTTGCCGACAAAGCGCGACATGTCCACCGGCGCGCTGGTCACCAGCAGCACCCACTCGGCCGAGTCGAGGGTGGCCGCCGACAGTTGTTTTTCGGGATGCGCGGCATCGGTGACTTCGACACTGGTGCTCCAGCCCTGACGCTGGGCCGCGGCATCGAGCAGCCGGGCACACAGCACACTGGTGACCATGCCATTCGGGCAGGCCGTAACGATGGCTAACTTCATGACAAACCCTCTTATTGTTCTGTCAGGGGACGCACGCGCACACCCTGTTCAAGCTGCGCAAGTTGCGCTGCATCGCCAATGCCGAAACCGATCTGGGTCACTGCCATCGCGGCAATCGCCGTGGCGGTGCGCAAGGTCTGCTCCGGCGTATCGGCACTGAGCAAACCGTGGAGTATCCCCGCCAGCAACGAATCACCTGCGCCCACCGTGCTGGCGACGCTGACCTTGGGTGGCGTGGCATGCAGCGCCGAGCCGACGCTGAACCAGTTCACACCCTCGGCACCATGGGAAATCACCACATGCTCGATGCCTTGGGCGTGCAATCGCTCCGCCGCTGTGGCCTGGGCGCTGACCGACACGACCTCGCAGTCCAGCACCTCGGCCAGCTCTTCAGTGTTGGGTTTGATCAGCCACGGCCCCGCTTTGAGCGCTGCACGCAACGCCTCGCCGCTGGTGTCGAGGGCGACGTTCAGGCCCAGGCTCTTCAAGCGCAAGATCAACGCCTGCAACCATTGCGCGCTGACGCCCAACGGCAAGCTTCCAGCGACCACCACCGCATCGTGCCCCGGGGCAATCTGCTCCAGTCGATCCATCAAGGCCTGCTGCGCCGCTTCGCTGACCTGCGGCCCCGGCCCGTTGATGTCGGTGATGCGGCCGTCGCTTTCCGCCAGTTTGATATTGCTGCGGGTCTCGCCCGGAACACGGATGAAGGCATCGACAAAACCGCGTTTGGCGAACAATGTTTCGAACGCTTGCAGGTTGTCTTCGCCAAGAAAGCCACTGACGGTCAGCTGATGCCCGAGGTCCGCCAGCACTTGCGCCACGTTCACGCCTTTGCCGGCGGCGTGGGTGTGCATCACATCGCTGCGGTTGACCTGGCCGGCTTCAAGGCGCGGCAACTCGACGGTCAGGTCCAGCGCCGGGTTGAGGGTCAGGGTAAGAATCCGGGCCATTACAGGGCCTCCACTAATGCGCGCACTTCATTGGCGCTGCCCAAGGCCAGTGCCTGGCGGGCAAGGGTTTGAGTCTGAGTGAAGCCCAGTTCGCGAATCCGCGCCTTGACTTCGGCAATGCTGCGCGCCCCGACGCTGAGCTCATCCACCCCGAGGCCGACCAGCACCGGCACCGCCAGCGGGTCGGCCGCCAGCTCACCGCACACACCGACCCATTTGCCGTGGGCATGGGCCGCGCGCACGGTGATGTCGATCAGTTGCAGCACCGCCGGATGCAAGCCATCGGCCTGGGCCGACAGCGTCGGATGGCCACGGTCGATGGCCAGGGTGTATTGGGTCAGGTCATTGGTACCGACGCTGAAAAAGTCGACCTCTTTGGCCAGCACCGGCGCCAGCAATGCCGCCGACGGCACTTCGATCATGATCCCCAGCTGCAGATCGGCGACCGGGATTTCCTGGCGCAGGCGTTCGGTCATGTCACGGGCCTGGCGCCACTCGTCGACGCTGCCCACCATCGGGAACATGATCCGCAGCGGCCGGTTGTCGGCAGCCCGCAGCAAGGCGCGCAGTTGCGCTTCCATGATCTGCGGGCGCTGCAAGGTCAGGCGAATGCCGCGCACGCCGAGGAAGGGGTTTTCTTCCTTCGCAATCGGCCAGTACGGCAGCGGTTTGTCGCCACCGACATCGAGGGTACGCACCACCAACGGCCGCCCGGCCAGACCGTCGAGGACGCGGCGGTACTCGGCTTCCTGGGTCGCTTCGTCGGGCGCCTGTGGGTGGGCCATGAAAATCAGTTCGGTGCGCAACAGGCCAACGCCTTCGGCGCCCTGCTCGACCGCGCCGGTCACACCAGCGCTTTCACCAATGTTGGCGAACACTTCGACAGCGTGGCCATCGGTGGTCAGCGCTGGTTGATGGCGCCGCTCCGCAGCCGCCTTCAAGCGTTGCTCGCGGGTATCGCGTTCGGCCGTGGCGCGTTGCAAGGTCGCCGCGTCAGCGTCCACATGCAGGCGACCACGCTGGCCATCGAGCAGCAACGGCGTGCCCGGCGCCAGCAGCAGCACGCCGGGGCCGGCGCCGACCAGTGCCGGAATGCCCAGGGCCCGGGCAACAATCGCACTGTGCGCCGTAGCGCCACCCCGGGCGGTGAGAATCCCCGCCACGCGAGCCGGATCGAGACGCGCGACGTCGGACGGGCCGACCTCGTCCATCACCAGAATGTACGGTTGATCCGGTTCGCTCGGGGTTTCGATGCCGCTGAGCTGCATCAACACCCGACGCCCGATGTCGCGCAAGTCGGCCGCACGCTCGGCGAGCAAGGCATCCTGCAACGCTTCCTGCTGCCGGGCCGCCGCTTCAATCACGGCCATCCACGCCGCCTCGGCGCTTTCGCCCTGCTTGAGGCGCGTATCGACCTCATCGGTCAGTTCCGGGTCGTCGAGCATCTCCTGGTGGGTGATGAAGATTTCGCGGATGGCTTTGCTCCTGCTGCGCTCGATCAGGCCCTGGATGTCACGGCGTACCTGCGCCAAGGCTTGCTGGAGGCGCTCACGTTCGATGCCAGCGGACTCGCCGCGCATCGGGTAATCGATGGTTTGCAGCACTTGAATATGCGCCGGGCCGATGGCGATCCCCGGCGCGGCGGCAATCGCCTGGACCACACTGCCTGACACCGGGGCGAGCACCACTTCGGCCATATCGGCGACGACTTCGCGCGCCTGGCTTACCGGCGGCAGCGGTTCGACTTCTTCACCGAGGCCTTCTTCGATGGCGGCCAACAAGGCCGGCAACGCATCAGCCGCGATGCCCGGTTCGGCGATGATTTCCAGGACCTGCCCCCGACGGGCGCCGAGGCTGAGCAACTTGCTCAAGCTCTTTACCGACACCGCGCTGTCGTGGCCATCGACGATCCGCACGCGGATGTCACCGTCAAAACTCTTTGCCAGTTGCGCGAGGATTTTCGCCGGCCGCGCATGCAAACCATGGGCGTTGGCCAGCGCAATTCGCGCGCTGGGCCAGTCGGCGGGCACTTCACCACCGAGCACTTCGAGGACCTTGCGGCTGCTGGTGGCGCGCCCCAGTTCATGGCCACGCCCTTCGATCAACAACGCGCACAGGCGTTCGAGCAGGGCTTGATGGGCCTCACCGAGGCTGGCCAGGCAGAACAGTCCATTGAGTGGCTGGCCGAGATAGCGCAGCGGTCTGTCCGGGGTGACGAAGGCCAGGCCCGGGCGCTTCACCGTCTGCTCGCTGTGCAGCCACCACAGGCCATCGCCCAGGGGCAGCGCTTCAACCTGCTGCAGCACGGCGGAGAAACCGTTGCTCACGCAGTCGGCCTGCCGCAACAGACGTGCGCCGCGCCAGACCAACTCTTCGAAATCTTCGGCCGCCACACCGAGGCCGATCATCTGCGCATCCAGCGCCAGCTCCTGCGGCGCGCCTTGCAGCAACTTCAGCAAGGCTTCGGCGGAACCGGCGCGACGCAGGGCCTGGCCCAGGTCAGTCTCGCCGAGTGCGCGGGTGAGCAATTGCAAAAGGCGCAGGTGTTCATCGGATTTGGCGGCGATACCGATCGCCAGGTAAACGATATGACCATCGCCCCAGTCCACGCCGTCAGGGAACTGCATCAGGCGCACACCGGTGGTGAACACCAGGTCGCGGGTTTCGGGCGTACCGTGGGGGATGGCAATACCTTGACCGAGAAAGGTCGAGCCCTGGGCTTCCCGCGCCTGCAAACCGGCGAGATACCCCTCGGCAACCAGGCCGTCGGCGACCAGATGCCGGGCCAGCAATTGCAGCGCTGCGGACTTATCCACAGCCGATTGGCCCATGGAAATCTGCTCTACAGTGAGCTCGAGCATGCTTTCTCCTTTTTGGCGCCTTGGGGCACCAGGTATTGTTTTGAATGAGTCAGCTTAGGCGCTTGGTCATCGCTTTTGGCGGTTTCACGGCAGAACCGGCCAAAGGCGTCTAAAACGTAGAAAATACGCCTGCTGAAACGTTTAATCTAGATCGATTGGCACGTTACCCGATATTGGCCCATCCTAGAAGTCCAACTTGTCGGATGCGTTGCGACAATGGTCGCCTGCCTTAATCGGTTAGGATTGACGAAAATGTCGAGGCAATCTCGAAAAAACAAGGAAACAGCGGGTTGAAACTCAGTGATATCGCCCAGTTGGCCGGTGTGTCCGTCACCACCGCCAGCTATGTCATCAATGGCAAGGCCGAACAACAGCGCATCAGCAGCGCCACCGTCGAACGCGTGCGCGCGGTCGTCGAACAACATGGCTTCACGCCTAACCCACAGGCTGCCGGTTTGCGCAGCCGACACACCCGCACGTTGGGGTTCATTCTGCCGGATCTGGAAAACCCCAGTTACGCGCGAATCGCCAAATTGCTGGAGCAAGGTGCGCGAGCCCGGGGTTATCAGTTGCTGATCGCCAGTTCCGACGATGCACCGGACAGCGAACGGCAATTGCTGCAACTGTTCCGCGCCCGGCGCTGCGACGCACTGATCGTTGCCAGCTGCCTGCCGGCCGGCGACGACAGCTATCGCCAATTGCAGGCCAAGGGCATTCCGATCATCGCCATCGACCGGGTCATGGAACCCGAGCATTTCTGTTCGGTGATCAGTGACGACCGCGAAGCCAGCCTGCAACTGACCCGCAGCCTGCTCGATCCCTTGCCCAAACAGATCGCACTGATCGGTGCCCGCCCGGAGCTGAGCATCAGCCAGGAACGCTCCGCGGGCTTCAAAGAGGCGCTCGTCGGGTTCAACGGTGAGGTGCTGATCGAAGAAGGCGAGTCCTTCAGTCGCGAGTGTGGCAAACAATTGATGGAAGAGTTGCTGCAGCGCCTAGGCCATTTGCCCGAAGCCCTGGTGACCACATCCTACGTGCTGCTTCAGGGCGTGTTCGATGCGCTGCACGACTTCCCGCTGAAAAACCGCCCGCTACGCCTCGGCACGTTCGGCGACACCCAGTTGCTGGACTTCCTGCCGCTGCCGGTCAATGCCATGGCCCAGCAACACCAGTTGATTGCCGACAAGGCCCTCGTACTGGCCCTGGCAGCCATCGAGCAGTCGGATTACCGGCCCGGCGTGCAAGCCATCGCGCGCACGTTCAAGCAGCGTATTCGCCAGGATTGAACCGTGGAGCTGATCGACACTCACACCCATCTGGATTTTCCAGACTTCGACGCCGACCGCCAGGCGCTGCTGGCCGAAAGCCGCGCCCTCGGGGTGCGGCGGATCGTGGTGCTGGGGGTTTATCAGGCCAATTGGCAGCGAGTCTGGGAGCTGGTGCAGAGTGATCCCGACCTGCACGCCGCGTTCGGATTGCACCCGGTGTATCTGGACGATCATCGCCCGCAACACCTGAGCGAACTCGCTGACTGGTTGACCCGCCTGGCTGGCCATCGGCAACTGTGTGCGGTCGGCGAGATCGGCCTGGATTACTTCATCGAAACCCTGGACCGCGACCGCCAGCAGGCGTTGTTCGACGCGCAATTGCAACTGGCGGCGGACTTCGACCTTCCGGCCTTGATCCATGTGCGGCGTAGCCATGCGGCGGTGATTGCTACGCTCAAACGCTTTCGCCTGAAACGGGCCGGCATCATCCATGCCTTCGCCGGCAGCCAGGAAGAAGCGCGGGAATACATCAAGCTCGGTTTCAAACTCGGCCTTGGTGGTGCCCCGACCTGGCCGCAGGCGCTACGCATGCACCGCGTGCTCGGCGGACTGCCACTGGATTCGGTGGTGCTGGAAACTGACTCGCCGGACATGGCCCCTGCCATGTTCCCCGGCCAGCGCAACAGCCCGGCACACTTGCCGGCGATCTGCACAGCACTCGCGCAATGGATGGCGATCAGCCCGGAACGACTGGCGGCGGCCAGCACCGCCAACAGCTGTGAAGTGTTCGGCTGGTAATCAGTCGACGTGAACCCTGGCAGCTTCCAGGATCAGCGTCAGGTGCTGGCGCCGGCGGAAATAACGGATCACCGCGAAGTACACGAATATGACGATCAGCGAAGCATTCAGCTGTTCGATGACGCTGAGCATTCCCACCCACTCCATCACCAACGCCACCAGCAAGGCGATGCAGACCATCATCCGCAGGCTGGCGCGCAACAGCGAAAAAGAGTCGAGCGACTTGAAGCGCCTGATCTGTTCCGGACAACGTAACTGAACGTGTTTCTGGCAGTGGGCACAGGCAAACGCCTCATTGATCGCAATGGCATTGAGTTGCCAGGGTTGAAGCAGCAACGTGCGCTGACAATGCGCACAGCGTCCCTGGACTCCTATTGTTGCAGCAGACATGAGCAAGCCTCCTCCAGGCGGTAAGCCTCGTTAATCTTCCTTGATTGAACTCCAAATGCCAGCGCACGAAGAGAATCAGGATAACTCCCACCTGGAAAGGGAAAAAGTATTACGAAACTTTCCGACAGCACACCAAAACCTGTGGGAGCGGGCTTGCTCGCGAAGACGGAGGTACATACAAAATCAATGTGACTGAAAGACCGCTTTCGTCGGATCGCCGCCCGGAGCAAGCCCGCTCCCACAGGGTCCCTGGACGCCTTTAGACCCGGAATGCACTGATCAACTGTTTCAACTCCACGACCTGAGCCGACAACGCCCGGCTGGCATCTTCGGTCTGATGCGCACCTTCAGCGGTACGCTCGCCGGCGCGATTGATCTCGACGATGTTCTGGTCGATGTCGTGGGCCACGGCGGTTTGCTGCTCCACGGCGGCGGCAATCTGCTGGTTCTGGTCGACGATCATGCCGACCGCTCCCAGAATGTTTTCCAGCGCCCGCTGGACCTTCTCCGACTGCCCCACCGTGCCGTTGGCCATTTCATGGCTGGTGCCCATGGCCTTGACCGCCGCGCCGACACCGCCATGGAGCCTGGCGATCATCTGCTCGATTTCTTCGGTCGATTGCTGGGTTCGTTTGGCCAGGGTCCGGACTTCATCGGCCACCACGGCGAAACCACGGCCCTGTTCACCGGCCCGTGCGGCTTCGATGGCGGCATTGAGCGCCAGCAGGTTGGTTTGCTCGGCGATGCTCTTGATCACTTCGAGCACGCGGCTGATGGACTGGCTGTCGCTGGCCAGTTGGTTGATCACCAGTACAGATTGATCGATCTCGCTGGCCAGCGCGGCAATACTGCCTTGCTGCGATTCCACCAGACCGCGACCACTGATGGTCTCGTCGTTGACGCTGTGGGCACTGCTCACCGCGGCGGCAGCACTGCGCGCCACTTCCTGGGAAGTGGCCGACATCTGGTTCATCGCCGTGGCCACTTGTTCGATCTGCGTGCGCTGCCCGGCGACAGCCTGGTTGCTTTGCGCGGAAACGTTCTCCACTTGCCCGGCCTGACGCTCGACTTCGCTGACGGTCTGCCCCACCCGCTCGATCAGGTCATGGATTTTTTTCACCGTGCCGTTGAACACCTCGCCCAACTCCCCCAGCTCATCGCGACTGTGGGCGCTGAAGGTCACGGTCATGTCGCCGGCCGCCACCTTGTCCATCACCGCCCCCAGGCGCTTGAGCGTGGTGCGGGTCGAGGCATAGAAAGCGCCGTAGAGATAAAAGATCAACACAAACACGACTGACAGCGCCACGGCCTGCAAGACCATGTGCGTGCGGTTCTGGTCCAGGCGTTGCTGCAACTGCGGGCCCAGATACTTCAGGGTTGCTTCGTTGAGTTGGTAGGTCTGGTCCATCAGGCCGCTGACCTGATCGTAAAAACCCTGCCACGGTGCGTCGAGGGTATCGGCCATGACCACTTGTTCTTCGAACAGCTCGCTGGCTTTTTTCAGGGATGCCCGGCTGCTATCGGCCTGAGCGGCCAGGGTATCGCGTGCGGCTTTGCTGGAACCCAGGGCATCCTGCAACTTCAGGCCATACTCGGCCTGGAGCTTTTCAATCTGCGCCAGCAATTCATCGAAACGGGTACTCGAAGCCGAGTTGATGAATCCCTGCCCCAACGAATAAGAACCCATTGCCCGACCTTCGCCCAGGATCTGGGTGACCCGTGGAGTGACGAGGGTGACGAGCTCGCTCAACTGGCGCATGTCGCTCTGGTTGTCGCGACTGAGGCCGGATTGGCTGGTGATGAGCTGGCTGAAAATCTGCGCGCTGCCCACCAGCTTGCCGATCAAGGCACTTTTGCTTTGCAGGGAGTTTTCCGTTTGCTGGGCCTTGAACGCGGCGATCATTTCATCGCGTTTGCCATCAAACACCGCGACCTGCTCCGGGTCACTGGTCATCGCCGTCAGCCCTTGCAGACGAGTCAGAATATTCTGCTCAAGGGTGCTGATTTTCGATTCGACATTGCCGGCCTTGCCGGATTGGCCGAGGCTGACATTGATCTGCACCAGGTTGTTCAGGGTTTCCAGATCGCGCCGCAACGTCAGGCTGCTGCCCAACAGGTCGAGGCTTTGTAGTTCGATGCGCGTGCCCTGGAATTCGCGGTAGGAGTCACGCACCAGATAGAAGTTGGTCACCAGCATCGGCACCAGGAACAGTACGCTGATCAGGCTGAACTTCATGCCGAAGCTCAGGCGGTTCATCAGCGCGACAGCGGGATAGAGCAAGCTCTTCACTGGATGTCTCCCTTCGATTTCTTATTTTTCTTATTGGCAGGCGCAGACAGGCGGCAGATAGCCACTATTCAGCGCTATCTCTGTATAACTTAAATCGGCAGGAGGTTTTGTAACTTAAGGTTAACGACAGGGCGAAGCACTTCGGACAAGTGATCGCCCTGTGGCGAGGGGGCTTGTCGGGCCGCCGCACCGTCCCGTTCGGCTGCGCAGCTGTCGTAGGTCGTAGATCCCCGTTTCAACTGTCAAATCGCCTAGGGCGGCTTCGCCACCCAACGGGGCGATGCGGCGATCCGACAAGCCCCCTCGCCACAAGGGCATTAGCTGCTGGACTAATGCAGGACCGTCCACAACGCAAACCCGGCATACCAGAGCACCGCCGCACGCAACAGCAGCGCCCAGATGCGGTCCAGATTGTTGATACCCTCTGCACCGGCCACCGGTGCCGGAATTTCACCGGCCACCATCCCGACTTTCTCGATCAGTTGCGCGGCGCTGATGTTCCAGTTCAGCAGCTCATGCAGCATGACCCGGCTGACCGCGACAAAATTTCCGACCAACGCCAGGCTCGCCGCCAGCAGGCGCACCGGCACCCAGTCGAAGGCGTGACGCAGTTGCCCGGCGCGCTCGACCAGCGCAGGGCTTTTCCCGTGTTCTTCGGCCAGCGCCAGCAGCCGATAGCTCAGCGCCGCGACCGGACCCAGCAGGAAGTACCAGAAAATCACCGCGAAAAAGCTCTGGTAGGCCTCCCACAACAAATGCCCTTCGACCTGTTCCAGCAGCTGCTCGCCACTGTCTGCGCAGATATCCAGATCGCGCTTGGCGACATGGGCCGCCGCTTGCAGGTCCTCCCGACGCCAGGCATCGCGGAACGGCCCGAGATCGCCCAACAGATCACCGCGTCCGAGGCTGTAAATCACCACCAGCAAATGGATCGGCAACGCCAGCAACCCGTAGGCCACCGGTTCGATGACCAGCAGCAGCAAACCCAGCAACGCCACTGGCAACAAGACCATTACCGACAACACCAGCCATGGCTGGCCAGAAAGTCGCGGGCTGGCCTCCAGCTTGTTCAGTTTGTGTATCCAGCCGCTGTCCCGCTGAACCCGATGACGCAAGGCCGAGAACTTCTCGACCCACACCGCCAACAGCAACACCAGAAAATTCATCGTCCTTCCTCTTGTGCCAGAGCGGCACGATAGCGTGCCCAGTCGAACGCCGGCCCTGGATCGGTTTTGCGCCCCGGAGCAATGTCGCTGTGCCCGCAGATGCGCTCTGTAGTGATCGCCGTGAACGCCTGCTGCAACTGGCGGGTCAGGGCTGTCAATGCGCTGTACTGCGCATCGGTGAACGGCAGATCATCCGTGCCTTCGAGCTCGATGCCCACGGAAAAATCGTTACAGGTTTCCCGCCCCTCGAAGCTCGAGACACCCGCATGCCACGCACGCTCAAGACATGAAACAAACTGGGTGACGTTACCGTCACGTTCAATCAGAAAGTGCGCGGACACCCGCAAATCCGCGATCCCTTCAAAATAGGGATGTTCGGTGACATCCAGACGATTCTGGAAAAACTCCTGCACCTTGCCGGTGGCGAACTGCGCCGGCGGCAGGCTGATGTTGTGGATCACCAGCAGGGAAACTTCGCCTGCGGGGCGCGCATTGAAGTTGGGTGAGGGGCAGACATGCACACCCTGAATCCAACCGTTCGCGGGGTCCAACTGCATACCGACTCCTTCAATCGTCGACTGTGTGGGCACAGTATGCCGTGATAATCCCCCGGGGCGCGATCACTTGCCGCGATTGAGGCGCTGGAGATTGCCGATCTCAAACAGGCGTTTGTTCGGAATCGACGGTCAACGCCGACGACGTCAGGGAATCGACCAAATACAGGCGCCAGTGCCAACGTAACGCTCTGATGCCTTGGGTTGGTCGGCGCCATGGCCCTATAATCGAGCCACTTTGTTTGTGGAGTCCGTTATGCCGAATCTACGTCTCGCCGATCTGACCGCCGAAATCGAAGCCAACGTGCGCCGTGCGTTGCGTGAAGATATTGGCAGCGGCGACATCACCGCGCAGTTGATCCCGGCCGAACGCCTGGCCAAAGCCACCATCATTACCCGCGACGCGGCCGTCATCAGCGGCACCGCCTGGGTGGATACCGTGTTTCGGCAACTGGACCCAAGGGTGGCGGTGCACTGGCAGGTTGCCGACGGTGAACGGGTAACGCCCAATCAGGTGCTGTTCCACCTTGAAGGCCCCGCGCGCTCGCTGCTGACCGGCGAGCGCAGCGCCCTGAACTTCCTGCAATTGCTCTCCGGCGTGGCGACCCGCGCGCAATACCTGGCGGACTTCGTGGCCGAGACTCAGGTCAAGCTGCTCGATACCCGCAAAACCTTGCCGGGGCTGCGCCTGGCGCAAAAGTACGCCGTGACCTGCGGCGGCTGCCACAACCACCGCATCGGCCTGTATGACGCCTTCCTGATCAAGGAAAACCACATCGCCGCCAGTGGCGGCATCGCGCAGGCCATCGCCGCCGCGCACAAGATCGCGCCAGGTAAACCGGTCGAGATTGAAGTGGAAAGTCTGGATGAACTGAAAGAAGCGCTGGCGGCCGGTGCCGACATCATCATGCTCGACGAACTGAGCCTGGACGACATGCGCGAAGCCGTGCGCCTGAATGCCGGCAAGGCCAAGCTGGAGGCCAGCGGCGGGATCAACGAAAGCACGTTGCTGCCGATTGCACAGACCGGGGTGGATTACATTTCGATCGGTGCGATGACCAAGGATGTGAAGGCGGTCGATCTGTCGATGCGCTTGAGTCTCTGAGGAGCAGTTACAAGTGACAAGCTGCAAGCTTCAAGCGGATCTGCTTTGACTTGTAGCTTGCCGCTTGAAGCTGCTGTCAAACCACCAGATTGTTCATCTCGCAGTACTCTTCCCACTCGACGCCCAACACTTCGGCAGCTTCTTTATGCAGCTTCAGACGTTCTGCCTCGTACTCTTCCGGCGTTGAGGTGTACTTGAGCGTCAGTTCCCATGGCTGCAAGCCCTGGGCTTCCGCCTCGTCCTCGAACGCCCATTGAATCTGGTCTTTCTGATCATCGGGACTCAGGTCCTTGATCTCGTCCATCAGTTCGTGATTATCCAGCACGTACTTCTTCAGCGCTTCTTCGTGTCGGGCTTGCTGGGTCATCTCTTTATCGGTCATGGCGTTCTCGCTGATCTGGGAATGGAAGATGGATCTGGATCTTCAAGGATCTCTCTGACACAAAAACCGGATCAAGCCCGGTTTATCTGGCCTTCAGAACCATTCTGGATCATCTGAAAACTGCTGGGCGGTGCTCAGGCAGGCTCCGAATATAGGACGTTTGGCTGCGGATTTACACGTCTCTTTGCATCTCCCCACAAAAAGTTGTGCACACGATGTTTTGATGACGGCGGGAACATAAATTCAGACAGCGATCAGGACCACGAACTCGAGAGCCTCAAGCGCACCGTCGAGGACCTGAGCAGAAAGGTGAAATAACCGG
Organism: Pseudomonas sp. P4_B4; assembly: GCF_056402255.1. NCBI lineage: Bacteria > Pseudomonadati > Pseudomonadota > Gammaproteobacteria > Pseudomonadales > Pseudomonadaceae > Pseudomonas > Pseudomonas sp. P4_B4. The sequence continues at coordinate 60,492 of NZ_JBFUHS010000011.1, forward strand.
GGGGGATATGGTGCCCGAGACAGGAATCGAACCTGCGACCTTCGCGTTACGAGTGCGCTGCTCTACCGGCTGAGCTACACGGGCGGTGGGCTAAACCTAGCACTGAGTTTCGACTCCGGCAACGTCGCCAGTCATCTCTGTGATCTACAGACAAAAAAATGCCCCACCGTTTTCACGGCGGGGCATTTTTATAACGTTGAAGCGGTCAGGCGTGAGGCGTAATTAAACGCCCGAAGCCTTGGCTGCTGCTACGTCTTTGATGGACAGCTTGATACGGCCGCGGTTGTCCACGTCCAGTACCAGTACTTCCACTTCCTGGCCTTCTTTCAGGATGTCGGTCACTTTCTCAACGCGAGCGTCGCTCAGCATGGAGATGTGAACCAGACCGTCCTTGCCCGGCAGGATGTTGACGAATGCGCCGAAGTCGACGATGCGCTCAACCTTACCAACGTAGATCTTGCCGATCTCGGCTTCAGCGGTGATACCCAGAACGCGCTGACGTGCTGCTTCAGCGGCTTCCTTGGTTTCGCCGAAGATCTTGATCGAACCGTCGTCTTCGATGTCGATCGAAGCCTTGGTCTCTTCGCAGATCGCACGAATGGTCGCGCCGCCTTTACCGATGACATCACGGATTTTGTCGGTGTCGATTTTCATCGCGATCATGGTCGGAGCGTTGGCCGACAGTTCGGTACGCGACTGGCCAATGATCTGGTTCATCTGGCCGAGGATGTTCAGGCGCGCTTCCAGGGCTTGGCCCAGAGCGATTTCCATGATCTCTTCGGTGATGCCCTTGATCTTGATGTCCATCTGCAGCGCGGTTACGCCTTTGGCGGTACCGGCTACCTTGAAGTCCATGTCGCCCAGGTGGTCTTCGTCACCCAGGATGTCGGTCAGGACGGCGAATTTCTCGCCTTCTTTAACCAGACCCATGGCGATACCGGCAACCGGCGCCTTCATCGGCACACCGGCGTCCATAAGGGCCAGGGAAGCGCCGCAAACGGAAGCCATCGAGCTCGAACCGTTGGATTCAGTGATTTCCGAAACCACGCGGATGGTGTACGGGAACACGTCGGCGGCAGGCAGCATGGCCGAAACCGAACGACGGGCCAGACGGCCGTGACCGATTTCGCGACGACCAGCACCACCCATGCGACCACACTCGCCTACCGAGAACGGAGGGAAGTTGTAGTGCAGCATGAACGGGTCTTTCTTCTCGCCTTCCAGGGTATCGAGCAGCTGTGCATCACGGGCAGTACCCAGAGTTGCAACGACCAGAGCCTGGGTTTCGCCACGGGTGAACAGAGCCGAACCGTGAGTCTTTGGCAGAACGCCGACTTCGATGTTCAATGGACGTACAGTCTTGGTGTCGCGACCGTCGATACGTGGCTTGCCGTTTACGATGTTTTCGCGAACGGTGCGGTATTCGATTTCGCCGAAAGCCGCTTTGACTTCGCTGGAAGAAGGCTGGCCTTCTTCACCGGACAGCTTGGCAACGACCTGGTCCTTCAACTCGCCCAGGCGAGCGTAACGGTCGGCCTTGACGGTGATGGTGTAGGCCTGGGAGATCGCTTCGCCGAACTCGGCACGGATAGCGCCCAGCAGTTCGGTGGCTTCTGGCGCAGGAGCCCAGGTCCAGGTTGGCTTGGCAGCTTCAGCGGCCAGTTCTTTGACGGCGTTGATCACAACCTGGAACTCGTCGTGAGCAAACAGTACCGCGCCCAGCATCTGGTCTTCGGTCAGCTCTTTGGCTTCCGATTCAACCATCAGCACGGCGTCCGAAGTACCGGCAACGACCATGTCCAGGCTCGAAGCAGCCTGTTGCTCGTAAGTCGGGTTCAGCAGGTAGCCGGTGCTTTCGTGGAAGGCAACGCGGGCAGCGCCGATCGGGCCATCGAAAGGAATACCGGAGATCGCCAGCGCAGCCGAGGTACCGATCATCGCAGCGATGTCCGGATCGGTCTTCTTGCTGGTGGAAACGACGGTGCAGACAACCTGCACTTCGTTCATGAAGCCTTCCGGGAACAGCGGACGGATCGGACGGTCGATCAGTCGGGAAGTCAGGGTTTCTTTCTCCGAAGGACGGCCTTCGCGCTTGAAGAAACCGCCAGGGATCTTACCGGCAGCGTAAGTCTTTTCCTGGTAGTGAACAGACAGAGGGAAGAAGCCCTTGCCTGGATCGGCTTGTTTTGCACCGACTACGGTCACCAATACGCTGACGTCGTCGTCAACGGTGACCAATACTGCGCCGGAGGCCTGACGGGCGATACGGCCAGTCTCGAGGGTAACGGTCGACTGACCGAACTGGAATTTTTTGATTACCGGGTTCACGGTGTCCTACCTTCTTTGTGGCTCTTGGGGGAACTGGTTTCTTGCGAAATTCTTGGGCAATGTCGGGAATCGGCCCGACTGGCTTGTCCAGGTGTTACTCAGGCAAAGCAGGTATCCAGATAAAACTTGAGGCTGGGAGCCTGCCATGCGCCGGCGGGAAACCCGCTGGTGCACGACAGACAACCAACCTCTAGCGCAATCGCTTATTAGCGACGCAGACCCAGGCGACCGATCAAAGTCTGATAGCGACCCAGATCCTTGCCTTTCAGGTAGTCCAGCAGCTTACGACGCTGGTTAACCATGCGGATCAGACCACGACGGGAGTGGTGATCTTTACCGTTGGCCTTGAAGTGACCTTGCAGCTTGTTGATGTTGTGGGTCAGCAGTGCAACTTGCACTTCTGGCGAACCAGTGTCACCAACAGCTTGCTGGTAGTCAGCTACGATTTGAGCTTTTTCTTGAACGTCGAGAGCCATGAGGCAATCCTTTTATCAGGAAACTGTTTCAGAAAAACAGTTTCAACAGGCCAGGGACAAATCCCTGTATCTAAAAATGAGTAGTGACCGTGCCTGTTGACAGCCACCCTCGCCAGCCTGCTGTTACACAGACTGGTTTCGGTCACTCTGACCGAATCAAACGACGCGGCGCGATGCGCCCGTCTTCGCTCACTTCACCGATACCGATGAAGCGACCATTGTGATCCTGTACCCGCACCATGCCGAACTTCGGAGCATCCGGGGCACGTACCGGCTGGCCGTTGAGCCAGTAGAACGCACTCGCTTCCGAGAACTGCAACAGTGGCCAATCCAGCAGGCCGCTGTCCGATGGCATCAGGAAGCGATCGACCGCTTCGTTGCCGCCTTCGGCATGTACCGCTTCCAGCTCTTCGAGGGTAACCGTCTGCGCCAGGGTGAATGGCCCGGCCTGGGTACGTCGCAGTTCTGCAACGTAAGCGCCACAACCGAGTTGCTCACCGATATCCTCCACCAGGGTGCGGATATAGGTGCCTTTAGTGCAATCCACCGCCAGCCGCGCAGTATCACCTTCGAAGGCCAGCAATTCCAAGCGCGTAATAGTAACAGAACGCGGTTCGCGCTCCACTACTTCGCCTGCACGAGCCAGCTTGTACAGCGGCTGGCCATCACGCTTGAGTGCCGAGTACATCGGCGGTATCTGACTGATTTGCCCACGAAATTTCGGCAGTACAGCCTCGACATCGGGGCGACCAACGGTCACCGGGCGTTCCTGCAAAACTTCACCTTCGGCATCCGCCGTGGTGGTGGTCTTGCCCAGTTGCGCCAGGGTTTCATAACCCTTGTCGGAATCGAGCAGGTATTGCGAGAACTTGGTGGCCTCGCCGAAGCACAGCGGCAACACGCCGGTGGCCAAGGGATCGAGACTGCCGGTATGACCTGCTTTTTCGGCGTTCAGCAACCAGCGAACCTTCTGCAAGGCCGCGTTGGAGGTGAACCCCAGCGGCTTGTCGAGAAGGATAATGCCGCTGACGTTACGACGGATACGTTTGACCTGAGCCACCGATTACTCCTTGGTGTCTTCGGCTTCTGCCGCAACCGGATGCTGATTGTCTTCAGCCACTGCGCGCTCGATCAATGCCGACAGATGCGCACCACGCACGACGCTTTCGTCGTAGTGGAAGTGCAGCTGTGGAACGCTACGCAGCTTCATCTCGCGAGCCAGCTGCATGCGCAGGAAACCGGCGGCGGAGTTGAGCACCTTGATGCTTTGTGCGATTTCTTCGGCGCTGTCCTGCCCCATCACGGTGATGAAAATCTTGGCGTGACCGACGTCACGGCTGACTTCCACAGCGGTAATGGTGACCAGGCCGACGCGCGGATCTTTGACTTCACGACGGATCAGTTGTGCCAGCTCGCGCTGCATCTGATCGCCGATACGTTGGGTACGGCTATATTCTTTTGCCATGTCTTGTTACCTGTTACTGCCCCACGGTGAAACCCGTGAGGTCTGAAAGCGGCAAACGCCCGGCCTGACAAAAGCCAGACCGGGCGTTGCGTTTAGAGTCCTTGTGACGAGCTGCGCATTTGCATGCGGCTACCCGTCACGGCTCCTGAAGTGCGCGAGTTAGAGGCTGCGAGCAACCTGCACCTTCTCGAAGACTTCGATCTTGTCACCGACTTTAACGTCGTTGTAGCTCTTCACGCCGATACCGCATTCCATGCCGGCACGTACTTCGGAAGCGTCATCCTTGAAGCGGCGCAGGGATTCCAGCTCGCCTTCGAAGATAACGATGTCTTCACGCAGTACACGGATTGGACGGTTACGGTGCACAACACCTTCGATAACCATGCAACCGGCGATCGCGCCAAACTTCGGCGAACGGAACACGTCACGCACTTCGGCGATACCCAGGATGTTCTCGCGAACATCGCTGCCGAGCATACCGGTCAGGGCTTTCTTGACGTCTTCGATGATGTCGTAGATCACGTTGTAGTAACGCATATCCAGACCTTCCTGCTCGACGATCTTGCGCGCGCCAGCATCGGCACGCACGTTGAAGCCGAACAGTACAGCGTTGGAGGCCAGTGCCAGGTTGGCGTCGGATTCGGTGATACCACCGACACCGCCACCCACTACACGCACTTGCACTTCGTCGTTACCCAGGCCGTTCAAGGCACCGTTCAACGCTTCCAGCGATCCACGGACGTCGGATTTGAGGACGATGTTGAGCGTCTTCTTCTCTTCCTGACCCATGTTTTCGAAGATGTTTTCCAGCTTGCCGGCGTGAGCACGAGCCAGTTTGACTTCGCGGAACTTGCCTTGACGGAACAGAGCCACTTCACGGGCTTTCTTCTCGTCGGCAACCACGCTCATCTCGTCGCCAGCATCCGGGGTACCGTCCAGGCCGAGGATCTCGACAGGGATGGCCGGACCGGCTTCCTTGATTGACTTGCCGTTCTCGTCGAGCATGGCGCGAACGCGGCCATAGTTCGAACCGACCAGGACCATGTCGCCCTGACGCAGGGTACCGTCTTGAACCAGAACGGTAGCCACCGGGCCACGGCCCTTGTCCAGACGGGATTCAACCACGACGCCACGGCCAGGAGCCGACGGAGTTGCGGTCAGTTCCAGGACTTCGGCTTGCAGCAGAACAGCTTCGAGCAGTTCGTCGACGCCAGTACCCATCTTCGCCGAGACCGGTACGAACGGAGTGTCACCACCCCACTCTTCCGACGTCACGCCGTGAACCGACAGTTCGCTACGGATGCGATCGAGATCGGCGCCCGGCTTGTCGATCTTGTTCACTGCAACAACCAGTGGAACACCGGCCGCTACTGCGTGTTGTACGGCTTCAATGGTCTGCGGCATCACACCGTCGTCCGCTGCAACCACCAGGATCACGATGTCGGTCGCCTTGGCACCACGGGCACGCATTGCGGTAAACGCAGCGTGACCAGGGGTGTCGAGGAACGTCACCATGCCACGGTCGGTTTCAACGTGGTAAGCACCGATGTGCTGGGTGATACCACCGGCTTCGCCAGCAGCAACCTTGGCACGACGGATGTAGTCGAGCAGGGAAGTCTTACCGTGGTCAACGTGGCCCATTACGGTCACGACTGGTGCACGGGAAACTGCCTCGCCTTCAAACTTCAGGGACTCGGCCAGGGAATCTTCCAGGGCGGTGTCGCTGACCAGGGTCACTTTGTGGCCCAGCTCTTCGGCAACCAGTTGAGCAGTTTCCTGATCCAGTACCTGGTTGATGGTCGCTGGAGTACCCAGTTTGAACATGAACTTGATGATTTCAGCAGCCTTCACCGACATCTGCTGGGCGAGGTCGCCAACAGTGATGGTTTCGCCGATCTTCACTTCGCGCACGACAGGGCCGGTCGGGCTCTGGAAACCGTGGGCGTTGCGCTTCTTCAGCTTGGCCTTGCCGCGACCACCACGACGGAAGCCATCGCTTTCTTCGTCGGTAGTACGTGGGGCAACGCGTGGAGCCGGCGCCTTTTCCTTGACCGAAGCACGATGCGGAGCGTTTTTGCGCTCGCCATCGCCGCTACCGCGACGACTGTTGTCGTCGGCACGTGGCTTGTCCGGACGGCGCTGTTCGTCACGCTTGCGGGTATCGGCCGCAGGAGCCGGAGCGGCCGCCACAACCGGTGCGCTTTCGCGAACTGGCTCGGCCACCGCAGCAGGCGCTGCAACAGGTACGGCATGAGCGGTCGATGCAGCAGCAGGCTGGCGACGCGCTTCTTCTTCGGCGCGACGCTTGGCTTCTTCTTCAGCCTTCTGACGAGCAGCATTTTCTACTGCGCGACGTTCATCCAGTTCACGCTTGCGCTCGGCTTCGATTTCTTCCGGGCTGCGCTGTACGAAGACTTTCTTCTTGCGTACTTCAACGCTGATGCTTTTGCTGCCAGCAACACGCAGGGTGCTGGTGGTTTTACGCTGCAGCGTAATCTTGCGTGGTTCTTCCACTTTCGCCTTGTGGCTGCTTTTCAAGTGAGTCAGCAACGATTGCTTCTCACTGTCAGTCACATGTTCTTCGGCGGCGGTGTGCGGCAGACCTGCCTCACGCATCTGCTGCAACAGGCGCTCTACCGGTGTTTTGACCTCATCGGCCAGTTGTTTCACCGTGACTTGCGTCATGCACTTCTCTCCTCAGGCCGCGCCTAATTACTCGAACCAGTGGGCTCGGGCGGCCATGATCAACTTGCCGGCACGATCATCGTCAATGCCGTCGATGTCGAGCAGGTCGTCAATAGACTGCTCGGCCAGGTCTTCGCGGGTAATTACGCCGCGCACCGCCAGTTCCATCGCCAAATCCTTGTCCATACCCTCAAGCGAGAGCAGGTCTTCGGCCGGATGGGCGTCTGCCAGCTTTTCCTCAGTAGCGATGGCTTTAGTCAACAAGCGATCCTTGGCCCGAGCGCGAAGCTCGTTGACGGTGTCTTCGTCAAAGCCGTCGATGTTGAGCATTTCTTCCAACGGTACGTAGGCAATCTCTTCCAGGCTGGTAAAGCCTTCGTCCACCAGCACCTGCGCCAGATCTTCGTCGACTTCCAGCTCGTCGATGAAGTTGCGCAGGATGTCGCCGGTTTCTGCTTGCTGTTTAGCCTGGATGTCCGATTCGGTCATCACGTTCAGGGTCCAGCCAGTCAACTGGCTAGCCAGACGCACGTTCTGACCACCGCGACCGATGGCCTGAGCCAGATTGTCTGCGCCAACGGCGATGTCCATTGCGTGGGCATCTTCGTCAACGATAATTGCCGCAACCTCGGCCGGGGACATGGCGTTGATCACGAACTGAGCCGGGTTGTCGTCCCACAGAACGATGTCAACACGCTCACCGCCCAACTCACCCGACACTGCCTGGACGCGCGAACCGCGCATACCGATGCAAGCGCCTTGCGGGTCGATGCGTTTGTCCTTGGAGCGAACGGCGATCTTGGCGCGCGAACCCGGATCACGGGACGCAGCCATTACTTCGATCAGGCCTTCGGCAATTTCCGGCACTTCGATGCGGAACAACTCGATCAGCATTTCCGGCGCGGTGCGCGACAGGATCAACTGCGGGCCGCGGTTCTCGGTGCGGATTTCCTTGAGCAGCGCACGCAGACGCACGCCAACCCGGAAAGTTTCGCGAGAAATGATGTCTTCACGGGCCAGCAACGCTTCAGCGTTGTTGCCCAGATCAACGATCACGTTGTCGCGGGTGACTTTTTTCACGGTGCCGGAGATGATTTCACCCAGGCGTTCGCGGTAAGCGTCAACAACCTGAGCGCGCTCGGCTTCGCGAACTTTCTGCACAATGACTTGCTTGGCAGTCTGTGCAGCAATGCGGCCGAACTCGATGGACTCGATTTTCTCTTCTACGACATCACCGACCTTGGCGCCAGGATGCGTTTCAGCAACCTTGCTCGGCCAGGTTTCGATGGCCGGATCGTCCAGGTCTGCTTCTTCGACGACCGTCCAGCGACGGAATGTCTCGTATGCACCCGTGTGGCGATTGATTTCCACACGCAGATCAACTTCGTCTTCGAAACGCTTTTTGGTAGCAGTGGCCAGAGCCAGCTCCAGCGCTTCAAAAATAACGTTTGCCGGTACGCCCTTTTCATTGGATACCGACTCAACAACCAGCAGTACTTCTTTGCTCATCGTACGCCTCGCCTTTCGCAAGCCATTGGATCCGCGGGATCCGCAGTATCTGGCACGCCTCAGTCAAAACTGGGAATAATGTTGGCCTTGTCGATCATATCGATCGGCAACAGGAACTCATGGTCTTCTACCTGCACCACGACATCCTGCTCTTCTACGCCGCGCAGAAGGCCCTGAAAGTTGCGTCGTCCTTCAAAAGGCGAGCGCAGCTTGATCTTCACTTGTTCACCGGCAAATTTTGCAAACTGCTCAAGAGTGAACAGCGGGCGTTCCATGCCAGGCGAGGAAACTTCAAGGGTGTATTCAACGGAGATTGGATCTTCAACATCCAGCACACCGCTGATCTGACGGCTGACGATGGCGCAATCGTCCACCAGCACGCCGCCTTCTTTATCGATATAAACGCGCAACATCGAGTGACGACCCTGAGCCGAAAACTCGATACCCCAGCATTCATAGCCTAGGGCCACGACCACCGGGGCCAGCAAGGCCTGCAACTCTTCTAGCTTGCTCGACACCTGAACCCCCTAGTGCATGTATGTGCATGCTATGCAAAATAAAAAAATGGGCGAAACGCCCATCCTTGAAACGCCGTTGAACAGCGGCGTTGAAAGTGTCCAGCTAACAAAAAGCCCCTGAAAAGGGGCTCCTTAAACTGGTTGCGGGGGCCGGATTTGAACCGACGACCTTCGGGTTATGAGCCCGACGAGCTACCAGACTGCTCCACCCCGCGACAAAGCTGGGGCGGAAGTATACGACCGATCCCCTACAGGGTCAATGTAACCTTCCACCTGCAAGAAAGCCCGCAACAGCGGGCTCTCCTGACTAATTGGTACCGAGAAGGGGACTCGAACCCCTACACCCTATGGGCACAACCACCTCAAGGTTGCGTGTCTACCAATTCCACCACCTCGGCAATACTACGTTTAAAACCCTTCTTACTTCTGCTCTTGAGCTGGAGGCACGTCAGTCGCTGGAGTAGCCGACTTTTGCTCTTGAAGCACCGGGACATCATCAGAAGCCGGTTGCTGCTTTGGAACTTCCAGTACCGCTGGATTTGGGAGACCTACTTGAGTCAGCTGGTGAGCCTTCTCTTTAGCAAAGTAACCTAACCCCAAGCTGGTTATGAAAAAACCTGCGGCAAGTATAGCAGTAAACTTACTAAGAAAGGTAGAGGAACCTTGGCTTCCGAACACAGTATTTGAAGCACCTGCTCCGAAAGACGCGCCAGCATCCGCACCTTTACCCTGCTGCAGCAAAACCAGAGCTACTACGCCCAATGCACCCAGCAGATGAAAAACGACTACGACTGTTTCCAGCATTTTTTCAGTTTCCCGCGGCGCGACAAATCGCACCGAACTCATCTGCATTCAGGGAAGCCCCACCAATGAGACCCCCATCGATATCCGGCATGCCGAACAGTTCGACCGCATTGGCCGCCTTCACGCTGCCGCCGTATAGAAGCCGCACACCTTGTGCGACCTCAGAATTCTCTGCCGCCAACTGGGCGCGAATGGCTGCGTGCACATCCTGCGCCTGTTGTGGCGTTGCAGTCAGCCCGGTGCCAATGGCCCAGACCGGTTCGTAAGCGATCACTGCCTTGGCAAAGGCACCGACACCCAGCTCCTCAATGATACTGCCCAGCTGACGCGAGACAACCTCAAGAGTCTTTCCGGCTTCACGCTGCTCAAGGGTTTCCCCTATGCACAACACCGGAATCAAGCCACATGCCTGTGCCGCTGCGAACTTGCGGATCAGCATTCCGTCCTGCTCGCCCATAATCTGGCGGCGTTCGGAGTGCCCGACAAGCACCAGGGAACAACCTGCATCCACCAACTGACTCGGTGCAACTTCACCGGTCAACGCACCTTGTCCGGATTCCACCGCAGAATTCTGCGCGCCGACCGAAATCGACTTTCCTTCCAGACCATCAATCACTTGATTGATATGCAGGCAAGGCGGGAATACCGCAACATCAACATCGCTCGGCAAGGCCAAGTCACGAAGGCCGTTGATCAGCTCAGCGACGCTGGCGCGGGTACCGTGCATCTTCCAGTTACCAGCTACCATAGGGCGACGCATGCTGTACCTCGTCGGTCAAAGTGGGCGCAGATGTTACCCAACACAATCATGGCTGGCAAGCCGAATTCAGGCAGAAACTTCAGTAACCAGTTTTGCCAGCTCTTCGGCGTAGCCACGAACCTGCGTTTCGTCTTCGCCTTCGACCATCACACGCACCAGCGGTTCGGTTCCGGACTTGCGCAACAGCACACGCCCCCGACCCGCCATGGCCTTGGTCACACGCTCGCTGGCTTCCTTGACCGACGGATGGTCGAGTGGGTTTGCGCCGCCACCGAAACGAACATTGATCAGCACCTGAGGGCATTTGCGCAGCGCCTGACGCGCTTCAGCCAAACCTTGCGCACGGGCTTTCAACGCCTTCAGTACCTGCAACGCGGCGATAATCGCATCACCAGTGGTGGTGTAATTGAAGCAAACGATATGACCCGAATTTTCGCCACCGACCAGCCAGTTGCGCTCCAGCAGATCAGCAATCACATAACGATCACCAACATTGGCGCGGACAAATGGAATCGCCAGGTCGGCCAAGGCCAACTCCAATCCCAGGTTGCTCATCAGTGTACCGACTACACCACCCTGCAGCTTGTCTCGCTCATGCAGGTCGCGAGCAATGATGAACAGCAACTCATCACCATCGACGATGGCCCCCGTGTGATCCACCATCAACACCCGGTCACCATCACCATCGAAGGCGATACCCAGATCGGCGTGTTCAGCCAGCACAGCGGCCTGCAGTTGCCCCATATGGGTCGAGCCGCAGTTATCATTGATATTCAAACCGTTGGGCTGCGCGGACAAGACCACGACTTCGGCACCCAACTCACGAAACACACTCGGCGCCACTTTATAGGTCGCACCATGGGCGCAGTCGATCACAATCTTGAGACCGGTAAAGCTGGTACCGGTCGGCACACTGCTCTTGCAGAATTCGATATACCGACCCGACGCATCATTGATTCGCGACACCTTGCCGATCTTGCTCGACTCAACCACAGTCATTGGCGTATCGAGCAACTCTTCGATCATATGCTCGACTTCATCCGGCAGCTTGGTGCCATTGCCGGAGAAGAACTTGATGCCATTGTCATCATGCGGATTGTGCGACGCACTGATCACGATGCCAGCTTCGGCATGAAAGGTACGCGTCAGGTAGGCAATAGCCGGGGTCGGCATAGGCCCAAGGAGCATCACATCAGCACCTGCCGACGTCAGCCCTGCCTCAAGCGCAGACTCGAACATGTAGCCGGAGATCCGGGTGTCCTTACCTACCAATACCTTGCAGGCGCCCATCTTGCGGAACGCCATACCTGCAGCCCAGCCGAGCTTGAGCATGAAATCAGGAGTAATCGGGTATTCACCGACACGCCCACGAATACCGTCGGTGCCAAAATATTTTTTGCTCATAAGTGCTCCATCATTCTTATTCGGCTGATTCCACTGCGGCGATCATCCGCACCACATCCATTGTTTCGGCTACATCATGGACGCGCAATATACGCGCACCCTTCACCGAAGCCAGCGCCGCGAGCGCCAAACCACCATACAGTCGGTCCCCCACCGGACGATTCAACGCCTGACCAATCATGCTCTTTCGCGAAACCCCGACCAACAGGGGTCGCCCCAAGGCATGCAGGGTTTCCATATGTTTGAACAAACTCAGATTGTGCTGCAAGGTTTTGGCGAAGCCAAAGCCGGGGTCAAGAATGATCCGCTCAGCCGCAATTCCCGCCAATGAACACTGATGCATGCGTTCGGCGAGAAACTCACCGACTTCCCTTGTAACGTCCTGATACTGCGGATTGTCCTGCATATAGCCTGGCTCTCCCAGCATATGCATCAGGCAAACCGGTAGCCCGGTGGCCGCCGCAGCATCCAGGGCACCATCGCGACGCAACGAACGCACGTCATTGATCAACCCGGCACCCAGACGTGCAGTTTCACGCATGACGGCTGGCGTGGAGGTGTCGACCGAGATGATGACATCCAGTTCGCGACTGATGCGCTCGACAATGGGCGCTACGCGCTCCAACTCCTCCAGTGGCGACACCGCCCTGGCACCTGGACGGGTAGATTCGCCACCGACATCGATCAGCGTCGCGCCGGCTGCCACCATGGCTTCGGCGTGGCGCATGGCCGCGTCGAGCTGGCTGTATTGGCCACCATCGGAGAAAGAATCAGGAGTGACATTGAGAATACCCATGACATGCGTCTGGGCCAAATCAAGAACCCGGTTGCCGCAAGGCAACCGGGTCGAGGACTGAACAGAAGTCATTTCAAACCTTATACGTCAGCAGCAGGACCACCGATCGGTGTTTCCGGACGCTCATCCTGCACCACCGGAGGGGTGCCGGAAGTACCCGTGCCACCCGACCAGTCGCGTGGCTCGCGAGGCGTACGACCCGCCATGATGTCGTCGATCTGCTCGGCATCGATCGTTTCGTACTTCATCAAGGCATCGGCCATCGCATCGAGCTTGTCACGGTTGTCCGTGAGAATCTGCTTCGCCGTGCCGTAGCACTGATCGATGATGCTGCGCACTTCGGAGTCGATCAGCTTGGCTGTCTCACCAGAGAAGCTTGCACTCTGACCGCCACCGCCGCGACCGAGGAACACTTCACCCTCTTCTTCGGCATACATCAACGGACCGAGTTTTTCCGAAAGACCCCACTTGGTCACCATGTTCCGCGCAATCTGGCTGGCGCGCATGATGTCGTTGGAGGCACCGGTGGTCACGCCATCGAAGCCAAGGGTCATTTCTTCAGCGATACGACCGCCGTACAACGAGCAGATCTGACTGATCAACGCACGCTTGGACAGGCTGTAACGATCTTCTTCCGGCAGGAACATGGTCACACCCAGCGCACGACCGCGCGGGATGATCGACACCTTGTACACCGGATCATGCTCAGGCACGACACGCCCCACAATGGCGTGACCCGCTTCGTGATAAGCCGTGTTCTGTTTTTCTTTCTCGGACATGACCATGGATTTGCGCTCGGCGCCCATCATGATTTTGTCTTTGGCCAGTTCGAATTCTTTCATCTCGACGATGCGCTTGCCGGCGCGGGCAGCGAACAACGACGCCTCGTTCACCAGGTTGGCCAGGTCAGCACCGGAGAAGCCTGGAGTACCACGAGCGATCACGGCCGGAGCAACGTCGTCGCCCATCGGCACTTTGCGCATGTGGACCTTGAGAATCTGTTCGCGACCACGGATGTCCGGCAGACCGACTACAACCTGACGGTCGAAACGGCCCGGACGCAGCAGCGCAGGGTCCAGTACATCAGGACGGTTGGTTGCGGCGATCACGATGATGCCGTCATTCATTTCGAAGCCGTCCATCTCGACCAGCAACTGGTTGAGCGTCTGCTCGCGCTCGTCGTGACCACCACCCATGCCAGCACCACGATGGCGACCGACCGCATCGATTTCGTCGATGAAGATGATGCATGGAGCGTGTTTCTTGGCCTGTTCGAACATGTCGCGAACACGGCTGGCACCCACACCGACGAACATTTCGACGAAGTCGGAGCCAGAAATGGTGAAGAACGGCACTTTGGCTTCGCCGGCAATCGCCTTGGCAATCAAGGTTTTACCAGTACCAGGAGGACCGACCATCAGCACGCCACGAGGAATGCGGCCGCCCAAACGCTGGAACTTGCCCGGATCACGCAGGAATTCAACCAACTCGCCAACTTCTTCCTTGGCTTCGTCGCAACCGGCAACGTCAGCCAAAGTGGTTTTGACCTGATCTTCGGAGAGCAGGCGTGCCTTGCTCTTGCCGAAGCTCATCGGCCCACCCTTGCCACCTGCACCGCCCTGCATCTGCCGCATGAAGAACATGAACACGGCGATGATCACGAGGATCGGGAAGCTGGCGACCAGAAGCTGAGTCCAGATGCTTTGCTGTTCAGGCTGCTTGCCTTCGACCACGACGTGGTTATCCACCAGGTCACCGATCAGGCCGTTGTCCTGGATCGCCGGGCGAATGGTCTTGAAGCTGTCGCCATCGTTGCGCTTGCCGGTAATCACGTAGCCATCAACCGCCACGCGCTCGACCTTGCCATCCTTGACCTGCTGGATGAAGTCGGAATAGTTGAGGGTCTGCGGCTCGTTAGGGCTGGAGAAGTTGTTCATCACCGTCACCAGGACAGCCGCGATGATCAACCACAGGATCAGATTCTTTGCCATATCGTTCAATTAACTACCCTCTGAAGCAAGCTCCGCTACTGACGCGCGCTTCGCATGATATTCACCGGCCTAACTTACTACATTACCTACGACTTGGCAGGCGCCGTCTGTAACCCTTTGTGAAACACTTCCTACACAATATTCGCTAATTCTGACAAGGCGTAATACAAAAATCCTATCACCCCGATCGAAAATTCACTCAACCCTCACTGCGTCCGCGGAAACCGCGGCCCAGCAGGTACTGCTCGCGAGAACGGTCGCGCGACGAGGTCGGCTTGCGCATCTGCACCTTCTCGAACTGCTGGCGAACGCTCTTGTGGAACTCGTCGAAGCCTTCACCCTGGAAGATCTTGATCAAAAAATCACCACCGGGCTTAAGCACCCGAGTCGAGAGATCCAGTGCCAACTCTCACAGGAACATCGCTCGCGGCATGTCTACGGCCGGTAATCCACTCATATTGGGGGCCATATCGGAAATCACAAGGTCTACTTCCTTATTTCCGACGGCATCGAGGATCTGAGCCAGCACAGCATCCTCGGTAAAGTCGCCCTGAATGAAGGTCACGTCCGGGATGCTGTCCATTTCCAGAATGTCAGAAGCGATCAGTGTGCCCTGTCCACCAATCAGACGACTGGTCACCTGGGACCACCCACCGGGGGCCGCACCAAGGTCGATTACGCTCATGCCCGGGCGGATCAGACGATCCTTTTCCTGGATCTCCAGCAGTTTGTAGCTGGCGCGGGAACGGTACCCGTCTTTCTGTGCCATTTTGACGAATGGGTCGTTGAAATGTTCTTTCAGCCAGTTAAGGCTTGTCTTGGAACGGGCCACGGGATACCTCGGAAATAAAACGGGTCGTGATTAACTGGGCGGTCCCGGACTCGCTCGGGTAAACTGGCCGCCGCTTTTTACAAGATCAGACGCAGGGGTCAGATTATGCCGCTCACTCAAGAGCAGAAGAAACAGTACAAATCCATTGGCCACCATCTGAAACCAGTTTTGATTGTGGCAGACAATGGTTTGACTGAAGGTGTGTTAGCCGAACTCGAACGCGCATTGGCGGATCACGAGCTGATCAAAATCAAGCTCAACATCCTCGATCGCGAATCGCGCCTGGCGTCCATTGCAGAGCTCTGCAAGGTCGGCAAAGCGGATCTGGTTCAGGTCATCGGCAAGATGGCACTGATCTACCGCAAGAACTTCAGCGTCAACAAGCAGCTGTCGAACGTCCATCGCTTCAAGTGATGGCAAGGGTCAAGGGTGTGCTTCGCGCACCCTGCCACTCCATCCCGGCACCGGCTGCAACACCAGCACCAGCCCGGAAAAGCCCAGAACAAGATAGCTGAACGCCTGCCAACGATCGGCATCCGGCCAGCCGAAACGCACCGCGAAGTACATCGCGCACGCATACAGCGCCATCAACAGCAGTTGCCCGCGAATATCCCGCCATAGACTGACAAGGCCCTCGGCCTTAACCAGCACCAAAGCCTGAAAAATCACACACGCCGTAGCGAATCCCACTACCAACGTATTGAGCGTGCCTGCGATTTCATCGATCAGCAGCGGCGCCAGGCCAATTCGTCCCAGCACCGGCAACAGACCGATTTGCAACAGCCACAAGCCGCCGACCCACAACATCTGGGTCAGCTGCCAAAGCATGGCGCCCGCACGAAACGGGCGCCAGCCTTCAGATGTGGCGAACTTCGACAATCTCGTACTCGATAACGCCGCCAGGCGTTTTCACGGCGACCACATCACCCTCTTCCTTGGCAATCAAGGCGCGGGCCAGTGGAGAGCCGACCGAAATTTTGCCGAGTTTGAAGTCAGCCTCATCCTCACCCACGATGTGGTATGTAACGCGCTCATCCGTCTCGACATTGGCAATCTCGACGGTGGTGCCGAAAATCACTTTGCCGGTATGAGGAATGCTCGTGACATCAATGATGACCTGATTCTGAATCCGGCCCTCGATGTCACGAATGCGCGCCTCGACCATACCCTGCTGCTCACGAGCAGCGTGGTATTCGGCGTTTTCCTTCAAATCACCCAACTCGCGGGCCGTACCGATGTCCTGGCTGAGCTTCGGACGAACGACCTTGGTCAGGTGAGTGTGCTCTTCTTCCAGGGCGCGAGCGCCCTGAACGGTCATGGGGTACTTCGTTATGCTCATGCCTTCAATCCTGCGTGTAGATCCTGCAAGCGGCGCACAGTCTTCTCGGGACCGAACTTCAGCGCTTCACAGATGGCTTCGCCAGCAGCAATGGTGGTGGTGCAGTAAATCTTGTGCTGCAGGGCATTACGACGAATGGAGTACGAATCAGCGATCGACTGACGACCTTCGGTGGTGTTGATGATCAGCGTGACTTCGTCATTCTTGATCATGTCGACCACGTGCGGACGACCTTCGGTCACCTTGTTCACACGGCGCACTTTCAGGCCTGCAGCCTCGATCAGCTTGGCAGTACCGGCAGTGGCGACCACTTCGAAGCCCAAGTTGATCAGATCACGGGCCACGCCCGCAACCAGTGGCTTGTCGTCGTCACGTACGCTGATGAACGCAGTACCGCCGGTCGGCAGCACTTCGCTGGCACCCATCTGGGCCTTGGCGAACGCTTCACCGAAGGTGTCGCCAACGCCCATCACTTCACCGGTCGACTTCATCTCTGGGCCGAGGATCGGGTCAACGCCAGGGAATTTGGCGAACGGGAACACCGCCTCTTTCACGCTGTAGAAGTTCGGGATGATTTCCTTGGTGAAGCCGATTTCCTTCAAGGTCTTACCGGCCATGACGCGAGCCGCGATCATTGCCAGGGAAACACCGATGCACTTGGACACGAACGGCACAGTACGGGAAGCGCGCGGGTTGACTTCGATGACGTAGATGTCGTCGCCTTGCAGCGCCAACTGAACGTTCATCAGGCCGACCACGCCCAGCTCCAGGGCCATTTTCTTGACCTGTTCGCGCATCTCGTCCTGGATGTGCGCAGGCAGCGAGTACGGCGGCAGCGAGCACGCGGAGTCACCGGAGTGAACACCGGCCTGCTCGATGTGCTGCATGATCGCGCCGATTACCACGTCCTTGCCGTCGCAAACCGCATCCACGTCCATTTCGATGGCGCAGTTGAGGAAGTGGTCCAGCAGCACCGGGCTGTCGTTGGACACTTGAACCGCTTCGCGCAGGTAGCGCTTGAGTTCTTCTTCTTCGTAGACGATTTCCATCGCACGGCCGCCCAGTACATAGGACGGACGCACTACCAGCGGATAACCGATCTTGCTGGCGGCACGAATCGCTTCGTCTTCGCTGCGCACGGTGGCGTTTGGCGGCTGACGCAGGTTCAGGCGCTGGACCATCTGCTGGAAGCGCTCACGGTCTTCGGCACGGTCGATGGCGTCAGGGCTGGTGCCGATGATCGGCACGCCGGCGGCTTCCAGGGCACGCGCCAGTTTCAGCGGAGTCTGGCCGCCGTACTGGACGATCACGCCTTTCGGCTTCTCGACGCGGACGATTTCCAGCACGTCTTCCAGGGTCACCGGTTCGAAGTACAGGCGATCGGAAGTGTCGTAGTCGGTGGAAACGGTTTCCGGGTTGCAGTTGACCATGATGGTCTCGTAGCCGTCATCGCGCAGGGCCAGTGCCGCGTGTACGCAGCAGTAGTCGAACTCGATGCCCTGGCCGATGCGGTTAGGACCGCCACCCAGGATCATGATCTTGTCGCGACCCGATGGCGCCGCCTCGCACTCTTCCTCGTACGTCGAGTAGAGGTAGGCAGTATCGGTGGCGAACTCGGCAGCGCAGGTGTCGACGCGCTTGTAGACCGGGAAGATTTCCAGCTTGTGACGGTGAGCGCGCAGGCTCTTCTCGGTCACACCCAGCAGCTTGGCCAGGCGCATATCGGAGAAGCCTTTGCGCTTGAGGCGGAACATCAGATCGTGGTCGATGCTGGTCAGACCCAGGGTCTTGACCTTCTCTTCTTCCTTGATCAGGTCTTCCATCTGCACCAGGAACCAAGGGTCGATCATGGTCATGCCGAAGATGTCTTCGACGGTCATGCCGGCGCGCATTGCGTCGGCCACGTACCAGATACGCTCGGCGCCCGGCACGGTCAGCTCGCGCTTGAGTACGCTCATGCTTTCCGGGTTGGCCAGATCAACCTTCTCGTCCAGACCGCAAACGCCCACTTCCAGACCGCGCAGGGCTTTCTGCAGGGATTCCTGGAAGGTACGGCCGATGGCCATGACTTCACCCACCGACTTCATCTGAGTGGTCAGGCGCGCGTCAGCCTTGGGGAACTTCTCGAAAGCGAAGCGTGGCAGCTTGGTGACGACGTAGTCGATGGACGGTTCAAAGGACGCCGGGGTCTTGCCGCCGGTGATGTCGTTCGACAGCTCGTCGAGGGTGTAACCCACAGCCAGCTTGGCCGCGACCTTGGCGATCGGGAAGCCGGTGGCTTTCGAAGCCAGTGCCGAGGAACGCGATACACGTGGGTTCATCTCGATCACGACCATGCGGCCGGTGTTCGGGCAGATACCGAACTGAACGTTGGAACCGCCGGTTTCCACGCCGATCTCGCGCAGTACCGCCAGGGAGGCGTTACGCAGGATCTGGTATTCCTTGTCGGTCAGGGTCTGTGCCGGAGCCACGGTGATCGAGTCACCGGTGTGCACACCCATCGGGTCAAAGTTTTCGATGGAGCAGACGATGATGCAGTTGTCCTTCTTATCGCGGACAACCTCCATTTCGTATTCTTTCCAGCCGATCAGCGATTCGTCGATCAGCAGCTCTTTGGTCGGCGACAAGTCCAGACCACGGGCGCAGATTTCTTCGAACTCTTCACGGTTGTAAGCGATACCGCCACCGGTGCCGCCCATGGTGAAGGACGGACGGATGATGCACGGGAAGCCGAGCTTCTCGAGGACCGCATTGGCCTCTTCCATGCTGTGGGCGATACCGGAACGCGGGCACGCCAGGCCGATGGATTTCATCGCCTTGTCGAAACGCGAACGGTCTTCAGCCTTGTCGATGGTGTCGGCGTTAGCACCGATCATCTCTACGCCGAACTTCTCCAGAACGCCTTCGCGCTCCAGGTCCAGGGCGCAGTTCAGAGCGGTCTGGCCACCCATGGTCGGCAGCAGAGCGTCCGGACGCTCTTTCTCGATGATCTTGGCAACAGTCTGCCACTTGATTGGCTCGATATAGGTGGCGTCGGCCATGGCCGGGTCGGTCATGATGGTGGCCGGGTTGGAGTTCACCAGGATGACGCGGTAGCCCTCTTCGCGCAGGGCTTTGCAGGCCTGGGCGCCGGAGTAGTCGAATTCGCAGGCCTGGCCGATCACGATCGGGCCAGCACCAAGAATCAGGATGCTTTTAATGTCTGTACGTTTTGGCATGGGTTTGTCACTCAAATCCGCAGGTCAGTCGGCAAGCCGTCTTGTTCAATCTCTGAAGCCTTGAGGGGGCCGCCGGTGTCGGGACCACCCTCAAGCTTTGCTACATCAGGGCGAGCGATCAGCGTCGCTTGGCCATCTCGGTGATGAAGCGATCGAACAATGGCGCTACGTCGTTCGGGCCAGGGCTGGCTTCCGGGTGACCCTGGAAGCTGAAGGCGCTCTTATCGGTACGCTCGATACCTTGCAGGGTGCCGTCGAACAGCGATTTGTGGATCGCGCGAACGTTGGCCGGCAGGGTCGCTTCGTCTACGGCAAAACCGTGGTTCTGGCTGGTGATCATCACCACGCCGCTGTCCAGGTCCTGGACGGGGTGGTTGGCACCGTGGTGGCCGTGACCCATTTTCAGGGTCTTGGCGCCGGAGGCCAGGGCCAGCAGCTGGTGACCGAGGCAGATACCGAAGACCGGGATCTCGGTTTCCAGCACGTCCTTGATCGCCTGGATCGCGTAGTCGCAAGGCTCCGGATCACCAGGGCCGTTGGACAGGAACACGCCGTCCGGCTTCAGCGCCAGAACGTCGGACGCTGGAGTCTGTGCAGGGACTACAGTCACGCGGCAACCGCGCTCGACCAGCATGCGCAGGATGTTCACCTTGACGCCGTAGTCGTAGGCAACCACGTGGTACGGCAGCTCGGAGGCTTCGATGGTCGCGTGGCTGTCGGTTTTCAGATCCCAGACAGTCGAACGCCATTCGTAGGTGTCCTTGGTGCTGACAACTTTCGCCAGGTCCATGCCTTTCAGACCAGGGAAACCCTGCGCGGCGGCAATGGCGGCTTCTTCGGAAATGTTGTCACCGGCCATGATGCAGCCGTTCTGCGCGCCTTTTTCACGCAGGATGCGCGTCAGGCGGCGGGTGTCGATACCGGCGATGGCCACAACATTGTTGGCCTTCAGGTAGTCGGACAGGGACATCGTGTTACGCCAGTTGCTCGCCACCAGTGGCAGGTCACGGATGACCAGGCCGGCAGACCAGACGCGGTTGGACTCGGCGTCTTCCGGCGTGGTGCCGGTGTTGCCGATGTGCGGGTAAGTCAGGGTAACGATCTGTTGGGCGTAGGAAGGATCGGTAAGGATTTCCTGATAGCCGGTCATTGCGGTGTTGAACACCACCTCACCAACGGTCTGACCGTCGGCTCCAATGGCTTCGCCGCGAAAAATGCTGCCATCAGCAAGGGCGAGTATGGCTGGCTTAGTCAAGAAGACCTCCCGTAAATAAAGCCTGAAAGGGCGATCGCAGGTTGTAAAAAAGCGGAGTGACGTATGGACACGTCACCCCGCTTCTTCACTGAATTATTCTGCGCGCTTTTAGTGGACACACTAAAGCTGTAGCTTACAGAAAAAGGCATTTTTGGTCTACCGCCAATGAGCCTTAAAGGCTGGAGAATGCGACAGGACGTCGCTTGGCGGAACAAAACCGGGCTCAAACGCTGTGCGCGAGCCCGATTTCGGGTGCATCTTAACGCAGATCGAGCACGTCTTGCATGTCGTAAAGGCCAGGCTCGCGCCCGTCCAGCCACAAAGCAGCACGTACCGCGCCCTTGGCGAAGGTCATGCGACTGGACGCCTTGTGAGTGATCTCGACACGCTCGCCGTCGGCGGCGAACAGCACAGTGTGATCACCAACGATGTCGCCAGCGCGCACAGTGGCGAAACCAATGGTCTCGCGATCACGAGCGCCGGTCTGGCCCTCACGACCATACACCGCCACCTTTTTCAGATCGCGACCCAGAGCATCGGCAATCACCTCACCCATGCGCACGGCAGTGCCGGACGGCGCATCGACTTTATGCCGATGGTGAGCTTCGGTGATTTCGATATCGACATCGTCACCCAATACGCGAGCGGCTGTGTCGAGCAACTTCAGGCACAGGTTGACCCCGACACTGAAGTTGGCCGCGAAGACAATCGGAATGTCCTTGCCCGCTTCCGCCAGCAACTGCTTTTCTTCAACGCTGAAACCGGTGGTACCGATGATCATCGCTTTGCCGTGTTTACGGCAGAAAGCCAGGTTCTTCAGGGTCACCGTCGGGTGCGTGAAGTCGATCAGCACGTCGAACTCGTCGACCACCCGATCCAGATCACCGGACAGAGGCACACCGATACGACCCAGCGCAGCCAGCTCGCCGGCATCCGCGCCGACCAACGTGCTGTCGGGACGATCCACCGCCGCCGTCAGACCGGCGCCCGGAGTTTGCTGCACCGCTTCAATCAGGGTCTTGCCCATGCGCCCGGCGGCGCCCATCACTGCAATACGTCGCATGCCTGCCTCCTTACAAATCGCCGAAGAAGCGCTTCACGCCTTCGAACCAACCAGTGGTTTTCGGCGAGTGGCTGTTGTCATCCGCCAACGAACTACGGAATTCCTCGAGCATTTCACGCTGGCGACGGCTCAGGTTGACCGGAGTCTCGACCGCAACACGGCACATCAAGTCGCCAGCACCACCACCACGCACAGGCGCGACACCCTTGCCACGCACACGGAACTGCTTGCCGGTCTGAGTCCCCTCAGGGATCTTCAGCTTGACCCGGCCATCAAGGGTCGGAATCTCCAGCTCGCCACCCAGCGCCGCATCGACGAAGCTGATCGGCACTTCGCAGAACAGGTGCTTGCCATCGCGCTGGAAAATCGAGTGCTCGCGCACATTGATCACCACGTACAGGTCGCCCGTCGGGCCACCGTGAGCGCCCGCCTCGCCTTCGCCGGACAGACGAATGCGGTCACCGGTATCGACACCGGCCGGCACTTTCACCGACAAGGTCTTGTACTCTTCGACACGACCTTCGCCGTGGCAGGAATCGCACGGATCGGAAATGATCTTGCCCTGGCCATGGCAGCGCGGGCATGTCTGCTGCACCGAGAAGAAACCTTGCTGCATGCGCACCTGGCCGATACCGCCGCACGTCGGGCAGGTCACCGGCGCAGAACCTTTCTTGGCGCCGGAGCCGTCGCAAGGCTTGCAGTTGACCAGCGTCGGAACGCGAATATTCACGGTCGTACCGCGCACCGCCTCTTCGAGGTCCAGTTCCAGGGTGTAGCGCAAGTCACTGCCGCGCTGAGCGCCGCCACGGGAACCGCCGCGACCGCCACCGAAGAAGTCACTGAAGACATCGCCAAAGATGTCGGAGAAGTTCTGACCGCCGAAACCGGCACCGCCACCACCCATGCTTGGGTCGACACCGGCATGGCCATACTGGTCGTATGCCGCGCGCTTGCTGGAATCGGACAGCACTTCGTAGGCCTCGTTGGCCTCCTTGAACATATCTTCCGACGCTTTGTCATCGGGATTACGGTCCGGGTGGTGCTTCATCGCCAGGCGACGGTAAGCCTTCTTCAGGTCCGCTTCGCTTGAGCCACGCTCAACACCCAACACTTCGTAATAGTCACGCTTTGCCATAAGTCTTTGCACTCTTGAGGACGTCCGACAAAACCCTCCTGAGCTTGCCGAACTCGTTGAGCCCCAATACAGGCCCGGACCCAACTCACGTCAATTCAACGATCCTGGTCTTTGATTCTTGCGGTACTTGCGGCGCGAAAAGCAGGAGCATTTCCGGCCATACCACCAACATGCTGGGGCGGACTGAATGGTTTGTTCGTTAGGCAACTCCGGCGCCTGAGCACCATACCCTGCGTTGCCGCTCCTCCCCATAGCGCGCTATGAGTCGTCGCAGCGCCTTGGTTATGGCGTTCAGTCATCCGAACTTGCTCTAACGAACAAGCCACTCAATCCGCCGCTGTCGCATGCTGTAAAAATTCGCGTATTCCAGATACGCCAACGCGGGAGCAAGCTCCCGCGCGGCGACATCCTACCAGTCACCGCCTGAAGGCAGTCAACCGGCCGACCAACAACTTACTTGTGGTCTTTGACTTCTTCGAACTCGGCGTCGACAACGTCGTCAGCCTTTTCCGCCTTGTCGTCGTGCGGTGCCGCGCCTTCAGCAGGCTGAGCCTGTTCGGCGTACATCTTCTGCGCCACTGGAGCGGAGACTTTCGACAGCTCTTCAACCTTGGCGTCGATAGCAGCCTTGTCGTCGCCTTTGACGGCAGCTTCCAGGGCAACTACGGCCGCTTCGATTGCAGTCTTCTCTTCAGCGGTCACTTTATCGCCGGCATCGACAACCATTTTGCGCGTCGAGTGAACCAGTGCATCACCCTGGTTACGGGCAGTGGCCAACTCTTCGAACTTGCGGTCTTCCTCGGCGTTCGCCTCGGCATCACGCACCATGCGCTCGATTTCTTCGTCGGACAGACCGGAGTTGGCCTTGATCACGATCGACTGAGTCTTGCCGGTAGCCTTGTCCTTCGCACCTACGTGCAGGATGCCGTTGGCGTCGATGTCGAAGGTCACTTCGATCTGCGGCACACCACGTGGAGCTGGTGGAATGTCGGCCAGGTCGAACTTGCCCAGGGACTTGTTCTGTGCGGCTTGCTTACGCTCGCCTTGCAGCACGTGAATGGTCACGGCGCCCTGGTTGTCGTCGGCAGTCGAGAACACTTGCGATTTCTTGGTAGGAATCGTGGTGTTTTTCTCGATCAGCGCAGTCATCACGCCCCCCATGGTTTCGATACCCAGGGTCAGCGGGCTGACGTCGAGCAGCAGAACGTCTTTCACGTCACCGGCCAATACCGCGCCCTGGATGGCAGCACCCATGGCAACCGCTTCGTCCGGGTTGACGTCTTTACGAGCTTCTTTACCGAAGAACTCGGTCACCAGCTTCTGAACCAGCGGCATACGGGTCTGACCGCCCACCAGGATCACGTCGTTGATCGCGCCAACCTCGATACCGGCATCTTTCATTGCGATGCGGCAAGGTTCGATGGTGCGCTGAACCAGGTCTTCCACCAGCGCTTCGAGCTTGGCGCGGGAGATCTTCACGTTCAGGTGCTTAGGACCGGTGGCGTCTGCAGTGATGTACGGCAGGTTCACGTCGGTCGACTGGCTTGAGGACAGTTCGATCTTGGCTTTTTCAGCGGCCTCTTTCAGGCGCTGCATGGCCAGCGGGTCGCCCTTGAGGTTCATGCCGCTTTCTTTCTTGAATTCGTCGACGAGGTAGTCGATCAGACGAATGTCAAAGTCTTCACCGCCCAGGAACGTGTCACCGTTGGTGGCCAGTACTTCGAACTGGTGCTCGCCATCGACTTCAGCGATCTCGATCACGGAAACGTCGAAAGTACCACCACCCAGGTCGTAAACGATCACGGTGTGATCGCCCTTGGCCTTGTCCATGCCGTAAGCCAGAGCGGCTGCGGTTGGTTCGTTGATGATACGTTTTACGTCCAGGCCAGCGATGCGGCCGGCGTCCTTGGTGGCTTGACGCTGGCTGTCGTTGAAGTAGGCCGGAACGGTGATCACCGCTTCAGTCACGGTCTCGCCGAGGTAGTCTTCGGCGGTCTTCTTCATTTTTTTCAGGATTTCAGCCGAGATTTGTGGCGGTGCCATTTTCTGGCCGTTCACTTCAACCCAGGCGTCGCTGTTGTCAGCCTTGACGATCTTGTAAGGGACCATCTGGATGTCTTTTTGCACGACTTCTTCGTCGAAACGACGACCGATCAGACGCTTCACCGCATACAGGGTGTTATGCGGATTGGTCACAGCCTGACGCTTGGCCGACTGGCCAAC
This sequence comes from Pseudomonas sp. P4_B4, assembly GCF_056402255.1. Lineage (NCBI taxonomy): Bacteria > Pseudomonadati > Pseudomonadota > Gammaproteobacteria > Pseudomonadales > Pseudomonadaceae > Pseudomonas > Pseudomonas sp. P4_B4. The sequence continues at coordinate 86,293 of NZ_JBFUHS010000011.1, forward strand.
CAGGATTTCGCCATCGTTGGCGTAAGCGATGATCGACGGCGTGGTACGCGCGCCTTCAGCGTTTTCAATAACTTTTGCCTTGCCGTTTTCCAGCACGGAGACGCAGGAGTTGGTAGTCCCCAGGTCGATACCGATAATTTTGCCCATGTTCACTCTCCCGAAACTTTGGATTTGGTTGCCGCAGCAGTGGTGGCTAACTGCGGTAGCACTTAAACGCTTGACTTATAAATGGGGGCCTTGCGGCGGATTTCAAGCCTGCTCGTCAATCGAAGGCGAAACCGGCGCAGGCGCCTTGCTGACCACGACCATCGCCGGGCGCAGCAGGCGACCATTGAGCTGATAGCCCTTCTGGAACACCTTCAGAACACTGTTCGGCTCGACATCGGCGCTTTCCTGCATGGCCATTGCCTGATGGTGAACGGCGTTGAACGGTTCACCATGCGGATCGATCGCTTCAAGCTGATAACGCTTGAGAGTGTCGTGGAACATTTTCAGGGTCAGCTCGATGCCTTCGCGCATCGGACGGATGCTTTCGTCGTCCGGGCTGGACAGTTCCAGGCCGCGCTCCAGGCTGTCGACGATCGGCAGCAGGTCGCTGGCGAATTTTTCCAGCGCGAACTTGTGAGCCTTCTCCACATCCTGCTCGGCGCGACGGCGGACGTTCTGCAGATCGGCGGCTACACGCAAAGCCTGATCCTGAGCGCCTGCCAGTTGCTCTTCGAGCACTTGTACACGAGCCGCCAGGTCATCACCCGAAGCCTCGGGCGCCTGGTTGGCGTCTGGGTTTTGCGTATCCACTGTCTGTTCGTCAGCCATAGATTTCTCCTTTCAATTTCGTCCGCGAGCTCAACTCGCGCTTCTGCCCAGCTATATGGGGCCGCAAAATCCGGCTTCAAGGGGCGCCGACGATTAACCCTACAAATAACAACTGCTTTGTCATTCCCGGTCGCGATAAGGCTTTCGTCGGACCGAGCGAATCGAGCTAACGAGGGGCATTGTCAGCCAGAAACAAAACACTGTATAAATAACCAGACCTAACACCTGGGAGCGGCCCATATGCTGGTGCACCTGTCCGTACACAACTACGCCATCGTTGAACATCTCGATCTCGAACTCGATCGCGGGATGAGCGTTATCACCGGGGAAACCGGCGCGGGCAAGTCGATCATGCTCGACGCGCTGGGCCTTACCCTGGGCGATCGCGCCGACAGCGGCGTGGTCCGCCCCGGCGCCGACAAAGCCGACATCCTGGCCACCTTCGATCTGGTCGACATTCCGGAAGCCAGCGCCTGGCTGGCCGAACGCGACCTCGAAAACGACGGCCCGTGCATCCTGCGCCGAGTGATCACATCCGAAGGGCGCTCGCGCGGCTACATCAACGGCACGCCCTGCCCGCTTGGCGACCTCAAGGCGCTGGGCGAGCTGCTGATCGACATTCACAGCCAGCACGAGCACCAATCCCTGCTCAAGACCGATACCCACCGTCGCCTGCTCGATGAATATGCCGGCGCGACCGACCTGGCCCGCCAGGTTCAGCTCGCCGCCCAACGCTGGCGCCAGACCCGCCAGGAACTGGAGCGACTCTCCAACTCCGGCGACGAGCAACGCGCCCGCCATCAGTTGCTCAGCTATCAACTCGAAGAACTGGAAAACCTTGGCCTTGGCGACAACGAGCTGGAGCAGCTTGAGCAGGAACACAAGAACCTGACCAACGCCGAGACCTTGCTCGGCATCTGCCGACAAGTCGTCGAGCAATGCAGTGAAAGTGATTCCGGGAATGTACTGAATGCCCTCACCGCCAGCCTCAACCGCCTGTCGAGCGTGAACAGTTCGATCGGTGCGCTGGGCGAAGCCAGCAGCTTGTTGACCAGTGCACAAATCCAGGTTGAAGAGGCCGTTGGTGAACTGAACCGCTTCCTCGACAACTTCGACGCCGATCCGTCGCGCCTTCAATACCTCGAAGAGCGCCTCGACGCGATCTACACCCTGGCGCGCAAACACCGCATCCGGCCGACCGAAGTCGCCGAGATGCAACAGAAACTGCTGGATGAAATCGAAACCCTCAACGCCAACGACGAATCCATCGAGCGGCTAAGCGATGAGCTGTCTTCATACGCTCGCCATTATCAAGAAAAGGCTCGTGAGCTGAGCGATCTGCGTCATCAAGCCTCAAGCAGCCTGGCCAGCGCCGTGGAACTGGAGATCCAGCGCCTGGGCATGCCTGGCGGGCGCTTCACCATTGAGTTGCGCCCAAACAGCAGTGACGAACTGCTGCCGAATGGACTTGAACAGGTTGAATTACTGGTCAGCGCCAACCCGGGCCAACCATTGAAAGCGTTGGCAAAAGTCGCATCCGGAGGCGAACTGTCGCGGATCAGCCTGGCGATTCAGGTCATCACCGCGCAGACATCTCGCGTTCCCACTCTGGTGTTCGACGAAGTGGACGTTGGTATCGGTGGTCCGACTGCAGAAATCGTCGGCCAGTTGCTGCGCAGGCTCGGCGAGCGCGGGCAGGTACTGACCGTGACCCACTTGCCGCAAGTGGCAGCGCAAGGTCATCAGCATCTATTCGTGCATAAAGTGCGCGGCGAAGATGCCACCCGCACGGCCGTTTCCAAATTGAGCAAAAACGACCGCGTCGAAGAAGTCGCACGAATGCTGGGCGGCATCGATCTCACCAAGGAGTCACTGGCTCACGCCAGGAAAATGGTGGTGGGCGCAAAAGCCTGAATAAAGGCAGAAAGCACGAAGGCGACCCTGGGGTCGCCTTCGTTCGTATCGCGAACCTCAAGTTCGCGCGACATGCTTACTTTTTCTTGCGCACGTACAGCACCAGATTGTGATCAACCATCTCGAAGCCATACTTGTCGACGATTGCTTTCTGAAGCCGCTCGATTTCTTCGTCGAAGAATTCGATCACTTCGCTGGTTTCGACGTTGACCATATGGTCGTGATGCTTTCCGTCGTCCAGTTCGAAGACCGCATGGCCTCCGTCGAAGTTGTGCCGCACCACAAGGCCAGCTGCCTCGAACTGGGTCAGAACACGGTAAACCGTGGCCAGACCGACGTCCTCACCAGCCTCCATAAGGGCCTTGTAGACATCCTCGGCACTCATGTGGCGCTGCTCGGCGGAATCGAGCATTTGCAGAATTTTGACCCGTGGCAGGGTCACTTTGAGGCCGGCTTTGCGTAGTTCGCTATTTTCAACCATGGTCAGCTTTCTCGCGATGCTGCTTCGCAGCTTCTCTTAATGCGGGTATGATCGGCGTTTACGTTGTCCCAGCCAAGATAGTGGAAGTCGCCCACCGATGCAAAACACCAAGCTCTTGCTAACCAGTTTCACCTTTGTGGGACTGCTCGCACTCGCCGGTTGTTCATTCCCCGGGGTTTACAAAATCGACATCCAGCAGGGCAATGTCGTCACGCAGGACATGATAGACCAGTTACGCCCGGGAATGACCCGTAAGCAAGTACGGTTTATCATGGGCAACCCTCTGCTCACCGACACGTTCCATGCCGATCGCTGGGATTATCTGTATAGCCTGCAACCGGGTGGCGGTGAACGCCAACAAGAACGCATTAGCGTTATCTTCAACCCAAATGATCAGCTTGTCAGCCTCTCCGGTGATTTCATGCCAGGCGTGAGCCGTGACGAAGCCATTCTCGGCAAGGACAGCGGCACGACAGTGGCTGCCCCGGCAGAAAACGTCGAGAAGCCAAAACCGGAAAAACCGGTCAAGCCAGGTTCGTTGCTGGATCAGATCCAGAAGGACGTCGACGGCGTAGAAGCCGTTCCGGTCCCGACGCCGCAACCGCTGGAAACCTCGCCGCAATAATTTGCGACGCAATAAAAAACCCGGCATGTCCGGGTTTTTTATTGCCTGGTGCTCAAGCCACTCACTGATTCCGCGCTTTGGCCTCGGCAGCTTTTGCCGCGCGCAGTCGGCGCACCTCTTTCGGATCGGCCAGCAGTGGTCGGTAAATCTCGATACGGTCCCCTGCCTGGACAGACCGACGCTCTGGATCGGCTACAACCTTTCCGAAGATCCCCACAGGGCAATTGGCCAGATCCAGCTCCGGAAACTCCTCAGCCACGGCAGACCTGAGCAAGGCTGCCCGCACGCTCGTCCCGACCGGCACCGCCAGCGTCAGTAGCACCTGACGGTCTACGGCCGCGTAGACCACCTCGACTTCAATCATGACCTCAACCATGTATCTGCTTGGCGCGCTGGCAGAATGCATCCACCAGGGTATTGGCCGCCTGGTTGAAAAGTGGCCCCAGAGTGGCGCGAACCAGCGGCCCGGCATAATCGAACGACAGATCAAGACTGATCTTGCAGGCCTTCTCGCCCAGCGGCTTGAACACCCACACGCCATGCAACTGATTGAACGGGCCTTCCTCGAGGTTCATTTCAATCGACTGACCGGGAACCAGGGTGTTGCGCGTCACGAAATGCTGACTGAGGCCACCCTTCGCCACGCCAACGCTCGCCCGCATATGCTCAGGCGAGCTCTCCAGGACTTCGGCCGCCGAGCACCACGGCAGAAACTCCGGATAGCGTGCCACGTCGTTGACCAGGTCATACAGCGCCTGCGCCGGGTACGGCAGCAAGGCCGAACGTGAAATGTGTGTCGTCATGTCAGCGTCACTTCCACAGCTGGGCGGCAAACACTACGAGAATGCCGATGGGCGCCACATAGCGCATCAAGAACAAGGACAGGCCAAACAGCGCAGGGTTACGGATCGACAACTCGTCGCGCACCGCTTCACGCCCCATGATCCAGCCCGCAAACACCACGAAACACAAACCGCCAAGCGGCAACATGAGTCGCGAGGTGAAGAAATCGATCACGCCAAAGAAGTCGAGACCACCGGTTGCTCCCCATTGGTAGAGGTGGAACATCCCGCCTTCGTTCACGAAAAACTTGGCCTCCTTCCAGATATTGAAGGAGAACACCGTACCCAGGCCGACAAACCAGCAGCTGAAAGCCAACCAGAAGGTGACCCAGGCACGACTCACTTTGGTGCGCTCGACCAGGTAGGCCACCATCGGTTCAAGCAGGGAAATCGCCGAACTCCAGGCAGCGACCGCCACCAGCACGAAGAACACCACACCCATCAATTGCCCGAACGCCACGTTACCGAAGGCAAACGGCAAGCTGACGAACATCAGCCCCGGCCCTTCGCTCGGATTCAGGCCCGCTGCGAACACAATCGGAAACAATGCCAGGCCGGCCACCAGGGAAACGAAGGTGTCGAGCAGCGCCACGCCGACGACCGTCCCTGAAATCGACGAGTTCTTTGGCATGTAGGCGCCGTAGATCATGATCGAGCCGACGCCCACGCTCAGGGAAAAGAACGCATGCCCCATCGCGGGCAACAAGCCGTCCAGGACCTTTTCCGGGTGGAAGTCGAACATGAAATGCACGCCTTCCATGAAATGCCCGGTGGTCATGCTGTAGCCCAGCAGCACCAGGATCATCACGAACAGCAGCGGCATCATGATGCGCAAACTGCGTTCAAGCCCTGCAACCACGCCCCTGGCGATCACCACCGCTGACAACAGCATGAAAATCGTGTGCCAAAGTGTCAGGCGCCAAGGATCGGCGATCACATTGCCGAAGTAAGCCCCCACCTGATCCGGCGTCACACCCTGGAAGTCGCCATGCCCCATGTCGATGATGTAATCCAGCGACCAGCCGCCAACCACACTGTAGAAAGACAGGATCAGCAATGCCGTGATCATCCCGGCAAATGCGCCCCAGGACCATTTGGCCGAGTGCCCCGCCTCGACCGCCAGTACCTTCAAGGCATTGGCCGGGCTCTGCCGGGCACGCCGGCCGATCAGGGTTTCCGCCAGCATGACCGGCACGCCGATCAATGCGATACAGGCCAGGAACATCAGCACGAAGGCACCGCCGCCATAGACGCCGACCATGTACGGGAATTTCCAGATACTACCCAGCCCCACGGCCGAACCGGTCGCGGCGAGTATGAAGACCCAGCGGCTAGCCCAACTGCCGTGGACAGAAACCTTGTCTGTCGACATCGTTATCACGCCCAAGCGTTCAAAAAAGAGGCCGCATTGTCCGGGATTCAATCAACCTGCTCAAGCACGTAGCAACCCCATAGCCGACTCTGTTGTAACTCCCTATAATGCCGCCCCTATGGCTAAACAGAAGAAACACCCAACAGGGACCATCGCGCAAAATAAAAAGGCGCGACACGATTACTTCATCGAACATCGGTTCGAGGCTGGTCTGGTCCTGGCCGGCTGGGAAGTAAAAAGTCTGCGGGCAAGCAAGCTGCAGCTGGTTGACAGCTACGTACTGCTCAAGGATGGCGAAGCCTGGCTGCTCGGCAGCCACATTACGCCCCTGACGACCGCCAGTACCCACGTCATCGCGGATCCGGTGCGCACCCGTAAATTGCTGCTCAACCGGCGCGAACTGGAAAAGCTGGCTGCTGCCGTGCAGCAAAAGGGTTACGCCTGCGTGTGCCTGTCCTGGTACTGGAGCAAGCACATGGTCAAGTGCGAGATTGCTCTGGGCAAGGGCAAGAAGGAATACGACAAGCGCGATACCGAGCGCGAACGCGACGCCAGTCGCGAGTTGCAGCGCGCGGTGCGCAACAAGGGCAAGGAAGAGTAATTCTCCTGTCCTGACGCGACTTTGTGGCGAGGGAGCTTGCTCCCGCTGGGGTGCGAAGCACCCCTTCGCTTGACGGCGTCCATCACTATTTCTGCTGACGACTGCTGCGCAGCCGAACGGGAGCGAGCTCCCTCGCCACAATCAAGCTACCGCCTCACATCCCCTTGCGCCGCTCCGCCCGGGCCATGCGCTGCACTTCCTGACGCACTTCTTCCAGCACCTCCTGCACATACAGAATGTGCCGACTGGAAACTTCCCGCGCCTGCTCCGCCCGCCCTTCGATAATCGCCTGATACAACTCCCGGTGCTGCGTGATCAACATGTCGCGGGTTTCGGTGCGCTGCTTGTACATGCCACCGATGTTGGTCACCACGTTGCGCTTGAGCAGGTCGAACAACCCGCGAATGGTGTGCAGTAACACGGCATTGTGGCTGGCCTCGGCGATCGCCAGATGAAATTTGGCGTCCGCCGCACCCTCTTCGGCACGACTCACCTCTTCGTGACGCGAATAACAGTCCTGCAATTCGTTGAATGCCGCGGTCAGCCGCTCGCGATCCACCTCCGTGGCACGCAGCGCCGCGTAGTAGGCGCAAGACGCTTCCAGCGTATGGCGAAACTCCAGCAGATCGCGTTGCGCCTCGGGATTGCTTTCCAGCAGATGCAACAAGGGATCACTGAAGGTGCTACCCAGCGACTCCACCACGTAGTTGCCGCCACCCTGGCGGCTGACTAGCAGGCCCTTGGCGGTCAGCTTCTGAATGGCTTCGCGCAACGAAGGACGTGACACGCCAAATTGCTCGGCCAACGCGCGCTCGGCCGGCAAGCGCTCGCCCGCTTTCAGCGTGCCCTCGAGGATCATGCCCTCAAGCTGCTCGACAATATCGTCTGACAAACGGCGCTGACGAATCTGATCAAACCCCATAACTCGATTACTCCACGATCCGACGGCTCGCCGGGGCTCTATTCTGGCCTATCGGCGCCGTGCCAGCACCTGCCACAACGCATTTGGTCATACCAGACAGACGACCTGCGCACTTTGCATTCGACAAAAGTTTTAGGGCGGCAAATTGACACACCGCCTACAAGGCTTTTACCCTAGCCAACAGCGATTGTAAATTGGTCTTACCAATTATCCAAAAACGCTGATCAGTGCCTGACCAACAACAATTAGGGGCCACCCCATATGCAAACCTGGCAACAGCTCTATACCCCGCTCGGCAGCCTCGGCCTGTCCGCACTCGCCGCCGTCATCCCCATCGTGTTTTTCTTCCTGGCTTTGGCCGTATTCCGCCTCAAAGGGCATGTGGCCGGCAGCATCACCCTGGCTTTGTCGATTCTGGTGGCGATCTTCGCTTTCCAGATGCCGGTCGATATGGCGTTCGCCGCCGCCGGGTATGGCTTCGCTTATGGCCTGTGGCCGATTGCCTGGATCATCGTGGCAGCGGTGTTCCTCTACAAACTGACGGTCAAGAGTGGCCAGTTTGAAGTCATCCGCAGTTCGGTTCTGTCGATCACCGATGACCAGCGCCTGCAGGTCCTGCTGATCGGTTTCTGCTTCGGCGCCTTCCTCGAAGGTGCGGCCGGCTTTGGCGCACCCGTGGCGATTACCGCTGCACTACTGGTAGGTCTTGGCTTCAACCCGCTGTACGCCGCTGGCTTGTGTCTGATCGCCAACACCGCGCCGGTGGCCTTCGGCGCCCTGGGCATTCCGATCATCGTTGCCGGGCAAGTCACCGGCATCGACGCGTTCAAGATCGGCGCCATGACCGGCCGCCAATTGCCGCTGCTGTCGCTGTTCGTGCCGTTCTGGCTGGTGTTCATGATGGACGGCCTGCGCGGCGTGCGGGAAACCTGGCCGGCAGCCCTGGTGGCCGGCTTGAGCTTTGCCGTGACCCAGTACTTCACCTCGAACTTCATCGGCCCGGAACTGCCGGACATCACCTCGGCTCTGGCCAGCCTGATTTCCTTGACCCTGTTCCTGAAAGTCTGGCAACCAAAACGCGCCGCCGGCCAACACATCGTGGGCGCTGTCTCGGCCTCCGTGGTGAGCGCCAGCGTCGGTGGTTTCGGCCAGAAGCGCACAACCGTGGCTTCGCCTTACAGCCTTGGGGAAATTTTCAAGGCCTGGTCGCCGTTCCTGATCCTGACCGTACTGGTCACCATCTGGACCCTGAAGCCGTTCAAGGCGATGTTCGCCGCCGGCGGTTCGATGTACAGCTTCGTATTCAACTTCGCCATCCCGCACCTGGACCAGATGGTAGTCAAGGTCGCACCCATCGTGGCCGCGCCAACCGCCATTCCGGCAGTATTCAAACTGGACCCGATTTCCGCCACTGGCACAGCGATTTTCTTCTCGGCACTGATCTCGATGCTGGTCCTGAAGGTCAATCTCAAAACTGGTCTTACCACTTTTAAAGAGACCTTCTACGAACTGCGTTGGCCAATCCTGTCCATCGGCATGGTGCTGGCGTTTGCCTTCGTCACCAACTACTCGGGCATGTCTTCGACCATGGCCCTGGTACTGGCTGCGACTGGCGCGGCGTTCCCGTTCTTCTCGCCGTTCCTTGGCTGGCTGGGCGTGTTCCTCACCGGTTCCGATACCTCGTCCAACGCCCTGTTCAGCTCGCTGCAAGCGACCACCGCGCATCAGATCGGTGTCAACGACACCTTGCTGGTGGCGGCGAACACCAGCGGCGGCGTGACCGGCAAGATGATCTCGCCACAATCGATCGCCGTGGCTTGTGCCGCGACCGGCCTGGTGGGCAAAGAATCGGATCTGTTCCGCTTCACCCTCAAGCACAGCCTATTCTTTGCAACGATTGTCGGCTTGATCACGTTGGCCCAGGCCTACTGGTTCACCGGCATGCTGGTGCACTGAGGACTACAAGCAACACGATAAAAACCGACGCCGGGCCACGCCCCCGGCGTCCGCTATTCACCCCCCGGTCTGTAAGGCTGCTGAAAGCTTCCGGCTCTATATTCAGCAGCCTCAACAGACGAATAACCGGGACCACCCGGAGACCGCCTGATGAGCGAGCTTTATTACAACGCCGTGCCGAATGCGACCCGTGTCGCCCCGCCACTGCCCGAGCCTCGGCAATACCCCAGCGAGAAACCGTCACGGGTCTACCTGTTCGGGACCTGCGTGGTCGATTTGTTCTACCCGGAAGCCGGGATGGACGCGATCCACCTGCTGGAGCGCGAAGGCATTCGTGTCGAATACCCGCAAGGGCAAAGCTGCTGCGGCCAACCGGCCTACACCTCCGGTTACACCGAACAGGCACGGACCGTGGCGCGCTCACAACTGGCGCTGTTTGCCGGGGATTATCCGGTGGTGGTGCCGTCAGGTTCTTGCGCAGGCATGCTGCGCGAACATTACGCCGACTTGTTCAAGGACGAGCCGGACACGTTGAAACAGGTTCAAGCCCTGGCGGCCAGAACCTACGAACTGGCCGAGTTCCTGTTGTTTGTCTGCAAGGTGCAGCTCAAGGACAGCGGCGAGCCCGTAAAAGTGGCGCTGCACACCTCGTGCTCGGCACGCCGCGAGATGAACACCCACCTGCACGGTCGCGAATTATTGGCGCAGTTGAGCAACGTGGAACGGGTCAATCACGATCACGAAAGTGAATGCTGTGGCTTTGGTGGGACATTCAGCGTCCGTATGCCAGAGATTTCCGGCGCGATGGTGGCTGACAAGACCCGGGCGCTGAAGGAATCCGGCGCACACAAGGTATTGAGTGCCGACTGCGGCTGTTTGATGAACATCAACGGCTCGCTGGAAAAACAGCAGGAAGCGTTGCGCGGCCAACATCTGGCTAGCTTCCTCTGGCAACGTACCGGAGGTGGTCAATGAGCACCTCGACGATTATTCCTACGGTCGCCATAGAAGAAGATTTCCGCACCCGCGCCCACAAAGCGCTGGGTGACGCGCAATTGCGAGGCAACTTTCGCAAGGCGATGGATTCACTAATGACCAAACGGGCAGCGGCGTTCAGCGATGCCCATGAAAGAGAACATTTGCGCGCGCTGGGCAATGCTGTCCGCGCCCGTGCGTTATCCAAGTTGCCCGAGCTGCTCGAACAACTTGAACAGAACCTGACCCGCAACGGTGTGACAGTGCACTGGGCGGAAACGGTGGACGAGGCCAACGGCATCGTCCTCTCGATCATCCGCGCTCACGAGGGGCGGCAAGTGATCAAGGGCAAATCGATGGTCAGCGAAGAGATGGAGATGAACCATTTCCTCGAGGCTCAAGGCATTGAATGCCTGGAGTCCGACATGGGGGAATACATCGTCCAGCTCGACCACGAGAAGCCTTCACACATCATTATGCCGGCGATCCACAAGAATGCCGGTCAGGTCGCGTCCTTGTTCCACGACAAACTTGGGGTGGAATATACCAAGGACGTTGACCAACTCATTCAGATCGGTCGCAAGGTCTTGCGGCAGAAATTCTTCGAAGCGGACATCGGTGTCTCCGGTGTCAACTTCGCCGTGGCCGAAACCGGCACCCTGCTGCTGGTAGAAAACGAAGGCAACGGTCGCATGACCACTACCGTGCCGCCCGTGCATATCGCCGTTACCGGTATCGAAAAGGTTGTGGAAAACCTACGCGATGTGGTGCCGCTGCTGTCGCTGCTGACCCGCTCAGCCCTCGGTATTCCAATCACTACCTACGTCAACATGATCTCCGGCCCGCGCAAGGAACATGAACTCGACGGCCCGCAGGAAGTACACCTGGTACTGCTCGACAACGGCCGCAGCCAGGCCTTTGCCGACAGCGAACTGCGCCAGACCCTGAACTGCATTCGCTGCGGCGCCTGTATGAATCATTGCCCGGTGTATACCCGAATCGGTGGTCACGCCTATGGGGAGGTTTACCCCGGGCCTATCGGAAAAATCATTACCCCGCACATGGTTGGCCTGGCGAAAGTGCCAGATCACCCGAGCGCTTCTTCACTGTGCGGTGCTTGCGGTGAAGTTTGCCCGGTGAAAATCCCGATCCCTGCTTTGCTGCGGCGCCTGCGGGAAGAAAACGTCAAGGCCCCGGACAGCCCCCATCAAGTGATGCGCGGTCAGGGTAGCAAGTATTCGCGCAAGGAGCGGTTCATCTGGAATGCCTGGGCGAAGCTTAATAGCTCGCCGACGCTCTATCGCCTGTTCGGTTTCTTCGCCACCCGTTTGCGCGCCCTCACGCCGAGCAACGTCGGCCCGTGGACGCAAAACCACAGCGCACCGAAACCCGCTGCCCGCTCGCTGCATGACATGGCCCGCGAACATTTGGCCAAACAGGGAGACCGTTGATGAGCGCCAAGCAAAATATCCTCGCCAAACTGCGCAAAAGCCTGACAGGCACCACGCCGGTGGCTGACAACTTCGATGTCGACCTGGTGACCCAGCCTTACACCTACGCTCCTGAGCAGCGCATTGCGCAACTGCGCAAACTGATGGAAGCGGTGCACACGGAAATTCATCTGACGTCCGGCGAAGAGTGGCCGACGCTACTCGCGCACTTGCTGCGGGACCGCCAGTTGCCGAGTCTGCTGATCGCACCGACGACACCCCACGGTCAACGGATCACACAGCACTGGGCGAATAATCCCGGCCTGCCAATGCTCAAGGCCTACGACCGCCCGGTTGAAGAATGGAAAGCCGAGCTGTTCAACGACACCCCGGCGAGCATCACTGGAACCCTCGGCGCCATCGCTGCCACGGGCAGCCTGATTCTCTGGCCGACCCGGGAAGAACCACGCCTGATGAGCCTCGCGCCACCGGTGCATTTCGCCTTGCTCAAGGCCAGTGAAATCCGCGACAACTTCTATCAGGTGCAACAGGAATTCGAATGGGCCCAGGGCATGCCGACCAACGCGCTGCTGGTATCCGGCCCATCGAAGACCGCCGACATCGAACAAGTGCTGGCGTACGGCGCCCACGGTCCGAAGGACCTGGTGGTACTGATCCTGGAGGACCAATGAGTCTACCGGCCGCTTTCCTGCGTGATGCACAGCAACTGATTCCTCAAGAGCGACGTTTCGACGACCCGTTGTCGACCCTGGCCTTCGGCACCGACGCCAGCTTCTATCGCTTGATTCCGCAACTGGTGATCCGCGTCGAGTCCGAAGACGAAGTGGTGGCACTGCTGCAACTGGCGCAACGTGATCAGGTGCCGGTGACCTTCCGCGCCGCCGGCACCAGTTTGTCCGGCCAAGCCATCAGCGACTCGGTGCTGATCGTACTGGGGGATAACTGGAACGGTCGCGAGATCCGCGGCCATGGCACGCAAATCCGCTTGCAACCGGGCGTGATCGGCGCTCAGGCCAACGCCTGGCTGGCACCGTTCGGGCGCAAGATCGGCCCGGACCCAGCCTCGATCAACGCCTGCAAGATCGGCGGCATCGTCGCCAACAATGCCAGCGGCATGTGCTGCGGCACCGCGCAAAACACCTATCACACCCTGGCCGGGATTCGCCTGGTGCTGGCCGACGGCAGTCGTCTCGACACTGAAGATACCGCCAGCCTCGCAGCGTTTCGCCAAAGCCACGCCGCCCTGCTGGAGCGCTTGGCGACCCTGGGCCGCGAGACCCGCGCAAACGCCGAACTGGCTGCGAAAATCCGCCACAAATACCGTCTAAAAAATACCACCGGCCTGTCGCTCAATGCCCTGGTGGATTTCGACGAGCCTGTGGATATCTTGAGCCACTTGCTGGTGGGCTCCGAGGGCACGCTCGGGTTCATCAGTGCCGTGACTTACGACACCGTGATCGACCACCCGAATAAAGCCTCGGCGTTGATCGTCTTCCCGGACGTGGAAACCTGTTGCAACGCAGTGACAGTGCTGAAAAGCCAACCGGTGTCGGCCGTGGAACTGCTGGACCGGCGCAGTCTGCGTTCAGTGCAGGACAAACCCGGCATGCCGGCTTTCGTACAGCATCTGTCGAACAATGCCTGCGCCCTGCTCATCGAATCCCGCGCCGCATCGTCGACATTACTGCACGAGCAACTGGCGCAAATCATGGCTTCACTAAGCCCGTTTCCGGTGGAGAAACAAGTCGACTTCACCGAAGACCCGCAGGAAAACGCCCGTCTCTGGGCCATCCGCAAAGACACCTTCCCGGCCGTAGGCGCAGTGCGCAAGACCGGCACCACGGTGATCATCGAAGACGTCACCTTCCCGGTCGAACAGCTGGCCATCGGCGTCAACCGCCTGATCGAACTGTTCGACAAACATCACTACGACGAAGCGATCCTTTTCGGACACGCGCTGGAAGGCAATCTGCACTTCGTCTTCACCCAAGGCTTCAACAACCCAGAAGAAGTCGCACGCTATCAGGCGTTCATGGACGACGTGGCGCAACTGGTGGCGGTGGAGTTCGGCGGTTCGCTGAAAGCCGAACACGGCACCGGGCGCAACATGGCGCCATTTGTTGAACTGGAATGGGGCAGCGATGCCTACCAGTTGATGTGGCAGCTCAAACGACTGCTCGACCCCAACGGCATTCTCAACCCGGACGTGGTGCTCAGCGTAGATCCACAGATCCACCTCAAGCACCTCAAGCCCTTGCCTGCCGCTGACGAGATTGTGGACAAGTGCATCGAATGCGGCTTCTGCGAACCGGTCTGCCCGTCGAAAGGCCTGACCCTGAGCCCGCGCCAGCGCATCGTGATCTGGCGCGACATTCAGGCGAAGAAACGCGCGGGCATCGATACGTCCGAACTCGAAGCCGCCTACGACTATCAAGGTATCGATACCTGCGCCGCCACCGGCCTCTGCGCGCAACGTTGCCCGGTCGGCATCAATACCGGCGAGCTGGTGAAAAAGCTGCGTAGCCGGAAGGCGACGCATACGAAAACCGCCAACTGGCTTGAAGGACATTTCGCCACGGCACTGCAAGGTGCGCGCTTCACCCTGCACGTGGCCAATGGCGCGCGGATGTTGCTGGGGGCACCAAGATTGGCGAAATTGTCGGCGACGTTGACGCGCCTGTCCAAGGGTCAGGTCCCGCAGTGGACCAACGCGATGCCGCAACCGGAAAAAGCCATTCGCTTCAGTCCGGCGGTGACGGACGCGCGCCCGCGCGTGGTCTATCTTGCGGCCTGTGTATCCCGCGCCATGGGGCCGGCGGCGGGCGACACGGAGCAAATGTCGCTGCACGACAAGACCCGTGGCCTGCTGGAAAAGGCCGGCTATCAAGTGGTGTTCCCGGACAACCTGGACAGCCTTTGCTGTGGTCAGCCGTTCGCCTCCAAAGGCTATGTCGAACAAGCCGAGCACAAACGACAGGAACTGATCGGCGCCCTGCTGCACGCCAGCCGCGGCGGTCTCGACCCGATCTACTGCGACACCAGCCCCTGCACCTTGCGCCTGGTTCAAGACCTCGGTGAAGTCCGTCTGGACCTGTACGACCCTGTGCGGTTCATCCGCACACACTTGATGGATCGCCTGACGTTCACGCCACAGGACGCACCGATTGCCGTGCACGTGACGTGCAGTACGCAGCACCTCGGGGAAAGCCAGGCGCTGATCGATCTGGCGCGCAAGTGCAGCAAAACCGTGGTGATTCCCGAAGGCATTCACTGCTGTGGCTTCGCTGGCGACAAGGGTTTCACCACGCCGGAGTTGAACGCCCATTCGCTGCGCACGCTCAAGGACGCGGTGCAGCAGTGCAGCGAGGGGATATCGACCAGCCGCACCTGTGAGATCGGTCTGACGCAACATGGCGGCATTGACTACCACGGACTAGTCTATCTGGTGGACCGCGTTACCCAGGCTAGGGTGCCCTCATAGCAGGATCTATAGGAAGGTGCATAGACGTGCATTCCTTAACGCTACTTGCCGGAATCGACAGCTCTACAGTAGAAAAGCAGAACCCTGACGTGCCGCCGCAGTCCACTGATCAAGTCCCGCTAATGTGGGACCTCCTAAAACTCGGTAGACCGTTTTGATGGCCAGCAATGCCTGGTCCTTCAGTCCAAGGAGATACACATGAATCGTTCTGTGCTGTTAGGTTTGTTCGTTGTTGCTTCCATGATGGCTTCCACTTCGTTTGCGGCCGAAAAAGACCAATGCGCGGTCAACCTGCAAACCATCGAAAACGGCAAGGCACAGATTCCCGGGGAAATGCTTGACCAGGTGGAGGCCTCCATCAAGAAAGCCAAAGCCGACCAGGCAAAAGGCACCAAGGCAGGTATTGATGATTGCATCGCCGAGACCAACCAAACCATTATGGACGTCACGAACGCGCACAAAGGCGGGAAATAACGCTCAGCTCAGGGCCAGCCTTCGGGCTGGCCTTCCCGGCCTTGTTGGCGTACATCAACAACCGTGTACTGGCAGCCGGGAGTTCAAAGCCCGGCAGCATCCGATACGAAGCAAACCAAAACCCGCCAATTGCGGGTTTTGTTGCATCCGGGGTCTGGAAATGTGTAACCGTCCGCATCGCTGGAAAAGCTCGACACCTTTTCTGAAAAAACCGAATTCTTGCGTTGAATCGTAGTCTTTGAGGTAGGCCACATCAGATCGTGGCTGATTTTTCGGGCTCGGCTTGGCCGTCCGCCAATACGGCAGCATCGAGACCATCAGCTCAAGGAGATATCCATGAAACGTACCGCACTCGCTGGTCTGTTCATTTCTGCTGCAATGTTGGCCTCTCCTGTATTTGCAGCGGACAACAACCTTTGTACGAGCAAGTTGCAAGAGCTCAAAGGCAGAGTGAATGCACTGCCGGCGAGCTCTGGAAACACCACGATGGAGATCAAAAGACTGATGTCCAGCGCCGAAGCCTCACAAGCCTCCGGAGACGACAAAAAATGCGTCACCGAAGCCACCCAGGCATTGGCACTCGCTGACAAACAGAGCAACGAACCCAACCCATGATCTGTGGTGGCCAACCTTCGGGTTGGCCTTCCGGCTCGCGTTGGCGTACACTGTACAGGCTTGTTGCTCACTTGATTCAAAGAGCACCAGGCTCGGGGCCGTTTAGGATTCGACGCCGGTTGCGAAACTTTAGGTGCATGCCGAGTTGGTAACAGAACTCGTAAATCCACTGTTGCAACTTCCTATAGTTGCCAATGACGAAACCTACGGGGAATACGCTCTCGCTGCGTAAGCAGCCTTAGCCCTTCCCTCCTGGTACCTTCGGGTCCAGCAATCATCAGGGGATGTCTGTAAACCCAAAATGATTGTCATATAGAACAGAATCGCCGTGCAGTACGTTGTGGACGAAGCGGCTAAAACTTACACAACTCGCCCAAAGCACCCTGCCCGTCGGGTCGCTGAGGGTTAACTTAATAGACACGGCTACGCATGTAGTACCGACAGCGGAGTACTGGCGGACGGGGGTTCAAATCCCCCCGGCTCCACCACTTCATCATCTAAAGACGTCCACGGGCGTCTTTTTTTGTGCCTGAAATCCAGTGAAATCAAGGGTTTAAGCACTACTGGGCTCTGCAGAGGTTTTTTGAGTTCCAGCCGTTTGGGTATTCCAAATGGTATTCCAAGCCTTCCGGTGCTATTTTTTGGAATACCAAAACGGTGTCAGAGGTAGCGCTCATGCCTGCTCTAGCCCTTCGCCTCTCCGACCGCCAGCTCAAGGCAGTCAAGGCAAAAGACAAGGATTACGTCCTCAGCGATGGTGATGGCCTTCAGCTCCGAGTCAGGAGCAATGGCTCGATGCTGTGGAACTTCAACTACCGCGAGCCGGTAACCAAAAACCGTATCAATATGGGGCTGGGCACGTACCCAGAGCTCTCACTAGCGAACGCCAGGAAAAAAGTGGTGGAAGCGCGCGAGCTGCTTGCACAAGGCATTGATCCCAAGGTGCAACGCAATGCACAGGACGAAGCCAAACGAGCGGAAACGGAACATACGTTCGAGAACGTGGCCACCGCCTGGTTCGAATTGAAGAAGGATTCCGTCACACCAGCGTATGCCGAAGACATCTGGCGCTCCCTCACACTGCATGTTTTTCCAAGCATGAAATCAACGCCGTTATCAGAAGTGAACGCCCCGATGGTCATCAAGCTGCTTCGTCCGATTGAGGCCAAAGGCAGCCTCGAGACGGTTAAGCGAGTGAGCCAGCGCCTTAACGAGATCATGACCTACGGGGTCAACTCCGGAATGATCTTTGCCAATCCTCTCAGCGGCATTCGAGCGGTATTCAAGAAACCCAAGAAAGAGAATATGGCCGCGCTACCACCTGATGAGCTTCCGGAGCTCATGATGGAAATCGCGAATGCCAGCATCAAGCGGACGACCCGCTGCCTGATCGAATGGCAACTTCATACCATGACCCGCCCTGTCGAGGCGGCCACCACTCGATGGGCAGACATCGACTTCGACAAACGCATCTGGACCATCCCTCCGGAGCGAATGAAAAAGCGTCGTCCGCATACGATCCCGTTGACCGAACATGCACTCTCGTTATTGGAAACGCTTAAGCCCCATAGCGGCCACAGGGAATATGTGTTCCCGTCAGATAGAAATCCGCACACCCACGCGAATAGCCAGACCGCCAACATGGCGTTGAAACGAATGGGTTTTCAGGACCGCTTGGTCAGCCACGGCATGCGCTCCATGGCCAGCACAATCCTGAACGAGCATGGGTGGGATCCGGAGCTAATCGAAGTCGCGCTGGCGCATGTCGATAAAGACGAAGTTCGAAGCGCCTATAACCGTGCGGACTACATTGAACGCCGACGCCCAATGATGGCTTGGTGGAGTGAGCATATTCAGAAGGCAGCTACGGGTAGCCTCTCGGCATCTGCGATCAATCAGAGACAGCTACGTCTTGCCGATACGCTAAGCATTCACCAAACGCCGCCGGCAGCCGAAAAATGACGCCCCCAGATGGAGTGATAGTTCTTTTGGCGACAGTGGCGACACCGGCGACAACCCACGTAGTCCGTGGTATGCAGCATGGCGACAGAGGTGGCGACTGTCGCCGTTGGAAGCCTCGCTCTTGGGACCTTTTCGGCTAAGCCCATGCGGGCGGGAAGGCTCCGCATTCCCGCCCGCATGGGCTCACATTAAAAACCGACGAACGACCACCCTGCCATGGAAAGCCATCGGTCTCCAAGGTCTTCCAGCGCTACCGATTGGCGCAAGAGTCGCCCCCAAAATGCTGTTGATCGCTAGCAGAACGAGCGCTAAAACAGAACCGTACAAGCGCGGTCCTCGACAGCACCCAGGTAGCCAGAACCTTTGAGGTTACGCCACATCGTGGTGGTTCTCCCAAAATGCGATTAGCGTCCGGCGGCTCGCACGGTCACTCACCGAGTGATGGATGCCCACTTCAGATCATTGCCATTGCGGCAAATACATCCCTCTCCCCAGCTGCCCTGCAGCAACCTATCCGCTTGGCCATTTCACTGCGCCAACCTGTGCCCGTCTCTTTCTTCTGGAAAGAGACGGGCGCTCATCACCCTGCTGCAGCCCACGTCTGATCGGGCTCTGCGACAACTCACCGCGTGACAATCGGCGTGACAAAACCGATTCGACACATCTCGCATTAACGCTGGCGACGGTGCCGCAGCCCAGGACAGGCTGCACCAGACTGACAGTCAGGCATGCCCCGCTCGCGACGATGATGCCCTCCTCCCGCCCATGATCTCGCGGTGCCGGATTCGTCAACCGGTGCAGCCTCCACCCGCCCGCCTCTTCGGATGCGTTCAGGAGGCCAGATCGATGGGAAATGCCCGCGCTCTTGGGCGTACAGAGCCGTCCGTTCCGCGTCAGTGAACACCCTCACAGGTCGCAGGGGCCTTTATCCCTGATAACACTCAACATCCGTGGCGGGAGCGTGAGGAAAACAACTGCTGAACAGGAGACAGATGATGCTGCAATCAACCTGGAGCTTGCCGCCGCAACCCTTGCTGGAGGCCAACCCGACGCCATTAGATTATCCGGTGGCTGCCCTCGGTGATCTGCTGGGACCGGCCGTCGAGCGCATGGCCGAAGTGATGGGTGTGCCGCAGGCCATGGCGGCGCAATCGGTGCTGGCTACCTCGGCCTTGGCCACTCAGGGGCATGCCAATGTGCATTTGGATGGCCGGGTCTATCCGCTGTCACTGTACCTGCTCACTATTGCGGCTTCCGGTGATCGCAAGACGGCGGTGGATAGGCTGGCCTTGCAGCCAGCCCGCGAATGGGAACGCCTGCAATGGCAGGCCTACCGCGAAAAACTCAGTCGCTATCGCGCCACACTTGCGCAATCGCAGAAGCAGATGGCAACGACCGATAGCCACACCGACACGCCAATCCAGATAGAACCAGAGCCCGTAGCACCACGACTGATCAGCAGTGAACCGACTATCGAGGCCCTGACCAAAAGCCTGTGTTTGGGTCTACCCAGCATGGGGCTGTTCAGCGACGAGGGCGGCCAATTCCTCGGCAGCAGCACCATGAGCCGGGACAATCGCCTCAAGGCGGTGGCCACCTTGTCGTGCCTTTGGGACGGCACCCCCATCGATCGCTCTCGGTCCATGGCAGGGGAAAGCTTGCGCGCCTATGACCGACGCTTGAGCCTGCACTTGATGCTGCAACCTTATTTGGCGGGACAATTGCTCAAGGACCCGCTGCTCAATGGCCAAGGCATCTTCGCCCGTTGCCTAATCACCTGGCCACAGAGCTTGGTCGGACAGCGTTTTTATCAGTCGGTGGATCTCACCAAAGACATCAGCCTCAAACGCTACACCCAACGAATCACCGACCTGCTGCAACGTCCTTGGGCAATCGGCAGCGATGGCGCGTTACACCCCAAAGCCCTGCCCCTCAGAAGCCTGGCCCGACATACCTGGATCAACCTGCACGACACCATCGAAGCCCAACTGGGCGAGTTCGACGAGTTGGCCAACGTGCGCCCCAGCGCCTCCAAGGCCGCGGACAATCTGCTACGGATCGCCGGCGTCTTTGCAGTACTGGAAGACCGCGACCTGATCGAGGTCACCCACATCCAGCGCGCTTCCTCGCTGATGGATTACTACCTGACCGAGATCCAACGGCTGACCGAGCAGGAACCGATCAACACCCAGCGGGAAGAAGCTGATCGGCTGCTGCGCTGGCTGCAGGAAAAACAGTGGCCGCCTTTTACGGTTCGAGATCTGTTGCGCAACGGCCCGCGCTTCGCCCGCAAAAGCAGCCATCACACGTTGGCCCTGCTGGTCGAGTTGATCACTCATCAATGGCTGGGCACCGACGGCCACTCGTTCGAGGTGCGCCATGTTTCGACTCAATGAAGCGCTGCGCAACCGGCGCGCCCAGGCGAAAAACACTCAACATTTACAACTTGTCGCCACTGCTGTCGCCACTTTGTCGCCACGCTCCAAGCCAGATACCACGGGGCTTGTCGCCACTGTCGCCGCTGTCGCCAAATACCAAGGGGACAGCTCACACATCAGCGATCTGATTGAGCGCCTACACCAGGAGGGTGCCGAGTTGTTCTGCCTGGACAACCGGCTGTGTTTTCGTCCCAGTGACTGGGGCCAACTTTCCCCCGTGAACAGCCAGTGGCGCGAGCTATTGGCTTACCTATGCCAACAGGCGAAGGAGCTCCAGGATGGCCCTGGTCAGCAGGCGTGACGGTCGCAACTTTGGTTATGGTCGCCAACTGAGCTACGCCGGTCCGCAGGCGCTCAAGGATCTGTTCGGCGGCGGCCATTTCGCCACGGTCAAAGCCCACAGTGATCGTTGGCAGGCGTTCGTTAAGTGGTGCCGGTCTGAGCAAGGCCCTGGCTACAACGATGCGAGGCAGATCGATCGGCAGACGCTGCTCGACTATACCCAATACCTGCGTCAGCAAATCGACCACGGCGACCTCAGCATCGCCACCGCGCAAAACCGATTGTCCAGCGTCAACCGAACGCTGGCGGCGCTGCGCGGTGATCAGTATGTGAAAGTCCCGAGCCCGAGCCAGACGTTAGGGCGGCAGCGCTCGACGATCCGCACCGTCGCGCCACAAGGACAGGATCGACAGCACATTGAGCGCATTACTCTGGCGCTCAGCGCTCAACAGCTACACCGTGCCTGCGCCATCGTGCACTTGGCTCGTGAAACAGGCATGCGCCTTCGTGAAGCGATTTTGGCTAATCTGCCAAGGCTGCAGTGTGAGGCGAAAAATCTTGGCCGTATCAACATTCAAGACGGCACGAAAGGCGGTCGGTCCGGTGCATTAGCACCGCGCTGGGTAATTGCGACTGAACAGGTCAAAGCTGCGCTGCAGATCGCTCACAGCGCCTCCCCTATTGGTAGTCGCAATCTGTTGGACCGTGATGAAAGCTACGTGCAGTTCATGCGGCAAACGGTGCGTCCGGCGCGAGACATCCTGCATGACTTAGATCTCAAGGGCTTTCACGAACTGCGCGCAGTCTATGCCTGTGAACGCTATGAACGAATCACCGGTTATCTAGCCCCAATCAATGGTGGCGACTGCTACCAACAAGACCGAGCCCTCGATAAAAAAGCTCGTCAACAAATCAGCCACGAGTTGGGGCATGGCCGGATCGATGTGGTCTCTGCCTACATAGGGGGAAGGAGATGAGCAAACCATTCGACATGAAGCTGTTCCTTAATGGAATTCTGGTCGGCTCACATACCACCCGCCTTCGGCATCTTCGGCAGGCAAAGATCATCCAGGCAGCTATTAGTGATCGCTGGCAACGAAACAATCCGTGGACGTGGCAGCGAAAACATCTGGCATGGTTTCTGGAACATTACTTGGACAACCATAGTGAAGCGACACGTTATTACTACCGCCTTACAGTCCAGTTGATCATGTCTCGACTTGGAAGATCATGGCCGCTGCCGTAAGGACATAAGAGACTGAACGTCCCGCATTGCGATCGTGGTCCACCATTTATGTTTATTAGCTACCGTCTCCGCTGGCGTGACTTGAGTTGTGGCAACCAGTGATCAGGATTCGAAGTTTCAGTGCCTATTTGAATCAATGTCGGATCGGATCTGCCATCAACCCAGGTCCGCGGCGCGGGAAGAGAGAGAGCCTTGCGTATTGCATTAGAAGCCGCCGGCCACGAGCCTTCATACAGAAAGTCGTTGATCAGAAGAGGAAGGCCATGGGGAGCAATTAACGGGCGCCATGTTCTGCTGACAACCTGGCAAAAGCTGCCTGCCTCGAAAACTACGTGTGCCGAGTTATCCGCGTCTTCAGGCGCAGGAAGCCATAAGAGCCGTTCACCGGGTATCAACCGTTCGCGCCCGTTGATCACCCCATTTGCAACAGTTTTGTTACGGTCTAGATAGGGAACGGGATCGTCGGTGCTACCGTGATCGCCGTCACTAAACCCCGCGACTTGGCTAGATGACCCGGTCGCATAAATCTCAAGAAAATCGCCTTCAGAATGAACCTGCCACAGGTCGAGAATTTCTGCGTTACCTGCCATGACTTGCGTGAAATTTCTATAGCCGATCAATACAAATATCTGTCCTGCCTTCAGCGCTAAGGAGAGGCGATCCCCATCTGCTAACACGTGCGGCTTCTGGCTATGCCAACTATCGACGCCGGATGCGTCGATCAAAGCACGACGGACAGCTTCAATCGCCGCCTCGACTCCGACCTGAAAAAACTCTCGCGCCTTGTTGTATCGGTGCTTTTCCAGAAGCTCATGAACCCTATATTCAACGTCACGAGGTCGCGAAGTTGTAGTACGAAACTCGATGTCGAAGGCTGCTGGTACACCCGTCGTGTATAGATCCTTTGCCCTATCTTCTGGCAAATTCCCCGTCAAACCGATCTTCACAAGGCCAGGCATTGCGCGATTGGTAAGCACGTAGACGAATCCAACGCTGTAAGACTTAGTCGTCATCGTTGTACTAATCGGTTGTCTATTGCCGCGAGGGGCATGCAACGGCCCTCTCTACGCATAGTGGCAATATGAGACAGATTTATTTTCAAGCTTTGAGTGTCCTTTCCTGTCCGATAGCGGCAGATCGCGCTTAGCGGTTTCGTATTAGCATCGCCTCCGAAAAACCTACATCCACGTCTCACAGAGCGCTTCTGCCTGCGCCAGAATCAGCTTGGTCGCTTCCTCTTGCTGATCCGGCGGATACTTATATTTACGCAAGATGCGTTTAACCAGCAATCGAAGTCTAGCCCGAACGCTTTCTCGATTACTCCAATCCACCGTGACACTCTTCCGAAGGCTGTCAGTCAACTCATGAGCGATTTTGGCCAATATTTCGTCGCCCAACTCGCGCACCGAAGACTCGTTGTTCGCCAGGGCGTCATAGAACGCCAATTCGTCATCATTCAGACCGAGCTCATCTCCGCGATTGCTGGCTGAGGCGAATTTCTTGGCCATTTCAATGAGCTCTTCGATGACCTGTGCGGTTTCGATCGAGCGATTCTGGTAGCGCTTGATAACGTTATCGAGCAACTCAGAGAATTTTTTCTCTTGCGCCAAATTGGTACTGAAGCGGCTCTTGATCTCGCCCTCAAGCAAGCGCTCAAGCAGCTCTACCGCCAGGTTTTTTTCTGGCAGGTTCCGGACCTCGGCGAGAAAGTCGTCATCCAACAATCCTATGTTGGGTTTGTCCAGGCCCACTGCCTGGAACACATCCACCACTTCCCCCGAAACTACCGCGTTACCGATAATCTGACGGATCGCCAGTTCACGTTCTTCATCGGTCTTTTTCTTCTGGCTTACGTCGCGCTTGATCAAAATCACTTTGATCGCTTGAAGGAAAGCAACCTCCTCGCGTACAACCTTTGCCTCGTCGAGGGTGCAGCACAAGGAGAACGCCTTGCTCATTGCTAATGCTGCATCAGCAAATCGCTTTTTCCCGTCTTTGAGGCCCAGCACATGGTTAGCGGCGCCCGCCAACAGCTTGTGGCCTCCAATTAGAAAGTCGCTGTAATCAAAGCCGTGCAGAAAGCTACGGAGCAGATCGAGCTTTTCTTCCAATACTGAGTAGACCTCATAGGCATCAACCGTCGGACGGCCTTTGCCTTTGCTTGCGGTGTATTCCTTGAGTGCGGCCTTGAGTTCGTTGGCGATCCCGATGTAGTCGACAACCAAGCCACCCTGTTTGTCCTTGAACACCCGATTGACGCGTGCGATGGCCTGCATGAGGTTGTGGCCCTTCATGGGTTTGTCCACGTAAAGGGTGTGCACGCAGGGCGCGTCGAAGCCAGTCAGCCACATGTCACGAACAATCACCAGCTTGAGCGGATCCTTGGGATCCTTGAAGCGCTTCTCCAGCCGTTTCTTCACTTGGCCTGGATAAATATGCGGGCGCAGCAATGCCTTGTCCGAAGCACTACCAGTCATCACGACTTTGATCGCGCCCTTCTCCGGATCTTCGTCATGCCAGTCCGGGCGCAACGCCACGATTTCGTTATACAAGTGAACGCAGATCTCTCGGCTCATTGCCACGATCATGGCCTTACCGCTCTGCGCCTGATTACGCTCTTCAAAGTGAGCAACCAAGTCTTTTGCTACGCTTTGAATACGGGGTTCAGCACCGACCACTTTTTCCAAGGCCGCCCAACGGCTCTTCAAGCGTGATTGCTGATCCTCTTCTTCGTCTTCGGCTAACTCGTCGACTTGATCGTCAATGTTCGGAAGTTCACTGGCCTTCAGCGACAACTTCGCCAGGCGTGACTCAAAATAGATAGCAACGGTGGCGCCATCTTCCTTAGCCTGCTGCATGTCGTAGACGTGGATATACTCGCCAAACACTGAGCGAGTATCACGATCTTCACTAGACACAGGCGTGCCGGTAAACGCGACAAACGTGGCGTTCGGCAGCGCATCACGCAGGTGCTGTGCGTAGCCTACCTGGTAGCGAGCCCGACTTTCGGCGACCTGAAGTCCATTAGGCGCTTTCAGTTCGGCGTTGAATCCATATTGAGTGCGGTGGGCTTCGTCGGCGATTACCACGATGTTTGGGCGCAGGGACAGCACCGGGAAACTGTCTTCATCAACCCCAGGCATGAACTTCTGGATAGTGGCAAACACGATACCGCCACTTGGGCGATTAGCCAGTTTGGTGCGCAAGTCACCGCGGGTCTCTACCTGTACAGGCTGCTCGCGCAGTAGATCCTGAGAGAGTGAAAACACCCCGAACAGCTGACCATCAAGGTCATTGCGGTCAGTGATCACCACAATGGTCGGGTTCTCCATGGCCGCTTCCTGCATCACCCGGGCGGCGAAACAGGTCATGGTGATGCTTTTACCAGACCCCTGCGTATGCCAAACCACGCCACCTTTGTGCGTCCCGCCAGGGCGCGATGCGCTGACGACCTGTTGGATTGCCGCTCGCACAGCATGGAACTGGTGATAGCCGGCGATCTTTTTTATCAGACGACCGTCGTCCTCGAACAATACGAAGTAACGCAGGTAGTCGAGCAGCATCTCCGGAGCCAATACACCACGAATCATAGTCTCCAGCTCGTTGAACTGCCCCAACGGGTCAAGGTCCAGACCATCAATGGTCCGCCAGTTCATAAACCGCTCGGCATCCGCCGACAGCGAGCCCATGCGCGCTTCACTGCCGTCGGTAATCACCAGGATTTCGTTGTAATGGAACAGGTCAGGGATCTGCTCCTTGTAGGTTTGAATTTGCTTGAACGCTTGCCACAGATCGGCATTCACGTCGGCGGGGTTCTTCAACTCCAGCAATACCAGTGGCATCCCGTTAACGAACAAGATGATGTCCGGTCGCCGGGTATGTTTAGGCCCCTGGATGCTGAACTGATTGATCGCGACCCAATCGTTGGCCTTCACCTCAGCCCAATCGATCAAGCGAATGAAGTCACCTCTGGTTTCGCCCTCTTTCTGATATTGCACCGGCACGCCGCTGACCAGCAGTCGATGAAACACTCGGTTTGCCGACATTTGCACAGGAACGCCCAACTCCAGCACCTGCTTCAATGCATCTTCGCGCGCAGCCAGGGGCACCTTGGGGTTGAGTCTGGCGATAGCACTGCGCAACCGCTTCACCAGGATGACCTGATGGTAGTTATCGCGCTCGGGGCTGTCGCCGTCATAGGCAATAGTCGGCCCATAGACATGGGCGTATCCCAACTCACCTAGCCACCCAAGGGCTTCTTTTTCAAGCTGGTCTTCGGTCATTCCAGTTCACTTCCTGTGTCCATTTCCCCGGCCAGCTCCGCCTCGATCTCAGCGATGCTCGGTAGTTTGCCGCCCAGAGCTTCGGGCAAATCACGCAACAGTTGATATTCAGCCACGCCAATAGGCTTGTCGATGCCTGACAGGGCGTACTCGGCAACCAAGCGGTTCTGCTGCTTGCACAGCAACAGCCCGATGGTGGGATTGTCATCCTCGGCTTTGATCTGCGCGTCAACGGCAGCCAAGTAGAAATTCAACTGGCCGGCATGTTCAGGTTTGAACGCCGTAGCCTTGAGTTCCACCACCACATAGCGTTTGAGCCGAATGTGATAGAACAGCAGGTCGATGAAGAATTCATCACCACCGACTTCAAGGCGAAACTGCCGGCCGACGAAGGCAAAACCGGCCCCTAACTCCAGCAAGAAACGGGTGATATGACGAATCAGCCCGTCTTCGATTTCGCGTTCCTGAGCGTCATGGCCCAGGCCAAGAAAATCGAACAGGTACGGATCTTTTAGGGTTTCCTGGGCCAATGCCGAATCAGCGGCGGGCAGGCGGGCGACAAAGTTGGTGACCGCTGAGCCCTGGCGTTGCTGCAGTCGGCTCTTGATGTTCAGCTCCAATGTACTGCGTGACCAGCCATGCAGGACAGTTTGTTGCGCATACCACTCGCGCTCGGTAGGGCTGTCCAGCTTAGTCAGTAGGGTCACTACATGGAACCAGGGCAATTGGTCAGCAGGCTGCTGACCAAATTGGCGATCAGGGCAATGCTGAGCGAAGAAGCGCATGTACTTGAGGTTGCTGGCTGACCAGCCCTTCATATCCGGAAAAGCATCCTTGAGGTCGCGGGCCAGGCGCTCAATTACCTTGGCGCCCCACCCATGGGCCTCTTGGCGCTGTTGAATCTCGCCGCCGAGGCGGTGATACAGCTGCACTAACTCGGCATTGACTGCCAGCGCCGCCCGATGCCGGGCCTGAGTAATGTCGCCTTTAAGCTGAGTCAGCCAGTCGGCGTAGCCCTCAGGCAGTGCGGGAATAGTTCCCTTGCTCATACGCTAGCCTCCTTAGCAAAGGCCTCTGGCTCAGGGCCGCCTGCCAACCCGTCGAGCAATAACTCTAGTGTCATCACTCGCCGGCCTCCCACTCCCTGGTTGATAGTTCACCGGTCTGGTGGAAGCGACGTATGCGGCCGATGAACTCGGCGAAGTCGCCATTCTCTTCAGTCAGTCGGTTACACATATCCCAGTCGATTTCGCTGCGCTCGCGAGCAGGGATCAGAATCTGGCTCTCCGTGGGACTCTGTACGTCGAGCTGAATCACACCAATGCCATGAGCTGCGGCGAGCATGCGTAACTCTTTGAGCGTGCCGTCGCCTTCCACCGTGGCTGCCACCAGGTAGCCGAAATGCGCCCAAGATGAGTTGGACACTGCCTGAAAGAAGCTCTTGCGTGCATTGGAACGATTGAGCAGCAGCTTGACCTCGAATGACCACAGTCGAGCACGACGCTCGCCCAGCACGCGGACGCAGTCACGCAAATCTAGCGTCCAGTCGGCAGTCAGGTCTTCCAGGCCTACCAGATCCGGATGCAACCATTCGTTGCCACCGCTACCAGCACGGTTGGACGAACGTTTTTCGTTGATCCGCATGGCGTACACCCGCTGCTCGTCAGTCAGCAGGTATTTCGCCAGGAACGGATAGAGAGCATGCTCACGCAACGGCGAGGGCTCAGGCAGGTCTGACGGGAAGAGTATTACCCCTTCTGCCGCCGCCACTTCAGCGTTGGCATCCATCTCCGACCAGTAATAATGACGTGGCCGTCCTTCGGTCGTTTTCAGTTGAGAGTGCATCTGCTGCCATCGCGGGCGGGAACCAGAGATCTCCGCCACCAGTTGCTGTACCAGGTCATTGTCAGTCTGGATGTAACTAGCACTGCCCGCTTTCTTGACCGCGCATTCTGCAGGAAACTGCTCGAATATCCATTGCGCTAGTTCGCGGGCGGTCTGCTGGGTATCGGGCAGCCTTTGCAGGCGTTCGATTACGCGTTGGCGCAGATTCAGAGCCATATCAGATAGCCTCCGACAGGGCGTTTTCGACGTTAGCTTCCGCTTCTGCTAGGCGCAACTGGCCAGAAATCAGGCGAGGCAGTAGGGTGTTGCGGAGTTGGGTGAGGGTGTTGGCTTGTTGGGTGCCCGCGAGGATGCGGTGGAATAAAGGGCCAGCAATCCTCTCGAAGCACGCCAATAACGCATCCGGGATCTGCAACGTTTTTGACACGGAAAAGGTACTCGTTGTAATCGTGTCAAATACGGACCCATGCGCTTTCTGTGTAAGCGCATCAATTTCTTTCTTCAAGACTAAATAGAGGGCAACTGGTGTTCCGGCCTTAGATTCCAATGCATAACAAGTTTGATTCATAGCCATTGTCATACCGAACATAACCATGCGCCCCGTTGTAGCGCCTCGCGCTACAACCACAGTGCTGAATGCCGGAATCATTCTGGTAGCGCTTTTTTGAAGCCCGAGGGCCGTAATGGTGCGATCCGTACCCGTCAGAATTGAGTTAGGCGCTTGAGAGACGTCTTTCGCACTAGCCCACGGAATATCCCCTCCCCAGTATTCAGCATGATCTGTCTTTGGAGTGCCTCCGCTTAATAGATTTGCAATATCGAGTATTGAGCAGATCTGCCACCCCCTCGGTACCAACCCCAGCTCGGACTCTTCAAAGCTATCGGGAAACAACGCCGCGGTGGCCGCATCCATGCCTTCCGGCTCAAGCCCTTCAGCCTTGGCCCGCACCGGATCGAAATCGACGAACCAAGATTTGAACAGCGCCTGAGCGATGGCTTCCAGGGTGGTGCTGGTTTCACGTAGCAGGGTGATGCGGTCGTCGAGAGCGCCCAGCAGATCGGCTATAAAAATTTGATCTGGTAATGGGGGGATTTGAATCATTGATTCTTTTATAGCCGAAGTCGACAGATTGACTTGGACACCACTATTTGCTCGTGTACGAAGGTATGTGACGTGCGGGCGCGAGTTCGAATAAAAGTAAAAAAATCTTGAATTCAATAGATCCGGGCGTTTCACCCTTATGCAACCTACTCGCTGGTTCAGTACAAACCTGTCCGCGTGAGAAATCCAAGCAGTATTACCAAGGATGGCAACCTTATCCTTCATGTCCGTCATAGCAATGACGACGTCATTCGGTTTCAAAAAGTATTTATCAAGATTACGTCCGTATTTTCTTGGTACAAAGACCGGAGTGCTATCCTCTTTAAATCCACCGCCACGGCTGATGTAACCCATCCGAAAGACTTCAACTGTTTCAGCTGAAGAGGCAACATAATCGGTACTTTTAAATGCAAAACCATTGATGAACTCGCACAGCTCATCCAATTGATAAGGCTGCCACTCAGAACTCATAGCCCAGCCCCCCCAGCTTCTGGCGGATCAACTGATCGAGTTCCGCGCCCTTGGCCATCTGCTCGCCCAGCAAGGCGGTGAGGTTCTGCATCTTCTCAGCAAAGGCTTCGTCATCATCCTCAACGGCTTCGGCACCGACATAGCGGCCTGGTGTCAACACATGGCCATGCTCGGCAATTTCCGCGAGGGGCACGCTGTGGCAGAAACCGGCCACATCGACATACTCAGTAATCTCGCCGCCGACATCCAACGGTTCGCCGCGCCAATTAGCCACGGTCTGCGCAATGCGCTCGATGTCGCTGTCGAGCAGTTCGATCTGCACCCGACTGACATTGGTACCCAGTTTACGGGCGTCGATAAACAGCACTTCGCCAGGACGGGCGACTTTCTGCTTGGTCAAAAACCACAGGCAGGCCGGGATCTGGGTGTTGAAGAACAACTGACCGGGCAATGCGACCATCACTTCCACCACATCCGCTTCGACCATGGCGCGGCGAATGTCACCTTCAGTGTTCTGGCTGGAGCTCATCGAGCCGTTAGCCAGGACGATGCCGGCACGACCGCTGGACTTGAGGTGAAACAGCATGTGCTGCAGCCAGGCGTAATTGGCATTGCCTTGCGGCGGCGTGCCGTAGACCCAGCGAGGGTCGCCTTCGAGGCTACCGTGCCACCAGTCGCTGATATTGAACGGCGGGTTGGCCAGGACGAAATCGGCACGCAGATCGCTGTGCTGATTGCGGATAAAAGTGTCGGCTGGCTCACGGCCAAGATTGTAGTCAATGCCACGAATGGCCAGGTTCATCGCCGCCAGACGCCAGGTGGTCGGGTTAGACTCCTGGCCGTAGATGGAAACGTCACCGAGTTTGCCGCCATGGGCTTCGATGAATTTTTCCGACTGGACGAACATGCCTCCCGAACCGCAGCAAGGGTCGTAGACCTTGCCATGATGAGGGTTAAGCACTGCGACCAAGGTTTTGACGATACTGGCCGGTGTATAGAACTGCCCACCCTTCTTGCCTTCGGCGCTGGCGAACTGGCCGAGGAAGTATTCGTAGACCTGACCGAGCAAGTCGCGGGCCTTGTTGGCGTCACTACCAAAACCAATGGTGGAGATCAGGTCAACCAGCTCGCCGAGCTTACCGTCCGGCAGCTGAGCACGGGCATAGCGCTTGTCGAGGATGTTCTTCAGTTTGGGGTTTTCCGCCTCAATCGCGCTCAGGGCATCATCGATGCGCTTGCCAATATCGACCTGCTTGGCGGCAGCGCGGATCGACTCCCAGCGAGCAACTTCAGGCACCCAGAAGGCGTTGACTTCGCGGTAGTAGTCCCGGTCTTCGAGCTCTTCAGCAAGCAGCTCGGAGGCGTCTGCTCCCAGGTAGTAGTCGTCGCTTTCGTCGGTAAATTTGCTTTCCAGCTCACTGCGGCGACCAGCAAAGCTGTCGGAGATGTACTTGAGGAAGATCAATCCGAGAACAATATGCTTGTACTCGGCGGCATCCATATTGGCGCGCATTTTATCGGCAGTGGCCCAGAGGGTTTTCTCCAGGTCTTGCAGGGTCATGCTGGCCTGAACCTTGGGCTTCTTGATCGTCTCAATAACCTGCGCTACCGAAACATCTTCGAGCTGGGCCAGATCGAAACGCTCCCGCGCCTTGCTCAATGCCTGCTCGGCCAGACTCACCACGCCGCCAGCCGGCTGCTGTGCACGCTTCACCGCACCGCCACGACCACGCCCCTTGGCCAGCACGCCTTCTTCGATCAACCCATCGCGAGCAATCCAAAACTCCTCCTCGGTCATCAGCGGAAACTGTCCATGCAGACGCTCTAGAAGTGATTGGTTGCCAATGGTGTTGCCATCGGCAGGCACTGCCGCCAGGAGTGCCTCGCGAAGGGTGGTGAGATCCGTCATTTACTACTCCAACGGCCCCCGCGTTGCAGGGACTTCGAATTATTCGTGCTCACTAATCAAGGTGAGCACGTCGTCAATGTATTTGCCTTCCGCCGGATTGGTTCCCGTACGCAGATAGCCAGGGATCAGTTGTTGAAACTCGGTCCGATCCTCTGGCATGAACTCCAGCAAGGCTTCCATCATGGCGGAGCGAAGCAAGCGCTGATTATCCGGTATGTGAGGCAGCTCAGGGCGAATTACCTTCTGGTCCAACCAGATAAGCTTTTCACGCAGGCTATGGCTACCGTCTGCGGTGATGCGCTCGGCATGCTCGTTTTGCTCGTCGGCTACCTGCTGGATTGCCAGCTCTTCAGGCTTCTCAATCAGCTCTTCGGCCTCTTCGACCGGCTCAGTTCGTAACCGCGCAAGCTCCTGAAGGATGGGTTCGATTTGCACACGGGCATTACGGAACCAGTCCACCGACCAAATGCGGCGAATATTCCAGCCCAATTGCTCCAACACGCTTTGACGGAGACGATCACGGTCACGCGCTGACTTAGCCGAATGATAGGCCGCACCGTCGCATTCAATCCCCATCAGGTAGCGGCCGGGCTGTCCTGGATCACGCACAGCCAGATCAATGAAGAAACCTGCAACACCGACCTGCGGTTCACATTGATAGCCATGGCGAGACAGCATCTCAATGACAGCCACCTCGAAATCACTGTCGGGAACACGCTCGGATTCCTTAATGTGCGGCATGCGGCCGGACTCGGCGAAATGTAGAAAATCACGCAGTGCCTGCACTCCTCTGCTGGAAGTACCAGTCACCACTACATCGGTCGAGCTAAACGAGGAGAATATCTGCATGCGTTTCTTGGCGCGGGTATACAGCACGTTCAAACGTCGCCATCCGCTGGCACCGTTAATCGGGCCGAAGCGCTGAGGAACGGTACCGCCTACTTCCATAGGGCCGTAGGTGCCGGAGATGTAAATAACATCTCGCTCGTCACCCTGGACGTTTTCCAGGTTCTTGATGAACAGTGGCTCATCCTGACTTTGATTACGGTCCAATGCGACTTGCAGTTGCGGGCTTTGTTTGGCCAGCTGTTCAAGCATCCGCTCGATCTGATCAGCCTGTTTGACGTTCATGGCCACCACGCCCAGCGACTCATCAGGGCGGTGAATTACGTGGTGCTCAATGGCCTTGGCGACAACCTCGGCCTCTTCAATGTTGCGTTGTTCGACAAAACGCCCGCGGGGCACTCTGACAAACTTGACGCCGAACTCTGCGGACTCACGGTGCGGAGATGGGTACACCACCAGGTTGCTTTCATAGAAGGCTTTGTTGGAGAAGGCAATCAGGCTCTCGTGACGGGAACGGTAGTGCCAACGCAGACGTCGCAGTTTGAACAGCGGCATGGCGGCTTCCAAAATGCTTTCCGAGTCCTCGGCCAATGAAACATCAGCTTCATCGGTGTCCGAATCGCCACCGTTGCGGGAGAAGAAGTTCGTCGGCGGCAACTGTTTCGGGTCACCCACGACCACTAACTGTTTACCTCGGGCGATGCTACCCAATGCTTCTTCCGGGCGCATTTGAGAGGCTTCGTCCATGACAACCAAATCGAACTCGACGTGGCCAGCTGGCAAATATTGAGCGACGGCCATTGGCGACATCATGAAGCAGGGTTTGAGGCCCTGTAGCGCTTCAGCTGCACGGTTCATCAAGCTGCGGATCGGAACATGCCGTGTCTTTTTCTCAGCCTCACGCTGCAGCAAAGCCAGTTGCGTAAAGTCTCTGACCGCTCCATGACTATTTCCAACAGGAATATTGTTCTGACTGATACGTGACGAAACCTGCTCACGCTGAAGATGCTTGAGCTGCTCATCGATATCAGCAAACCGAGCGCGGATGGCCTCCTGTTCTTTGCCCGAAAACTGACCCAGCGCGGGATCCAGCTCAAGAATTTGCAAGGCCCAGCTGTCAAGAAGCCCGAGCAGACAGGCATCAATACAGCGCTCAGACACCAATCTTTGCATTTCGATTGCTTCGACGACTGTCTCGAACCCCAACTCGACCAGGTGCAAGCGCAAGCGGCGGTACTCGAACCAGTGGTCGAGTAGATCGGGGTTCTGAGCG
Source organism: Pseudomonas sp. P4_B4 (assembly GCF_056402255.1). Lineage (NCBI taxonomy): Bacteria > Pseudomonadati > Pseudomonadota > Gammaproteobacteria > Pseudomonadales > Pseudomonadaceae > Pseudomonas > Pseudomonas sp. P4_B4. The sequence continues at coordinate 120,475 of NZ_JBFUHS010000011.1, forward strand.
GCCCAGGCCAGACGGTTGTCCATGGGCTCGAAATCTGCTTTCTCAATGGACTGCCACCACTGACCGGAAATAACCGCAGCACCTTGGAAAAACGCTTCCAAGGACTGCTCCCAGGCCTCTACCGCTAGAGCGAGCGCAGCACCTTGTTGATGCCAATGGAGAATCAGCGCCTCGGCTTCTTTTGGCATGCACGCGGTCAACTGCGGAATAAGAATATCCCGAATCGGCAACGCCAAAATGGGTTGAACGAAGGCAACGGTATGCCGCCAGGTCGTCAAACGAGGTCGGGCCGCTGAAAGATTGTCTATCCGAGGAAGCTCTTCACCCAGCAAGCAGGTTTGTAGCACGGAGTCGCTTTGCAGTGCTGCCGAGCGGGCCTGCCAGCTCTCCACCGACTGAATCAGCTGCAGTATTTGCCCCATCGTGGGCTTCTCTTCGCTGATTACGGGTAACAACGAGCACAGCGCAGTTCCGATGTCGTTGATAAGGCGAGCATACAGCCCCTCTGGAGCGAGCAAATCTTCCGAACGCAAATCATGACTGTCAAAGGGCAACAGTTCTTCCAGGTCCAGTCGATGCTCCAGAACATCCAACAGGTAGGGCTCGAGCTCTGCGCTATCGCTCGAAATGCCGGCCAGTAGCGCCCCATCTGTCTTAAGCAGGTACTCCGCAACCCATACTTTTGCACCGAATCCACGTCCGCATTCTGTACGCAGGAACTTGTACCAGCCCCGCAAGCGCTTGAGTGCGTCGATCGGAGTATCAAGCCCTTGGAAGTGTTCACCCAGCTTCTCGGTGAGCACTTTGCTTTCATTCAGTTGACTGTGTTTTTTCAGATAAGCGATAACATCTGGCAAGACCACCAGAAGCTGGTTCAACTTGAGCCCTGGTCGCGCCATAGCCAAGATCTCGGCTTTAGCAGAGCGCCATTGTCCCTTGAACCAGCGAAAAAGTGATTTATCTGCCAGAACCCGACTCAAGTCTTCCAGTCGCGTATGACCAGGCAATCGATCCAGAGTGAAATGGTTCGCAGCCAGCTCCTGCAACTGCCTGATGACAGGAATGTCGTTGTCCAACTCTACGAGCAAACTGTCCAAGGTCTCGTCTTCGAAGCGTTTATGGCGAAGAGATGCCAAATCCTCAGGCATCGCCGCGAGCATTTGCAGAAAGAGCACTACTTGCTCAATACCGATAAAATCGCTTCGTAAGCCTTGAACCGCAGCCCCTTCCGCTAACAGCCGAATTAGCATTTGAACGCGTGGGGCCAGTTCCAGTAACTCCTCAGCCTCCTCGATCACATCCAGCAAGGCATTGAGGGATAGGGCCTCATCGCCGTTATGGAGACGTATGGCCGCGCAGGCTTTTTTGATAGAGGCTATCGCGTGCCCAGAGCTAATGACATCCGCGCGCAACGATCGAGCTAGTACGCCTTGCTCGTCCAACAAGGAGTCCATACCTTGCAGCCACAGTTTCAACGCCTCACAGGACTCGATATCCAGTCGCCCCAACAGATCCCAGTCCTCATCACCTTTAGGTAATGCAAGTACCGGAATTGAAGCTGCTAAGCTTCGCAGCTGATCTGGGCTGTAGGCTTCCAGAACAGATACCTGCAGCTGTTCTGCTAATCGAGGACGGAAAGCGGCTAGACGATGCAGCGCCTGCTGAGCCTGGGAGAGACTTTCTAGAAGTGCGGAGCGCTCAGCGCCAGTCACACGAGTTTTTGTGCTACCAAACCATGGGTGCGTTTCAAGTTTGCCAGCGTGACCAGCTTCCTCAGCCGTCTTGCGATAGATGTGTGCATAAAAGCCGGCCTGCTCCTGCAAATGCGTTTTATCGATTCGCGCCTCCGACTGCGGATGCAGATCGGAAGGTTTAATCGACAATGCCTCACGCAAACGGGTTGCCTGCATTAGCACCTCGTGAACACTCATTCCCGACTCTTCGAACTGGGCATGCAAGTGATGCACGTGCTTGTTGAGTTGCTGCTTCAATCGCTCATAGTTGGCAATCAGATCCGTAAGCTGCTTGGGCGAGCGAAAGCCACCGCTGTTCTGAATTCGCTGCCGGATGCTATCGATAACAGCGCTCTTTTGACTCTTATGGCTATGCAACTCCAGACAAAAATCGCCCAAGCCTGCTCTCGTAAGTCGAGTCTTGACCACCTCAAGCGCTGCGCGCTTCTCCGCGACGAACAACACTTTTTTGCCTTGGGCCAGCGCCGCCGCAATCATGTTGGTGATGGTCTGAGACTTACCGGTACCGGGCGGCCCCTCGATCACAAGATCATCCCCGCGAATCACGTCTATCAATGCGCTGTGCTGAGAACTGTCGGCGTCATCGATTAGAGGAAACTGCAGGTGAACCTGCTCAATGTCGTCTATTGAATGCTCGACGCAAAATGCGCCTTGCTTTCCTGACGAATCGGCCGGCAAACCGTCCATCCCTGTAAGCCGTTTAACCAGACCGTGATCCAGCAATGATTGGTCTTTCCAACGACCTGGATCAAGGTCGAGATACATCATCAACTTGCCAAACTCGAACAAGCCAAGCGATGCGTAACGATGCACCTTCCAGTCAGGTTTAACCTTCAGCACCGTTTCAACAATGCGCTCGAAGTATTCCTCGGGCGTGCTGTCGTCGGTTATCCGCGGTAGCGCGATACCAAAATCGACGCGAAGCTTTTCCCGCAATGACAGGTTCGTAAGAATGTCTTCGCCAGTAGGATGTACGCGGTATTCGAACGTCGCGGTTTGAGGATTGAGCTTGCCTTTCTCCAGATTCACTGGCACCAGCATCAGCGGCGCTAGGCGGGTGCTGTCTTTACCTGCGACTGAGTCATCCCACTCCAGGAACCCGAGCGCAAGATAAAGAATGTTCGCACCCGTTTCCTCGAGAGCCGATCGCGACTGGGTATACAGAATCTGTAGCCGCGACTCCATCTCCGCGGGGTAATAGAGCGTCTGAATCGCGTCGTCAGAATGCTTACCTGTTTGCCCGCTTTCAGGGGGCAGTGGTAGCTCATAGCTGGTCGCTATACCAAGGATCTGCGCCCAGACTTCTGCCGTAGGCTGTTTCTTTAACTCAACAACTGCGCCTGTCTTTTCGTCCAGTTTCAAAAAGCCGTGGGTAAGTAGCTGCCTTTCCGTTGGTTCAGGAACAGCAGCAAATCGCATGGATTTTTCATCTGCCAAGGTATCGAACAGGTGATCCGGCAACTCATCAATAATCCGTACGAAACGTTTGGAGCGCGCATGTGAAAAGTTTAGCAGCCGATTGCGGGCGCTGAGGTCGAGAAGCCTGCTTCTCAGCTTCTCTAGGCTTTCCGGTATCTCGCTTGGGGGGGTATCAAGGTCATCCCAATCGGTAAGAGGCGCTGGATCAATGGACTTTGAACGGCCCTTGGACTCGGTATCGAACCGATAAACCGACCCTCCCCGGCCGCCGCCTTTATTGAGCAGTCCCTGGGTAATGAGCTCGTCGCGCAGGCTCCAGTACTCTTCCTCAGAGACGGCAAAATTCTGAAGCTCAGCTCGCCGATCGATCCGGTCCCTGAGTGACTTGTTGCCAACGGCCGTCCCGTCTGCGGGGACCAGTTCCAGTATCCATTGCAGAACAAGTTCATACCGCTGGATAGCCAATGCTTCAGGGCCTGAGTTCACGTCGATCACCGCTAATTTTTGGGGCAACTGCCTGATGAGTTTTTTCTGCGCACGGTAAACCGATGCTCAGCTTCGGCTGGCCGCGATAACAAGAGAGGCTTTGTAGGGGCGCTGCCGATTTTTCAGTGCGCTCAAGATGCCATCCTTGGGAAACAGCGGTCTGCCTGGAGATTGATGGATGTCACAATATCCAGCACTCGGAGCAAGGTAAAGGCAAAGTGCCTTGACGCCGAACAAATCCCCATTTCCTCGACGATTGGTCAGTAAATCCCCCTACACTTATTAGAAAGCTTGGTCTTAGGTCGTCTTCTACCCCCTAAAAAACTGATCGTTCAGTTCCCCCAGAAGTGGCGCCTGTTTAACCACGCAAATATGTTGGACGGACGCTTACAGATTGAGCCCCTTGAAGGCGCACGTCATCGACAAAGGGATGCCAACACTCAATGCGCCACAGCTTTGCGACGTGGGCATCTACCGATGGGAAATCAAGATTTGTCGGACTCAGTGATCACGTGACACACATGAAACTGCATTGCAATTCGCCATCACGGCCATCAGAATCTGATCCACCGCAAGATATTGGCATTGACGCTTCAGTAGAGATCCAAGATGGCACGGAACGCTGTTAACTCGATCACCGTCAGGCTACTCAAGCCTACAAAAATACCGGCAGATGCAATCAGCTCCACCTATGGGCCAGGTGGCGCGCGAGCGCTGAAAGATCAGGACTGGGATGGCGACGGTGAAGGCATCGTCTACTATGGCCAAGTCTACGACACTGTACCTGAGTGGCTGAGCCTCCTTCAGGGCTTTGTCAGCGATCCTTTCGACGCTCTGCATTCGAGTGGTTCAGCGGCGATTTTGTTCTTGAGCGTTAAGCAGAGGTGGATGGCGCTGTGCTTTGGATATGCACATATCGCGCTGAACGAGGATGCTTTCGTGCATCAATTCGGCCTGAAGGTTGCCTTAAATACTGTAAGACGAGGGAGTCTTCTGAGTCTCGACCTCGCGACTCCGGATGCGGTCACGTTTCAGCGGCGGGTTCAAGCCAGTAAGCTTTCCGACTTTAGCCAATTCGGGGTAGACACCCTGCGAGATCTCGCAAGGGTTGCAGGAGGCAAACCCGAAGACGACGCTTTCGCCAAATTCGTTGCAGGAAAAGATGCCCTCAGCCTGGACACTCCCCTCACGCCGTCGCAGTTCCACAGCAAGTGCGTCGAGATCCTGAATGCCTTCAAATCGAAGGCATATAAGAAAGACTATGCTTGGTTTGACAACGTCAAAGTTGAGACTAACCCATCTCGCCTTAGACGCTTGGACAGGCTTCTCTTCCAGGAAATTCAAGCCATCCGGAGCGGCTCAATCAGCCTACTGCATATGTCCCCTCCCGAGATCCAAAACTACGTTGAGGGGGCCGCCCTCCAATATTCGGGCTTCAACAGCCGCAAGCCTGAATTCACTAAGCTTTCGATCGAGGATTACGCCGCCGAGCTTAATCGACTGGGTTGCACACACACGATTCAGGAGATAAAAACTTCTCACAAAATCCGCACTGAAAACCTGAAGACCGGAGCTATTGAGCCCGGATGGAAGGTTTATGATTGCCTCAATTGGGAGGCGACCCTGCCAGCACCAACGCCTACAAACTACGTATTGTTCGCAGGCAAATGGTACAAAATTTCAAAAAAATTCAAGGACAGGGTCGATGAGCACTTTGACAGTATTGAGGACATCGTAGTCATTGGGCCGACCCACTGCCTGAACGAAGAAGAGCTAATCGAAGACCTGTTAAAAAATCGGTCAGATCTGATCAAGCTTGATCGTACAAAAATCAATCCGGAAAGCGTTGTCGCCGCCAACCTGGAGCCCTGCGACTTCTATTCAAACGATAAACACTTCATTCATCTTAAAGATGGGGAGTCATCTGGGCCGATCAGTCACTTGTGGATGCAGGGTGTCGTCAGCGCCGAGGCTTTTGTTGCCGACAGCGAGTTTCGCCGAAAGCTAAAGGATACGGTCGCGGCGACGAAAGGCGGATTTGCCTTCGTCGGAACCCTGCCGGACGGGCGCAAGCGAGAGGTAGATCGGGGCGAGTACACCGTTGTTTATGGGATCATGCGTCACAAGTATGTTGACGGTACTATCGGCATTCCGTTTTTCAGTAAGGTCAGTTTAATGGCCGCCTGCGACAGGCTTAGACGCACTGGAATGAACGTCCGTAAGGAAATCATCGAAAAATTGACGCCGAAGCCTCCGGTGAAAAAGGCCAAGTCAAAACGGCCTACGATCAAGGCCAAAAAGCCGACCTCCAGCTCCAATAAGGTCTCTGCTGCACCTTAACCCCTTCAATTCGGCCTTTCCTTCACCTAAACGGATGATGATCTGCCAGCCAAATACTGGTGCACAGATAATCAGCCTGCGCCGATAATTGATAAACGTAGCCACGCACAAACGCCCAACGAGGACGCTACGGGTTTTGCGACAAAAAAGCCGGTCAAATGCCGTACACACAAAAAGCGGGGAAAAAAAGGGGGGACCAGTGCGTTTTCCACAACACCTAAATCATTGTTTTTTTAAAAAACATAGATCGATTAAAAGCTAACCACAAGCCGACTTTTTCAACAGAATCGGCTTGAGGCAGACACTGGCAAATGGGCCCAAACGCATAGAGGCAGCACTGCCCCGGAAAATGTTGTCGACGTTTGTTGGCCCTTGCTGGCTGCGTCCCCCCCTGCGTGCATCGCCTGCTTGTTTCCACCTCGCCTCGCTGACATCATCAAGCCATCACTTGGGATGAGACTTGTCATTCCACCCCTACCGCAGGTTCCGCCAACTCCAGGGAAAACGCTACACATGACGCAGCCCCTCAAGGACGAGCTTCAAACGCTGCTAAGCGGCCTCGTCACATCCGATATCGTCGTAGCCAGCACCTCCGTTGCCGCCTTGCTAGGTGGCGAGTCGATCCGCGGCAGCGACGACCGCCACATAGTAGGCCGGTTGACCATTCCCGAATACCAGCGCCCTTACCGCTGGCAGATCAAACACCTGCAACGCCTACTGAACGATCTCACCGAATACTTCTCACCGTCTGTGGGTGCATCGCCGCCTGAGCACGACTTCTATCTGGGCAGCATCATCGTCCACCAATCGCGCCCGCCAAGGATGCGCACCGACGTCTTGAACATCATAGATGGCCAGCAGCGCCTGATTACCCTGGCATTGCTGGCGCATGTGCTGAAACAACGAGATCTCGCCAAAGGCATCGAATTGGCCTCTCCAGAGTCCCAGACCCGCGCCCTGGGCAATCTGCGCTGGCTTGAGCAACAGCCGTTGCCATCGGTGGACTTCTCTCGGATGAACATCACCTTGGTCGTCACCCACAGTGAGGATGACGCCTACCGCTTTTTCGAGACGCAGAACACCGGCGGGGTCCGACTGGACGGCCCGGCGATCCTCAAGGCGCATCACTTGCGTGGGGTATCGCGGCAGGAGCAGGACAAGCACGCACGGCTCTGGGAGGCCTGGGGCAAGCTGGACGACACTATGGATGCGCTGATGAAGGCGCGTCACTGGCAACAGCTGAAGTGGCGCAGTCTCTCGAGCCACCGCCAGCCGCTGCAGATGCGTGAGGAGATCGTCGCGGAGTTGGCCGAGCGCACCGGGCAGGGCCTGGATGTGGCGTATCGCACCGCGCGGGTCAGCCATTTTGGCCAGGGCCAGGCTTTGCAGGTGGACAGTGGATACGCGATGCGTCAGCCAATCAATGCCGGTACCAATGCCATTCACTACTTCGATTACTTCCATGAACTGCGTCGGACGGTATTGATCAGGCGTGATGACGATAGCCTTGCGCCTTTTCATCAGCTCTACGACGAGTTGGTGGTTAAGGCCAACGGCAGCGAGTTTTTACGCAAGCTCTTTGACTGTGCGGTGTTGCTGTATGTCAGCCAGTTTGGTCGACAAGGGCTGTTGGAGGCGGGGTGCTGGTTGTTTAGGGTGATCTTCTCTCCGCGGCTGAGCAATGAAAAGGCCGTGCGTGAAAGCACAGCGCAAAGTTTTGCCGAGCACAATCCGGTGTTGGACTGGATCGCCTACAGCTACACCCATGACGAGCTGATCGAGATTTTGCAGAGGTTCAGTTATTCCATTGCCGAGCGACTGGACAAGAATAGTGTGAAGTACCGGTTCGTGCGTACTGTGCAGGCGTACTTTTCGATGGGCCTGAGCAAGCCGGGCGAAGCGCTGCAGGCGGACTTTGATGTTGAGCTCAAGCAGGTCATCAGCCACATGCTCGAAAAACGCTCTTCCAACCAGGCAGGTGTGCAATGAGTGCCAGTGTCCGTTCCTATGTCCAGGCCCCAGCCTTGTTGTGCGCTGCAGAGATCACGCTGATCATCCCCAGCTACCAGCGCCCTTATGTCTGGCCGAGCGAGGATGTTGTTGGTCTGCTGGAGCAGATCATGGTGGCCTGCGACACCGACGCGCCGCATTACTATATCGGCACGGTACTGACGTCTGCCGTCACCACACGCGACTCAGGGCACACCCACACCCGCTATGAAGTGATCGACGGTCAGCAGCGCATGACCACCTTGATGCTGCTCGCCCTCGCGCTGACGGCGGTGGTGCCCGACAACGCGCTGACGAAGTTCATCGTATGGAACAAGCAGCCCCGGCTGACCTTTGCCATTCGTGACGAAGTGCAGCGACTGTTTGCGGCGTGGGCCGGGCTTGGAGTCGAGGAAAATAGGGGCAGGACCTCTGAGTCGGACGAAGCTTATATCAAGCACCTGGCCGCTGCCCGCAAGGCGCTTGCCGATCGGTTGGGCGCGTTGCGCAGCCTGCGAGGGGAGGCGTATCTGGCCGAGGTGGCCGAGTACCTGTATGCGAAGGTGCGATGGGTGAACAACATCATGCCCCCGGGCATGGACCTGAACCGACTGTTTTCGACCATGAACAACAGCGGCGTGCAGTTGGAGCACAGTGACATTCTCAAGTCGCGTCTGCTGGCTGTGATCGAGACGCAGAAGCTGCGCTTCGATGCTATCTGGCAGGCCTGTGAAAACATGGAAGACTTCTTCGAGCGCAATCTGCGCAAGGTCTTCCCGGACGCGGATTGGAAGCGCCTGAAACAGGATGACCTGTCCAGGCATTGTGTGACGACCTTCCCGCTCAAACGCGTCCCCGCCGGGGATGTGCAGGGTAAGACCATTGCACAGTTAGCCAAACTGTCAGTGGTCGAATCCGACGAGTCCAAAGCACGGCAAGAGCCCGTGCGTTATTGTCGCCCGATTATCAGTTTTGGCCTCCTGCTGATGCACGCCTACCGCATCTATCTCAAGGAGCACCGCCAGGACGATGTCGAGGTGCGCCTGCATGACAGTCGGCTCAACGACTACTTTGCCGACTTCATCGCCCACGCCACCGAAAGACAGGCTAAGGCCTTCATCGAATGCCTGTGGGCGGTGCGTTATCAGTTCGACCTGTGGGTAGTAAAATGGCTGCCAGAGGCTGACAGCCAGGTCTGGAATCTGCGTCAAACCAGCGTCAGCCGAAGCCGCTCCGACAACGGCTGGCGGCTTGCCCGCACCCGGCTGGAAAGCAGCGACCTGAGCCAGTTGCAGAGTGTGCGCAACTTCACCGGCGAGCGAAGCGCGCAGTATTGGTTGACGCCGTATCTCGGGGCGTTGGTGGCTGGCGAGGCAAAGACGCAAGCGCAGGTCGTGGCGCTGCTGGAGCGCATTGACAATCAACTGTCCCTGGCCGAAGACAGTCAGAAGGAAGCCAGTTTTGCGCTGTTGGCCGGTCATGACTTCGCCATGCGGGGCATCGACACAGTTATCGATGACTTGAACGAGCCCAACGGCACTCGCTTCGAGCATTACTGGTTCCAGAAACTGGAATACATTCTCTGGCGAGAGCGCAGCCGTTTCGGTTTCTTTGACGCGTCCAAGCTGGCGGCCTACCGAATCACCTCGAAGAACTCTGTGGAGCATGTCCATCCCCAGCGGGAGGAGTTCGGCGTTGAGTTGGCTAAGGTTCACCTCGACAGCTTTGGCAACCTGGTGCTGCTGAGTCCTGGCGAAAACTCGTCCTATAGCAACCAGCGCGTCGGTAAGAAGCGAGAAGACTTCAAGGGCAAGCCCCGTTACGACTCGCTCAAACTTGCTCACATCTTCAGTGGCAAAGCCGAGATGGAATGGGATGCGCCTGCTATCGACCGGCACCAGGCGCAGATGTTGGTGTTGATCAAGGAGCACTATGACGCGACGGGGACCTAAAGACTGCACCCGGTCCCACATGACCAAACGCATCACTGGGGAGGGACCGGGCGAAGTTCGGGAAATAGACGACGTAATCTCACACTAAGCATGCCACCGGGATGTCCGCTTCGGGCAGTTCTCTGCCTATCATGGTTACGAAGCGTGCTGGTCAACTCCGATGCAATCGGTGGTCAGATCAAATGCAAACGGGTGGTCAAGTGGAGTGCAGTATTCCAATTGGTATTCCAACTAAAAATAAAAACAGATATTAATGTTATAAATCAATATCTTACTGAACTGATTCAAATTACCCCGGCCCACCAATCGAGACACCAACGAAGCCCGCCCAGTGCGGGCTTTCTTGTTTCTGGCTATATCGCAAGTCCTCCAACAGTCTGAAGCAGGGACAGCCAAGGCACGGCGACTCAGTGAGTTTCGATGATCCCCGTCCAGGCTGAAACAGAACCCACGCTAACGATCAGTACTTGATGTCCCGAGCTGTGCGACGGGTATCCTGCTTGGTACTGCGCTTGTCCTGGCGACATTCTACGTTGCTCTTGTCATTGCCCTTTCTACAATCATCCTTGGTTTGCCGGGCAGTGGAGCGCCCTTCCTGCCTGGTATCGCGAGCTTCACGCCGTTGTTGACCCTGCTCGGTTGCGTAGACGGGTAGCGTCACCCACTGCACGCCAGCAGCGATGAGCAGCGTCGCCAGGGCTTTCAAGTAGTGCTTGCGAATCATGATTTTTCTCCAATCCCATATCGCTTGGTCGCTTCGTTCGCGCCCCCAGGAATTCAGCGAAAACGTGAGTTACATCGTACGCTCACAACTCACAAAAGCACTTTGTGGTACGTGAATTCTGACGATAGGGTCACATGGGCAGTCGCGCTAGGCTGTTATGTGCATGGTTGCAATATGGGCATCGGTAACGACTAAGCTTTGCAGCTGCCTGCCCGCGAAGAGGCCAGCGAGACCCTCCAGAATATTTTGCATCCACGGTCGCCCCTATCACTGCCATCCCCTCGGAGAAGCCCATGCGCCAAGCCCTCCTGATCATCGACGTACAACCCGGCTTCGCCCCGCCGCAGTGGCTGATCGACGGTATCCAGGCGCTCATCGGCACCCTGCCCAGTGTTGCCACGGTCGAGCGCCATGACGAATCCATAACCCCCTTCGAAAAACAGCTCGGCTGGCACCCCGCGCCGGACGATGACAGCCTGATCCCGGCCGACCGCATCTTTATCAAGCACGGCTATGCGCCCACACCAGAAACCATCGACTACCTGAAAAGCCTCAACGTCGAACGCGTGCTGGTGTGCGGCCTGCAGACCGAAACCTGTTGCCTGGCGGCGGGGTTTGCGCTGTTTGATGCGGGTTTGCAGCCGACGTTGATCACGGATTTGACGGTGGGGTCTTCGCTGGACCGGACGGGCGGGTTGGGGGTCAGGCTTTGGGAGCATCATTTCAAGCACACGGTGAGATCGAGTGACCTGTGATCGGTGCAACGACTTCACCGCGTCCTAGGACATTTCCCGCAAAACGCGTCGCCTTTCATGAACTGGCGGATGCAACTTCTCGACGATAGCCTTCAGGGGTCGCTGCACATCAGCGACCGGCTTTGACAGGCTGAAAACCGGGGCAGCTCCTATAAACAGACCAGGATCTCCATCATGAAAAGACACAGCCCCACCCCGCAAGACTCTTCACCCGATACAACTACCGAAACACCCAACTTATCCAACCTCTCCAAAACCACCGAACCCACCATCAGCGCCCGCCTCCGCAACCCCAATCACCTCGATCCCATCAGCCACGTATTCACCCTCCGCCCAAACATCGACACACCGTCCCTGCTCACCCACGCCAGTGAAACCCTCGCCTCACTCAACGTCATGAGCACTGACCTTGCTTGCGAGCTTGAGAGTTCGCAAGCAACATCGCCCTGGCGATCCAGCAGTTGGCCGTGCTGGCGCAATTGCTGGTGAACCGGGCACTGGACAACATTGCGCCACTCGACGAAGTGGAGGCTTGAGATGGATCGATACATGCCGATGACCGGCATCGACTGCACCATCGCCTCGCTGCTGATCGACACCGAAGCACCGCTGGATGTGCTGCACGAAACAGCCGCTTATCGCATTCGAACCGCGACGCAATTGCTGGAGAGTTTCGCGGCTGACGAGGGTGCTTACAGCGAACTGGCGCGGGTGCTGGTCACGTCCCTGCGCGATGGTTGCGATTTGCTGGATGTGGTTGGACGGCGGTTGCGGATGCAGGTTTGATCCTTGAAAAATGGACGGTCTCATTGAGGTCGTCCAACTCCAGAGCCGCGATCATCAAGCACGCAGCCGCTTAACCCCAACCCCCACCAATATCCCCAACACAATCGACACCAACGGCACCGCCCCCACCCAGGTCAGCGTCGGAAACACCAACAAAATCTGCGAGTCATTCCCACCCAGCATCATCGATGCACCGGTCCCCATCAACACGCCCGCGAGCAAATGCCTGCCCGCTGTCATCGCTGCAAACCGCTGATAGTTGAACGTGCGGCGATGCAAGGTGTAACAGAGCATGCCCAGCATCAGCATGGCGAACACCGTCACACGCTGGGTGGTCAATGATGTGTCGCCCGGGCTCCAGAACCTTTGCGAGAGATCGTAGAAGAATACGCTGGGCGTCCACAGCGGTTCGAAGGTGTAGAGGGCACTGGTCAAAGCCCCCAGGAGCAGGCTCGACAGCACCAGGTGTCTGTCGCCGTGAATCCGCATCAGGAACAGCAAAATCAGCAACACGATGCCAATGACCAGCCAGTAATGACGGCTGGTGATCATCGGCATTTGCAGCGCCCGGTGTTCGGGCAGCATGTTCAGGTGATGCCACAGTACGATGCCCAGCACCCAGCCGAGGACGGTGAAGACCTTGTTGAGGTTGCCGCTGGCGAGCTTGGTGAGGGTGCCGACGCTGCACCCGTCGTTGAGCACCGAGGCGAGGCCGAACAAGAGCCCGCCACCGACCAGCGACAAGTAGCCGACCTCGGGAATGAACAACGGCTGGCTGACGCCAGACAAGGCGTAGAGCGGTGCGAGCAACAAACCGAACAGACCGCAACTGACCAGCGACACGAACAGGGTCGGCCGGCGTTTGAGCAGCAGCCCCATGGCATTGACCAGGCACATGCCCATGCGCTGGGACACCCAGCCAATGAGGAACGCCAGCAGCAGTGAAACCGGCAATGAAAACACGGGGCTCCTTGTTTCCGGGTGATGGCAGCGAGTCGATGCCTGACAGACAGATTAGTCGCTGGGCAAACACTTCGGATGAACCCGCAAAGCCCTTCTACACTCATTTCGCAATCGCCCTACAACCCCTGTCGAATAGGCCCCCATGACCACCCTCACCGACCGTTTGAAGCAAGGCAAGGATGCGCGCAAGAAGTGTTCCCGCAGTTCGCAAGCAGCCTTGGGCAATGTCGACCGCGACCCAATACCGCTGATCAAGGCGTCGAGTGAAGGACGCGTCAAATCGCTGGTGGAGTTGCGTTACGGACGCATGCTGGTGTCACCTTTCACCTTCTATCGCGGCAATGCGCTGCTGCAGGCCCACGATCTGGCGGGCACCTCGAACATGGGGCTGGTATCGCCGATTTGCGGCGATTGCCACCTGATGAATTTCGGTGGTTTCGCAACGCCTGAACGCAACCTGCTGTTCAGCGTCAACGACTTCGATGAAGCCCATCCCGGGCCGTGGGAGTGGGATTTGAAACGCCTGGTCGCGAGCTTCCTGGTGGCCGCCCGCGACTTGCGCCATGGGGAATCCGTTGAGGAAACGATCTGCCACGAAGTGGTGCACGCCTATCAGCAGACCATGCTGGAGTGCGCCGAACAGAGTGCGCTGGAAACCTGGTACGAATCCATCAGCTATGACGACCTGCTGGCGCAGGCCAACAAAAGCACCCTGGACCATGTGGAACGCGCCATCGCCAAAGCCGAACGTCGCACCCACGCCGAACTGCTGCCAAAAATCAGCGAACGCGACGCCCATGGCCGTCTGATCATTCGCGATGACCTGCCGGAAATTTTCCATCTGCACAAAAACACCACGCTGCTGGACGCCGATGACGACTGGTTACGCCTCTCGGACTGGCGTCCGCTCTACGACACCTTCATGCGCGACTATCGCGGCACCCTGCAAGCGGACCGCCGTGATCTGGTGTCGCGTTTTCACGTTCAGGACATGGCGTTCAAAGTGGTGGGCGTGGGCAGTGTCGGCACCCGTTGCCTGGTGGCGCTGCTGACCGACGATCAGGAGTTCCCGCTATTCCTGCAATTCAAGGAGGCACGACGCTCGGTGCTCGCCGGCTACGTGAAGACCAGGTCGCGGATACGGCATGAGGGGCAACGGGTGGTCGACGGCCAGCGGTTGATGCAATCGGCCAGCGACCTGTTCCTCGGCTGGACCACCGGCCCCAGCGGGCGACATTTCTATGTGCGGCAATTGCGCGACATGAAAATCTCCGCCGAACTCGAGACCTTCGATGGCGACGCATTCGCCGCCTATGGCCGGCTCTGCGGCCGGGCCCTGGCTCGCGCCCATGCCAAGTCTTCCGGGCACGCGGCGGTGATCAGCGGCTACATCGGCAAGAGCGACGCACTGGCCGATGCGCTCTATAAATATGCCCAAGGCTATACCGAGCACAACGAGCGCGATTTCGAGCAGTTCCAGCAAGCCTGCCGCAAGGGCCGCTTGCGTGCCCGGTCGGAAGCCGACTTTGCCGCGGATCATTTGCCGTAGCGGTGTCGCAAGCTCTGGTACGGGGCATTGAGCGAGATGAATTTTTCTTCACCCCACCACCCCGCGCGAGCCTGTACATTTCGCTCGCTCATTCAAGAAACTACGGTTTGCCCGCTCTCCCGCGGGCTTTTTTTTGCCTGCGGGTTTGCGCCCATCACTGTGCCACCTGCGCGACGCTCCCTGGCGATGGCTCGGGTAGCAAACAGCCTTTGGCCATCCACTGGCAGTCTCTGACCCAGCGATAGCCGGACTCCAGATCGCCGCGGTCGTTGTAATACCCCAGCCTGAGTTGAGTGGCACTCAGGTCGAGTTTGGCAAAACCAGCCCGCGAGTCAGTAAAGGTGCTATCCGGTGTTGGCGTTTGCAAGGCAGACAGCCTCTTACCACCCGCCCCGGAAATCACCCAAGCGGGTTCGCCTGCACGCAACAGCAATTGCTGGTTGTGATCATGACCCGACAAAAGCAGATCGACGTGGTTGCGTTGCAACACTGGCAAGAGCCATGTGAGCAGATTCGACTCCTCGTCATGCTTGCCTTGATTGCGCACCGGGTGATGGGACGCGGCTATTCGCCATACCGGTGCCGGTCCGGGTGCCTGGTACGCCTGATCGATCAAGTCGATTTGCTGCTGCAAACTCTCACGTGGCGCCGAGGTGTCGAGGAACACCATCCGCACCAATGGCCGCCCGTCAACGTCACCGAAATCCTTGACGTAGAAATTCGCCGGCATCTGCCAACGGCCCGATCCCTTGTGCTGTTGGCCGTACTCGATCTCGTATTTTTGCGACACCGGGTAATCGTGGTTGCCCAGCACCGCGTAGAACGGCACATGGCTGAGCCAATGGCCCCGATAGACACGCTCGAATCGGGTTTCCCAGTGGAGATCGTGGGTGCTGGTCAATGGCTTGCCATAGAAGTTGTCGCCGAGGAAAACCACCATGTCCAGGCGCCCCTCCCTGGACGCAACCCACTCCATGGCTTGTCCCACCCGCCACTGTTGCAAGTCGCCGCTACCCTGATCGCCCACCGCGATCATCGACACCGATGCAGGGTCCAGACCGCTCAACGGAACGTACGGCGATGGTGGCGTAAACAGCCAGTAACCACCGGTCGCCAATAAAAGAGCGAAGGCAATGCCCGAGCCAAGTACGATCCTTCGGAGCACCAAACGTTTTGCAGAAATCGAGGTGGAATTTGTGCGTTTCACTCAGGGACTCACTGGGCCTGGAAAGCCAGACAGGGTGGCGAAATGAAGATCAATCTACCCCCCCAATAGATCACAGCATTTGTTCACGATTTGTTAAGAAATCGTTCTTTAGACTTTTTCCAGCCTGTTTTTTCGGCCTTCCTTTTCCGGTAGCCAGAAGTCATGTCGTGCACTGTGTTGCCTGCGGCTTTTCAGCGAACCGTTTCTGGAAAAAGTGCCTCTGAGCCTGTGGCTTGATGCTGAGCCTGCTGCACCGTTGATCGCAGTCGCACACAAACCCTGAGCTTTCTGAAGGTTTCCCCGGGCAAAAAAAAACCCGCAGCCCTTTCGGGTTGCGGGTTTTTCAGTTCAACGCCAACTCAATTCACAGGTTGAGTCTGAGTCGCCGGTACCGGTTGTTGCGCTTTGGAGAGCACCGGCTGTTCCAGCCTCGCTCGTCCGTAAAACGCCAGCGCCGTCAGTAAACACGCCAGCCACACGAAGATCCCGGCCCAGAAGGTGTGGGACATGTAGTGCCAGCCTTGCAGCACCCGCGTTGTACCGTAGATGAAGCCGAGGGTCAGCGAGCCGTACATGATCGCTTTCGAATAGCGCCAGCGATAACGGCGAGCCACGAAGTACAACGCCAGCATGGTGAAACCGCCCGATGCGTGTCCGCCCGGCCAGCAGCGACCGTTACCGGCGACTTTCAGCAGGTCGAAATTCTCATACCACTCAACGTGCTCCTTTTTGCCGCCGTACTGGGTGGTCTCGATCGGGCAATACACGCTGGTGTGGCCCTTGAGGTAGTGAATCACCCCGGTGCTGATGGAGAACGCGAACACCACGTAGAGAAAATCGCGACGGTGCCGGGTGGCAAAGCGCAGCACCGGTGCGACTTTGATTTTTTCCAGGAAGGCGATGATTTTCGAGTGCTTTTCAGCCTTCAGGCGCGGCCAGAGAAATGACAGCAAGGCACCGATAATCGCGATCTCGCCCGTCCAGTTCGGGATGATCCGCGCCCATTTATGGGTAATTTTTTCGAACAGATGGACATGGTCCAACGGGAACGTCTGCGTCACCGGATCAAAAAAGTAATTATTGAAGGCGATGTCGATGCTGGTCATGTCGAACATCAGAAACACCACGACCGCGCAGGCCAGCGGAATACCGAAGTTCACCCAGTAAAAGCGGTAGCGAGAAGCGGTCAGCATTGTGAATCCTGATTCAGAAAGATGAAGGAAAAGCTCAACGAGTGGTCACCGAGCTCCAGTCGGAAGCTTCGATGAAGCCAAGCATGCGCGGAGTCTGCGGGGTTTCGGCGGAAATAAACAGTGAGGCGCCGTAACCCAGCGTCGATGCCGGCAACTTGAGGTCTTTTTCCAGTTGCTCCATGCACTCGCTGTGAGTGACAAGAATCAGATTGCGCCCGGCCACTTTGTGCGCCAGGGAGTCGCGCAACATGGTGCCCTTGCAACTGATCAGCCAGTTTTCACCCGTGCCAACCTTGTTGAACATGAAGTTGGCGGTCTGCGCTGTACGCAATATCGGGCTGTTGTAGATATCAGCCTTGTCCAGGCCCAGGTGCTTGAACTGTGCCCCGAGGCTCTCGGCAACACTGCGAGAGCGCTCGGTAATGCCATCGTTGCCGATCAGGCAAGGCGCCGAGGAGTGATCGCAGCGCTCGACGTGACGCACCAGCACGATCATGTCGCCCTTGGCCCATCCCGTCATCAAAGCCTGTGCACCGGCTACATTGCCGTGAGCCAGGTCCGGTGCGGTGGCGGGACGCAACAAAAATACGGTCAGAGGGATGACCAGCAGCGCCGAGGCCAACACCACGGCGGTATTGCGATAGCGAGCATAGCGGTTCAGATCGATCGAGCGTTTTTTCCCGAAAAGACTCAGTCTCAATTCCACATCAAGCCGCCTCACCGGCACACAACACCTCATTAGATCCCGAAAGGCTAAAGAAACGTGCGTTGCCGGCGGGTGAAAGACATGTGAAAAAAAGCTTAAAGCATTGCAAAAACCTTGTTACAGAATCCGCCACACAAAAACCTTTCAGCTCCCGGGATTGCTGCCGATACATCCTGCTTACACAGCTTGGCGGCTTCCAAAAAAAACAATCTTCCAGCCAACCGACGATAAAGAAGTACCAAGTTCCTGGAGGAATGTGATGAATAGCTGGTTCGGCAACATCAGCGTGAACCTGAAACTGGGCCTGGGGTTTGGCCTGGTCCTGGCACTGACCTGCGTCCTCGCCCTGACCGGCTGGACCAGCCTGGGCGGGTTGATTGACCGTAGCAACTGGATGAGCGACATCACCCAGCTCAACGCCGGCCTGGCCAAGCTGCGCGTGGTGCGCCTGCAATACATGCTGACCAACGGCGACGAAACCGCCGCACAGAGCGTGCAGACCACCCTCGACGCCTTCTCGGCCCAGCAGCAAGCCCTGCTGGCGAAGTTCAAGAGCCCGGAAAACCTCAAGCTGCTGCGAGAGCAAGGCGCCGTTATCGACGCCTACAAGACGTCCCTGGGCAAGATGCGCAGCGCCTATCGCGCCGGCAACAGCGCCCGCGACGCCATGAGTGCCAACGCCGAAACCGCCAACACGCTGATCAATGACATCAATACCCGCGTGCAGCAAATGCCGTTGAGCGACCAGCGCTTCGAACAGTTCCAGGCCATCACCGCGGCCAAGGAAGCGTTCCTGTTGTCCCGCTACGAAGTGCGCGGCTACACCGCCAGTACCAATGCCAAGACCGAGCAAAAAGCCGTCAACCAACTGGACGCCGCCATCGCCAGCCTGAAACCGCTGAACGTGCATTTCGCCGATTCCCAACAAGACGCCCTGCGTCAGCTGGAAACTGCGCTGGGCAACTACCGCAACGCCTTGCAGGCCTACAAGGCCGCCAGCAATGACGCGGTGCAATCGCGCAAGGAAATGACCGACCAGGGCGCCGCCATCGTGTCCCAGAGCGATCAGCTGTACCAGATCCAGCTCGACCGCCGTGACGCCGAAAGCGCCCAGGCACGCACCCTGCAAATGATCAGCACCTTGCTGGCGTTGCTGGTGGGCATCATTGCCGCCGTGGTCATCACCCGCCAGATCACCCGCCCCTTGCGCGAAACCCTGGCGGTGGTCGATCGCATCGCCAGCGGTGACCTGTCCCACAATGTGCTGGTCACCCGTCGCGACGAACTCGGCGTGTTGCAGCAAGGCATCGCGCGAATGGGTGTGACCCTGCGCGACTTGATCAGCGGTATCCGCGACGGCGTGACCCAGATCGCCAGCGCCGCTGAAGAGCTGTCGGCCGTGACCGAGCAGACCAGCGCCGGGGTCAACAGCCAGAAAGTCGAGACCGATCAGGTGGCCACCGCCATGCACGAGATGACAGCCACCGTGCAGGAAGTCGCGCGCAACGCCGAAGAAGCCTCGCAAGCCGCTGCGGCGGCGGACGGCGAAGCCCGTGAAGGTGACAAGGTGGTCAACGAAGCCATCGCCCAGATCGAGCGTCTGGCCAGCGAAGTGGTGCGCTCCACCGAGGCCATGAGCGTGCTGCAACAGGAAAGCGACAAGATCGGCAGCGTCATGGATGTGATCAAGTCCGTCGCCGAGCAGACCAACCTGCTGGCGCTCAATGCCGCCATCGAAGCGGCCCGTGCCGGTGAAGCCGGTCGTGGTTTTGCCGTGGTGGCCGACGAGGTCCGCGGCCTGGCCCAGCGCACGCAGAAATCCACCGAGGAAATCGAGGGCCTGGTAGCCGGCCTGCAGAACGGCACGCAACAAGTGTCGGCGGTGATGAACAACAGCCGCGTCCTCACCGACAGCAGCGTGGCCCTGA
The DNA here is from genome assembly GCF_056402255.1 of Pseudomonas sp. P4_B4. Taxonomy (NCBI): domain Bacteria; kingdom Pseudomonadati; phylum Pseudomonadota; class Gammaproteobacteria; order Pseudomonadales; family Pseudomonadaceae; genus Pseudomonas; species Pseudomonas sp. P4_B4. Next base: position 140,226 of record NZ_JBFUHS010000011.1, read on the forward strand.
CCCGCAAGGCCGGCGAGTCACTGGAGAACATCACCCGCACGGTGTCCAGCATCCAGTCGATGAACCAGCAGATCGCCGCCGCTGCCGAACAGCAAAGCGCCGTGGCCGAAGAGATCAGCCGCAGCATCATCAACGTGCGCGACGTGTCTGAACAGACTGCTGCTGCGAGTGATGAAACGGCTGCGTCGAGTGTTGAACTGGCGCGGTTGGGCAATCAGTTGCAGATGATGGTGAGTCACTTCAGAGTCTAGGCTGAACACTTCAGCGAGTTGCCAGGAAGCCCTTTGAATAAAGGGCTTCTCTCATTTCAGGCAGTCGAACTGCTTATTTGGCGAAGTTTTCGATCTTTACCTGGCCTTCAGGAAAGGTGGCGATGATTTCCAACTCGCCACCCATCGCACGGATGTAGTTGCGCAATGTGCTGATGTACATATCTGTGCGACGTTCCATTTTCGAGATCGCCGCCTGGTTGACGTGAAGTGCTTTGGCCAGTGTTTCCTGGCTCAACGCTTGCGCCTGACGAAGCTCGTGCAGCGGCATTTCTTCTCTTAGTTTATTGTGCAAGGCCTCGACACGTGCTTGAGACTCGGGAGAGCGACGTGCCACTAAATCAGCAAATTTCTTAGCCATTGTCATAGCCCTCTTTCTTTAATGTTTCCAAGTGCTCGTCGTACAAGCGTTCGGCCAACGGAACATGAACCTGATACCAACGTTCCTGTCCGGTTTTGTCACCGCCTATCAGCAGGATCGCGCAACGCCGTGGATCAAAGGCATACAGCACACGGAGCGGTTTGCCGGCGTGTTGCACTCGTAGCTCACGAAGATTGCCATGCCGCGAGCCTTTGATATCACTCGTGTATGGAAAGCCCAAGTGCGGTCCGTCATCCCCCAACAACATGACCGTGGCCTGCACCGAGTCCTGCTCGGCTTCATTGAGTTGATCCCACCAGGTCTCAAACTCATCCGTGTATTCAACGTCCCACTTCATACAAATATGCCACCCAAGGAATATAACCTCAAGGGAATGACTGTACGAATTTCAGCCGACCTCCGACTACCCTTGAGCCCCCACGCAATTGTTAGTGATGATTGCTGGTGGAACCTGGATATCGTCGAGTTCTAGAGGGGGCGCGAGTGCTGGCGCAACACTGGATGGCGTTGCAGGTGGGTGGCATCAGCCTGGATATGGGCAAGGCCAGTTCCCACGCAATGCGTGGGAATGAATCAATGGCTGGCTAAACCTCAGACACAAATCGCATTGGTAAACACCAACCGATTGCCAAACGGATCACTGATGGTCATATCCTGGCTACCCCATGGCATGGCCTGGATCTGTGGAGGCGCAAACGCATACGACTTGGCCAGCAATTGCTCCTGGAAGGCTTCCAGTTCATCGGTCTCGATGCGCAAGGCCGAACCCGGCGTACTGTCGCCGTTGTGTTCGGACAGGTGCAGCACGCACTCACCCCGCGAGACTTGCAGGTACAACGGGAGGCTGGCTTCGAAACGATGCTGCCAGTCGATCTTGAAACCGAGGAAGTCGACGTAGAACTCCACTGCCTTGGCTTCGTCGAAAATGCGCAGGATCGGAGTGGTTTTGCCGAAGCTCATCGGGTTGCTCCCTGTAGAAGCGAGCCTGCTCGCGATGGTCGTTAACGATAACGCGTTTTGACTGGCTAAACGCGGCGCCTTTGACTCCATCGTCGGATCGCCGCCCGGAGCAGGCTCGCTCCTACATGATTGAACAGCGTTAGGTAGTCGGGTTTGATATCAGTCCTTCGGCGCGAAAATGCCATCCTTTAGCCTCAAAGTGCCATCACTGTGACGCAGTCCTCGAAACTCACTGAAAACCCGTGCGCAAATCCCCTTCCCGGGCCAGGAACCGCCCTTCCCTGCGCCCGTTGGCCTGGCCATCGCGGTAGCTCAACACACCATTGACCCATACGCCCTCGATACCTTGCGCCGCCCGCTGCGGGTCGTTGAAATCGGCGACATCACGGATGGTCGCCGGATCGAACAACACCAGGTCGGCCCAATGGCCTTCGCGTATTTCACCGCGCTCCTTCAAACCGAAGCGTGCCGCCGACAGCCCGGTCATTTTGTGCACGGCGGTGTGCAACGGGAACAGTCCTACATCACGACTGAAATGTCCGAGCACCCGGGGGAATGCGCCCCACAAGCGTGGGTGCGGAAACGGGTCTTCCGGCAAGCCGTCGGAGCCGACCATCGACAGCGGATGCGCGAGGATTCTGCGGACATCCGCCTCATCCATTCCGTAGTACACCGCACCGGCCGGTTGCAGTTGGCGAGCGGCCTCCAGCAACGGCACATTCCATTCGGCGGCAATGTCCATCAGGTCGCGGCCGCCCATCTCCGGGTGCGGCGTCGACCAGGTGATGGTGATGCGATGGGCATCGGTCACCTGCTTGAGGTCCAGGGTCGAAGAGCTCGCGGCGTATGGATAACAGTCGCAACCCACCGGGTGAGTCTTCGCCGCCTCTTCGAGGGATGCCAGCAGCTGCGGACTACGCCCCCAGTTACCGGCGCCGGCGCATTTGAGGTGGGAAATGATCACCGGGCTTTGCGCATGGCGACCGATCTTGAACGCCTCGTCCATGGCCTCCAGCACCGGTTCGAACTCGCTGCGCAAATGGGTGGTGTAGACCGCCCCGAACGCGGTCAACTCTTCAGTCAGCTGCATCACTTCCTCGGTGGACGCCGAGAAGGCGCTGGCATAGGCAAGGCCGGTGGACAGGCCCAAGGCGCCAGCCTCAAGGCTTTCGCGCAATTGCTCACGCATCGCGCTGATTTCGTCCACTGTGGCTGTGCGGAACAGGTCGTCCAGATGATTGCTGCGCAACGCTGTGTGGCCGACCAACGCAGCAACGTTCAGCGTGGTGTTCGCCGCTTCGACGGCCGCGCGGTAGTCGTGGAAGGTCGGATATACGAACGCAGCGGCCGTGCCCAGCAGGTTCATCGGGTCCGGCGGATCGCCGCGCAAAATCACCGGTGACGCACTGATCCCGCAGTTGCCGACGATGACCGTGGTCACGCCCTGGCTGAGCTTGGGCAGCATCTGCGGCTGACGGATCACCACGGTGTCGTCATGGGTGTGCACGTCGATGAAACCCGGCGCCAGCACATGGCCCTGCGCGTCGATTTCCTCGCTGGCGTGGGCATCGCGCAAGTCGCCGATACGCTCGATGCGCCCGTTGAGAATGGCCACGTCGGCGGGGTATCCGGGGCTGTTGCTGCCGTCGATGATCAGGGCGTTGCGGATCAGCGTGTCGTACTGCATGTCAGTCTCCCAGCGGCAAGTGATCGTCGCCGCCGCGGTATTCGTCGAGGGCGAGTTTGATCCGCCGCAGACGTTCTTGATTGTCTTCAGGATTGGCCAGGGCCAGCTCGGTGGCGAGCACGTCGATGGCCAGCAGCATGCCGTAGCGCGCTGCCGTGGGTTTGTAGATGAACGAGGTTTCGGCGCTTTGCAGGGGCAGGACGATGTCGGCCAGTTGCGCCAGCGGCGAGTCTGCCCGGGTGATGGCCAGAATGCGTGCGCCGTAGTTGCGCGCCAGCTCCACCGTTTCAATCAGCTCCGGGGTGATCCCGGTCAGCGAACAGACAATCACCACCTGTTCGGCACTGAGGCTGGCGGCGGTGACGCGCATCATCACCACATCGTGGCACACCGCGATCGGATAGCCGAGGCGCACCAGGCGCACCTGCAGTTCATCGCTGCACAGGGTCGAGCAGCCGCCCATGCCGAAAGCGTGAATCATCCGCGCCTTGCCCAGCAGTTTCACCGCATCGGCGAAACGTGACTCATCGAACGCTGCCAGGTGTTGGCGCAAGGTCGACTCGATGTCGCCCACGATCTGCCCGTAGAACGCCGACTGCTCGGGCGTGCCCGCCGGGTCGAGAAACCGGCTGCCGACGCCGCTGGCCTGGGCCAGTTGCAAGCGCAAGTCACGCAGGTCCTTACAGCCGACCGTGCGGGCGAACCGCGACAGCGTGGCGCTGCTGACCTCCGCCCGCAGCGCCAGTTCATCGAGGCTGGCGGAGGCGGCAAATCCTACGTCGTCGAGCATCAGGCGGGCGATGCGTCCTTCACCGGCGCTGAAGGAATCCTGACGGGCGCGGATCTGGTAGAGGATGTCCATGCAAGTGGCTCCGGCTAAATCAGGTAAGAAAGGCCAATGGTCAGGCCGAAGGCGACGACCGAGATCAACGTCTCGAGCACGGTCCAGGTCTTGAAGGTTTGGGCAACGGTCATGTTGAAGTATTCCTTGATCAACCAGAAACCGCCGTCATTGACGTGGGAAAAGATAACCGACCCGGCGCCAGTCGCCAGCACCAGTAGCTCCGGATGGGGATAACCCAGACCAATGGCCACTGGCGCGACCACGCCTGACGCGGTGGTCATGGCCACAGTGGCAGAACCGGTGGCGATGCGCATCAACGCGGCAAACAGCCAGCCCATCAACAGCGGCGACAAATGAAACTCGTGGGCCAGGCCGACGATCTGGTCGGTGACGCCGGCGTCCACCAGAATCCGGTTCAAGCCACCACCGGCGCCCACCAGCAGCGTGATGCTCGCGGTCGGCGCCAGGCATTCGTTGGTGAACTTGAGGATCGATTCACGGTTGAAACCCTGGGCCAGGCCGAGAGTCCAGAAACTCAGCAATGTGGCCAGCAACAGCGCGATCACCGAGTTACCGATGAACAGCAGGAACTGGTTGAAACCTGTGCCCGGTGTGGAAATCAGGTTAGCCCAGCCGCCAATCAGCATCAGCACCACCGGCAACAGAATGGTTGCCATGGTGATGCCGAAACCCGGCAGGCTGTCGCGCGGTTCACGCTCAAGGAACTGGCGTTCCAGCGGGTTTTCCGCCGGCAACTGAATGCGCGGCACAATGAATTTGGCGTACAGGGGACCTGCGATGATCGCCGTCGGAATGCCGATCAGGATCGCGTACATCAACGTCTGCCCCACCGACGCCTGATACACCTGCACCGCCAGCATCGCCGCCGGGTGCGGCGGCACCAGCGCATGCACCACCGAAAGCCCGGCGACCATCGGCAAGCCGACCATCAGGATCGAGACGCCCACGCGCCGCGCCACGGTGAACGCAATCGGCACCAGCAAGACGAAACCGACTTCGAAGAACAGCGGCAGCCCCACCAGAAACGCGATGCACACCATCGCCCAATGCGCGTTCTTCTCGCCGAAACGGTCGATCAAGGTCCGCGCCACCTGCTCGGCTCCACCGGACTCGGCCATCATCTTGCCGAGCATCGTGCCCAGCGCCACCACCAGCGCGATGTGCCCCAGGGTCTTGCCGACCCCAGCCTCGTACGCCCCCACCACGCCGGACGGCGGCATCCCGGCGACCAGCGCCAGGCCGATGGAAATCAGGGTGATGACAATGAACGGGTTGAGCCGGTAACGGGCGATCAGAACGATCAGTGCGATGATGGCAACAGCGGCATACACCAGCAGCCAATAGCCGAAGGACAGGGTCATGCGGTACTCCTCGAGAGGGTCACGTCGAAATATTTGTGAAACTCTTAAAACATTTCGGAAGGTGATTTTCAAACGAGGTGAAAGTAATTTTCGTGCAGAGGTAAGGCGCGTCGTACAGAGGTATGAGTTGTCGCAAATAATGAAAATCAGGCAGGCGGATTTTCATCGCGCCTGCCTGATTGATTTCAGTCGTGCTGCATCCGGGCGCGCTTGAGCAATTTCTTGCAACGCTCGGACAAATGCTGCACCCGCAGGTGCTTGCCGGCCTTGGCATAGCGCTCGCGCAAGGTGCCCAGCGCGGCGATGGCCGAGTAGTCGACAAAGCTCAGGTGCTGGCAATCAAGTGTCACTTGCGCCGGGTCATTGGCCGGATCGAACTGATTGAGAAAGGGTGTGGTCGAGGCGAAGAACAGCGTGCCATGCACCCGGTACAGCTTGCTGCCGTCAGTTTCCAGATGACTGTCGGCATACAACTGTCGGGCCTGCTGCCAGGCAAAGTTCAGTGCCGCGATGATGATCCCGCAGAGCACCGCCATTGCCAAGTCGGTGAAAACGGTAATCACCGTCACCGCGATGATCACCAGCACGTCGTTCAACGGCACCTTGTTCAGTACCCGCAACGAGGCCCAGGCGAAGGTCTGTTGCGACACCACGAACATCACCCCTACCAGCGCGGCCAGCGGGATGCGCTCGATCAGCGGCGACAGAAACAGGATGAACAACAGGATCGACACCCCGGCCACCACACCGGACAAACGCCCGCGCCCGCCGGAACTGAGGTTGATCATAGTCTGGCCGATCATCGCGCAACCGCCCATGCCGCCGAGCGCACCGGACACCACATTCGCCGCCCCCAGCGCCACGCACTCGCGATCCGGGTAGCCACGGCTTTCGGTGATTTCGTCGGTGAGGTTCAGGGTCAACAGGGTTTCCAGCAACCCGACCAGCGCCATCAGGATCGCGTAGGGCGCGATGATGCGCAGGGTGTCCAGGTTCCACGCAATGTCCGGCAGAGCCAGCGTCGGCAAGCCACCGGCAATGTGCGCCATATCGCCCAGGGTGCGGGTCGGCAGGCCAAGCAGGTACACCGCCAGGCCCACGCCGAGAATCGCCACCAGCGCCGGCGGCACCGTACGGGTCAGGCGCGGCAGCACATAGACAACCATCATGGTCACCGCGACCAGCCCGATCATCATGTACAGCGGCGTACCGCTCAACCAGGCCTCCCCGCTCTTGAAGTGCTCCAGTTGCGCCAGGGCAATGATGATCGCCAGGCCGTTGACGAAGCCGAGCATCACTGGGTGCGGCACCATGCGCACCAGTTTGCCGAGTTTGAGCAGCCCGAACGCCATCATGATCAACCCGCCCAGCAACACCGTGGCCAGCAGATACTGCACGCCGTGTTGCACCACCAGCGCGACGATCACCACGGCCATCGAGCCGGCCGCGCCGGACACCATGCCCGGTCGCCCGCCGAACAGCGCGGTCAGGGTGCAGATGATGAACGCGCCATAGAGGCCCATCAGCGGATTCAGGTGGGCCACCAGCGCGAAAGCGATGCACTCGGGCAACAGGGCGAAGGAGGTGGTAAGCCCGGCCAGGACATCGGCGCGTAGACGTTTTGCTTTCATGGGGAACCGCACACAGGGAGAGACGAAAAAGAGCGTGCGGATGTTACGGAATTGGGGGCCGACCGGCCATCATCTGTGTCATCGAAAAAGTCTTCGCGAGCAAGCCCGCTCCCACATTCGATCGCATTCCTTCTGACGGAGCGCGATCAATTGTGGGAGCGGGCTTGCTCCGGGCGGCGTTCCGACGAAGAACGATGACGCGGTTTTAAGCGAACTCACACCATCTCGTCGCGAATCCACTCCACCACCGACGTGCGCTTCGGCACCCACCCCAACAATTCCCGCGCATGCTTGCCGCGCACCCGGCTGTTGGAACCCAAACCATAGTTGGCCATCTCATAGCCCCACTCGGCTTCCGCATCCTTGAGCGCCCAGTCCTGCGGCTCGCCCAGGTTCAGCGCCTGGGCCATGGCGGTGGTCATGTCGATGAACGACGCTTCACCGCTTTCGACGAAGTAGAAGGTGCCCGGTACGTTTTCAGTCAGCGCCAGCAGGTACAGTGCAACCACGTCCTCGATGTGCACATTGGACCAGATGTTCTGACCCGGGCCGACATGACGCACCACACCACTTTTACCCGCCTGTTTCAGCAGGCGTGGCAACTGCACACTGTCACGATGGACGCCCAGGCTGTGGCCGTAGATCAGCGTGTTACAGATCACGGCCGAGTTCACCCCATCCATGGCCGCCGCCAGGATCAGGTTGTCGATGGCCACGCGCGCCGCCTTGTCGACTGTCGGTTTCGGCAGGTTGTCTTCGAAGTAGATGACATCACTGGATTTACCACCCGAGGCATCACCGACGATGCTCGAACCGCTGGTGTGCAGGAACACTTTGCCAGCACCGCGCAAGGCATCGAGCAAGGCTTCCACCGCGCCACGATGATCGCTGCTGGCGGCGTTGATCACCGCGTCGGCAGCAAGCGCCTGATCGGCCAACAGGGCGCAGTCGTCCAGCGTACCGATTACCGGGGTGATGCCCAGTGCACGCAGTTCATCGGCTTGTTCGGCGCTGCGCACCAGACCGGTGACGTTGTGGCCGGCCTGGACCAGGCCCGTGGCGATGGAACCGCCGATAAAACCGGCGGCACCGGTAACGAATACATTCATGGAGAAACTCCCTGCATTGATCAGTGATGCAAGGAGTATCAAGGAGCGATCACTGCCGAAAAATGCCCTCTGACCCAATTCACTTTTGCGCAGGAATCACGAATCAGCCCTTGAAGTCTGCGCTCGCATAATCCACCAACTTGCCCTGGATAAAGTCCAGGAAGCATTGAATCCGCAGGGCCAGTTGCGAGTTACGGTAGTACACCGCGTTGATCGGCTGGCGATAACCGCTGTTGAATTCGGCCAGCAACACTTTCAAGCGCCCGGCACGAATGTCTTCGATGGTCATGAAATGCGACAGGCTGGCGATGCCCTGGCCGTCCAGTGCGAGATGGCGGATGGTCTCGCCGCTCGATGCGCTGATCGACGCCTGGATCGGCCAGCGATCGCCATGCACATAACGCAGCGGCCATTGGTTGAGGCCTTCGTTCTGGGTGAACCCCAGCAGCGTATGGTGGGCCAGGTCAGCCACCGCTTGCGGTGTGCCGTGCTTTTCCAGGTAGGCCGGGCTGGCGACGATGTGCAGCGGGCTGCAACCCAGGGAGCGGGCATGCAGCGTCGAGTCGGTCAGGGTGCCGATGCGGATGGCGATGTCGGTGCTCTGTTCCAGCAGGTCGATGATCAAATCGTTGCTGTTGAGTTCGAGCTGGATGTCGGGGTAGAGCCGGCGGAATTCATCGATGTAAGGCACGATGGCGTGCAGCATGAAAGGTGATGCCGCGTTGATCCGCAGCCGCCCGGACGGTGTTTGCTGGCGCGAGGACAGGCGCTCTTCGAGCTCATCCATCTGATCGAGAATGCGCTTGGCGTGTTCGAAGAAGTACTTGCCCTCCTCGGTCAGGTCCATGCGCCGCGTGGTGCGATTGATCAACGTGGTGTCGAGCTTGGCCTCCAGCCGCGACAGCGTACGACTGACCGCCGAAGGCGTTTGCCCGACCTGCTCGGCCGCCGCGGAAATCGACCCGCATTCAATCACGCAGACGAAAACCTGCAATTCATCGGATCTGGCTTTCACGTGTGTCCCTTATCGATAGTCCTGACCGGTTCTTCCAAGCTGAGAAGAACCCTTGCTCCCGCTCGGCGGCGAAGCCGTCGTAAATGGTTTGACGCAGACAACTTGAACCACCGAGCAGGCTGGTTTTGGGTCCGCTTCGCGCACCAGCGGGAGCAAGCTCCCTCGCCACAAAAGCCCGCACACAGACTCAGGCTTTCGATAGTAGCTGACAGTTACGCCTTCAGGCCAAACACCTCAGCCAAATGCTGCTCATAGCGCGCCACGTCACCTTCGATGTTCGGACGCTTCATCACGTCCACGCAGAGGAACGTCGGTAAACCGGTCATGCCCAGGAACTCGTTGGCCTTGTGGAACGGGAAGTACACCGCGTCCACACCTTTGGCTTCGAAGAAATCGGTCGGGTCGTCGAAGGCTTGCTGCGGAGCGTTCCAGGTCAGCGACAGCATGTACTGCTTGCCGTGAATCAGGCCGCCGCTGCCGTACTTCTGCGACGCGTCCGAACGGGTGCGACCGTCGCTGGCATAGAGGCTGCCATGGCCTTCGGTGAAGACTTCATCGATGTACTTTTTCACGGTCCATGGCGCGCCCATCCACCAGCCGGGCATCTGGTAAATGATCACGTCGGCCCAGAGGAACTTGGCCACTTCTTCAGCGATGTCGTAGCCCTCGTCGATGAAAGTGGTTTTGACATCCATACCACCGCGATCCAGCACGCTCAGCGCGGCCTCGTGCAGGGTGGCGTTGTAGCGGCCGTCGGAGTGTGCAAATTTTTTGCCGCCATTGAGCAACAGGACTTTTTTCATGGGAGGTCTCGGGAAGGTCGGGAATCGGATGGCGGCAGAGTACCGATCGACCTCGCACGGAGTAAGCGTCGATTTGGCAAAATTCATTTGACCTACAAGCACGAATCAACAGGCGATTGTTGCCTTAGACTGGCGCCAGTTCTGACTTGAGGAGAGATGTAGATGAGTGAAATCCAGGGTTTTATCCTGCACGCCAAGACCCGCGCGGAAAAATCCGACGCCTTCGAAGCGTTTTTCAGCGGCCACGTGCAAGCGAGCCGAGCCGAACCCGGTTGCATCGAATACCACATGTTGCGCGACAAACAGGACCCGACCCTGTTCATCTTCTACGAGATCTGGCAATCCCAGGCCCACCTCGACGTGCACTCGAACCTGCCGCACATGAAGCAGTTTCTCGCGCAGCGTGATGAATACCTGGAACGGGACTTCGAGATCCGCGCCATCGAGATGATCAGCCCGTCGTCCGCTAACCGCTGATCAGCAAATGGCCGCCGAGCACACCTAGGCCAACGAAAAACACGCGCTTGAACCACGGGGCGCTGATCCGCTGGCGCAGCGATTGCCCCAGCCACATGCCGAGCATGGCCGGGATCAGCGCCAACAGCGATGCGCTCAACTCGCCCCCGCCAAGCGCACCACGCCATAGCAATCCACCGGCCAGCGCGAGGGTCGAGACGGTGAACGACAGGCCCAGCGCCTGCACCAGCTCGTCCTTGCTCAAACCCAGCGCTTGCAGATAGGGCACCGCCGGAATCACGAACACGCCGGTGGCCGAAGTGATGACGCCTGTCAGCACGCCGCACAGCGGACCGAGCCAGCGTTCGCTGCGCTGCCCCACACGCACAGTCGGCAGGAACAAACCGCTCAGCGCATACAGCAACAATGCCGCCCCCAACCCCCGCACCACCCAATGGCCACCGCTCATGCCGATCCACAGCGTACCTGCCCCGGTGCCGATGAAAATCGCCAGCAACATCGGCCACAGCCGTTTGACCAGCCCCGACAGATGCCCGCCGAATGCCAGTTGCCAGACGTTGGTCAGGGTCGCCGGAATGATCAGCAGCGCCGCAGCCTGCGTCGGCGCCATAGCCAGGCCGAGCAGGCCCATGGCAACGGTCGGTAGGCCGAGGCCGATCACGCCCTTGATCATGCCGGCCAGCACAAAGGTGCCGATGACCAGCAACGAAAGGGTTAAGCCGAGATTCTGATAAAACGCAGAGAGTGTGTTCATGGGTCCATGGTGAGCCCGCGGGGGGGCGATTGAAAATCTGCCATATACTGAGGTTGTCTCTTGCTTTGACAGAGGCTGAGTATTTCGCTGAAGCGACTGACCTCTTCGCGGGCAAGCCCGCTCCCACAGGTGACCGAGTTCTCGCAGAAGAAATGCGATCCCCTGTGGGAGCGGGCTTGCTCGCGATGGCGGCCTCCCAGACAACAAAAATCCGGGGATGACAATGCACTTCGACCTGACCGACCTGCGCCTGTACCTGAATATCCTCGACACCGGCAACATCACCGCCGGCGCCGCACGCAGTCATCTATCTCTGGCAGCGGCCAGTGCACGCATCCGTGCCATGGAGTCGTCGTTGGGCACCGAGTTTCTCGAACGGGGTCGCCGTGGCGTCACGCCCACAGCCGCAGGCAAAGTCTTGGCGCAACACGCCCGGGTTCTGCTGCAACAGGCCGAACGCCTGCAACAGGAACTGGCCGAGTACGCCCAGGGTGTCAAAGGCCAGGTGCGGCTGCTGTGCAACACCACGGCGATCACCGAGTACCTGCCAGAGTTGCTCGCAGATTTCCTGCACAGCCATCCCAACCTCGACATCGACCTGCAGGAACTGCCCAGCACCCGCATCACCCACGCCCTGCGCCAGGGGGCGGCGGACCTCGGCATCGTGTCCGACGCGGTGGACACCGATGACCTGCAGACCCAAGCGTTCCGCGATGATCCGCTGGTGCTGATCATGCCCCGGGAACATCCCCTGGCTCATGCGACCTCAGTGAGCTTCACCGACACGCTGCATCACGACTACGTCGGCCTGAATGCCAACAGCGCGTTGGCGGTGTACCTGGAAGAGCAGGCACTGCATGCCGGCCTGCGCATGCAAATTCGCATCCGTGCCGATGGCTTCGATGGCGTGATGCGCATGGTCGCCCGAGGGGCGGGACTGGCGATTGTGCCCTTGGCGGCGGTCGATCGGTGGTCCAACGAACCGTCTTTCAAGAGCCTCTGCCTGCAAGAGCCCTGGGCACAGCGCAGGCTCTTGATCTGCGCCCGCGATTTCGCCGCGCTGCCCGGCTACGCCAAGGCGTTGCTGCAAGCGTTGGCCTAGCCAGAAGATTGAGCAGGGAGCGCGTTTCTGGACACCTCAGTGTCGACCACAGACAACTAATCGCTGGACAGGCGCTATAGGGTGCGACTTCAGTTCTTGAGCCCACTGCCCGGAGTCATCATGACCGCACCGATTACCGTTCTTCGCGACACCCACCCGCTGCCCGTGCTCGACGCCTGCAAATGGGAAAAACTCGAAGGCGACCCGCACACCGTCAACCTCAATGCCTACACGAGCGAAGACGGCAGCAAGATCATGGGCACCTGGATCTGCACACCAGGCAAGTGGTACGTGGAATACGTGAAGTGGGAGTACTGCCATTTCCAGGAAGGCTACTGCGTCATCACTCCGGAAGGCATGGCGCCGATCCACCTGCGCGCCGGCGACATTTTCGTCGTTGAGCCGGGGATGAAAGGCACCTGGGAAGTGGTGGAAACCGTGCGCAAATACTTCGTGTTTGCCTGATACAAAAAAACCGGGGGATCACCCGACGTGATCTCCCGGTCAAAAATGCTATAGGTAAACGCCGTACCCTGTGGGAGCGAGCTTGTGTGGCGAGGGGGCTTGCCCCCGTTCGGTTGCGCAGCAACCGCAAAACCAGAAAATGCGATGTACCTGACAGAGCTCGGTTGCAGGATAAGGGTCCGCTACGCGAACCAACGGGGCGGTGCGGCGTTCCGACAAGCCCCCTCACCACAACAGCTCTCACCACATTCAATGAATCGCTTTACTGCGGCTTGCGATAACCATTGATGATCGCCGAGAAGTCCTGCCCACCCTCCCCACGCAAACTCATCGCCTGATACAACTGCTGGGCCACCGCGCCGAGTACCACCGGCTGGTGCGCCTGACGCGCCGCTTCAGTGGCCAGCCCCAGATCCTTGAGCATCAGTTCGGCACCGAAACCACCGGTGTAACCGCGCGACGCCGGCGCCGTTTCAACGATACCCGGCCACGGGTTGTACATCTCCGAGCTCCAGCAACGCCCGGTGGAGCTGTTGATGATGCCCGCCAGCACCTTGGTGTCGATGCCCAATGCATCGCCAAGCGCCATGGCTTCGCTGACGCCCACCATGGAAATCCCCAGCAGCAGGTTGTTGCATATTTTAGCGATTTGCCCGGTGCCGACCTCACCACAATGGACGATGTTGCGGCCCATCTGCGCCAGTACCGGTTGCAGGGTGGCGAATAGTTCGGGAGTGGCACCGACCATGAAGGTCAGCGTCCCGGCGGCTGCACCACCGGTGCCGCCAGAGACCGGTGCATCGGCCATGGCCACGCCCTGTTTGGCAGCGGCGGTGGCTACGTCCCGCGCGGTCTGCGGATCGATGGTGCTGCAATCCACGGCCGGTACACCTTTGCCAATACCGGCGAGCACGCCGTCTTCGCCCAGCCACACACTGCGTACATGCACCGCGGCAGGCAGCATGGTGATGACCAGTTCGGCGCCCTCTGCCGCTTCACGGGCCGATGCGCTGATACTGCCGCCCAGTTGTTCCAGCTCCGCCAGCACGGCTTTGTTCAGGTCCACCAGGCGCAGTGCATGGCCGGCCTTGATCAGGTTGCGCGCCATCGGCGCGCCCATGTTGCCCAGACCGATAAAAGCGATTTTCATGTCCGGCTCCTTAACGCAGGTTGATGGTGGTGTTCACACCGTCGTTGACGCTGTCGTCATCGAACCAGCGACTGGTGACGGTCTTGGTCTGAGTGTAGAACTGCACCACTTGCTTGCCGTACGGGCCGAGGTCACCGAGCTTGGAACCGCGCGAACCGGTGAAGCTGAAGAATGGAACCGGCACCGGAATCGGGATGTTGATACCGACCTGGCCGACGTCGATTTCGTTCTGGAACTTACGCGCCGCCGCGCCGCTCTGGGTGAACAGGCCCGTGCCGTTGCCGAACGGGTTGGCGTTGACCAGGGCGATGGCCTCGTCGAGCGTATTGACTTCCAGCACTACCAGCACCGGGCCGAAGATTTCCTGGGTGTAGATCTGCATGTCGGTGGTCACGCCGGAGAACAGGGTCGGGCCGACAAAGTTGCCCTTCTCGTAACCGGGAACCGAGATCTCGCGACCGTCCAGTTCCAGTTTCGCGCCTTCCTTGATGCCGCTTTCGATCAGGTCGAGAATCCGCGCCTTGGCCTTTTTCGAGATCACCGGGCCGACATCGGTACCCGGCTCACTGCCGGCATTGACCTTGAGCTTTTGCGCCAGCGCCTTCAGATCCGGCAGCCATTGCTTGGCCGCACCCACCAGCACCACCACCGAGGTGGCCATGCAGCGTTGACCGGCAGCACCGAAACCGGCACCCACCAGCGCATTCAGCGCTTGTTCGCGATTGGCGTCCGGCAGCACCACAGCGTGGTTCTTGGCGCCCATCATCGATTGCACACGCTTGCCGTGTTTGCCGGCCAGGTCATAGACATGAGTACCGACGGCGGTTGAACCGACGAAGGAAACCGCCTTGATGTCCTTGTGGGTGCAGAGCCCGTCCACCACGTCCTTGCCGCCATGCACGACGTTGAGCACGCCGGCCGGAATACCCGCTTCAATCGCCAGCTCCACCAGCAGCATGGTCGACATCGGGTCCTGTTCGGACGGCTTGAGCACGAAGGTGTTGCCGCAGGCGATGGCCATCGGGAACATCCACAGCGGAATCATCGCCGGGAAGTTGAACGGGGTAATGCCGGCGCACACGCCGATGGGCTGGCGCAGGGTGTAGGTGTCGACGCCACCGGCGACGTTTTCAGCGAATTCGCCCATTTGCAGGCTGCCGATGGAGCAGGCGTGCTCGACCACTTCCAGCCCACGGAAAATGTCGCCTTCGGCGTCGGCAATGGTCTTGCCCTGCTCTGCACTGAGGACCGCGGCGATGCGTTTGGAGTGCTCGCGAATCAGCGCCTGGAGCTTGAGCATGATGCGCATGCGGGCGCCGATCGGGGTCAGCTTCCAGGTCTGGAAAGCACGATGAGCGGCACTGATGGCAGCATCGACTTCTTCGGCGGTGGCAAACGGCACTTTGGCCAGCACTTGCTGGGTCGCCGGGTTGATGATGTCGTGCCATTCGGTGGTCTTGGATTCGACCCACTGACCGTCGATCAACAGTTTGACCTTTTGCACGGTGGTTTCGTTGGGCGTGAGCGATGCGTTCATGTGGGTCTCCAGATCTTTGTTTTTATCTTGGGAGCCAAGGCGAGAAAGTCGCCTTGAGATGAGGCGTGTGCCGCGAATTGGTTAACGGACTGTTTTTGGAGTATAGATGTGCAAACTTCTAATAAGAACGCACATAAAAACCGGTCCAACATGCAAAAAAACATCACCTCCCTCGGCTCATTGAACTGGGATGACCTCAAGTTTTTCCTCGAAGTCGCCCGCACCCGCAAGGCCAGCACCGCGGCCAAGCGCCTGGCGGTGGACTACACCACGGTGTCGCGACGCATCAGTTCCCTGGAAACCGCGTTGGGTACTTTGCTGTTCGAAAAATCCCGGACCAACGGCTTTGTCCTGACCGCCGAAGGCCAGCGGTTGATGGGGTATGCCGAGTCGATCGAAAGTACCTTGCACATGGCGTGCGAGCAGGTTTCCGGATCCGGCGTGGCGCTGTCCGGTCATGTGCGCATGGGCTGCACCGAAGGCTTCGGCAGCTTTTTCATCACGCCGCAACTCAGCCACTTCGTCGACACCTATCCGGCCATTTCGGTGGATATCCTGCCGCTGCCGCACTTCATCAGCCTGTCCAAGCGCGAGGCCGACATCGTCATCGCCCTGGAGCGTCCGGAGCATGGCCCGTACGTCTGCTGCAAACTGTGCGACTACCGATTGCAGCTGTACGCGACCCAGGATTATCTGGACAACCACCCGCCGATCCACCGCCCGGCGGACTTGGCCAAACATTCGTTTATCAGTTACGTCGACGACCTGGCGTTCAGCTCGGAGCTGTTGTACCTGGCCAACGTATTGCCCGGTGCCAGTGCCAACCTGCGCAGCACCAGCGTGATCGCGCAGTTCGTGGCGGCGCAGCAAGGACGCTCACTGGCGATCCTGCCGTGCTTCCTCGCCACTCAGGACCCGCGCTTGCTGCCGGTGTTGCCGCAGGAAATCAATATCACCCGACAATTCTGGATGTACTGCCGCGAAGACCTGCGCAAGCTCAAGCGGATCACCCTGTTGTGGGATTACATCCGCGAGGTCACCGAGCAGAATCAGGGCCTGCTGATGGGAGAAAGCCGGGAGATGCTGTTTGCCGATTACTGACCTTTCAGCTTGTCGGCTCGCTGGCTTCCTTTAGCTCCAGCATCAGCCCGCTCAAGCGTTTGACCCGGCGTTTCACCGCCTCTTCAAACACGCCTGCACGCGACTCGATCAAGCTGAACCAGTCCTTGGCCCGGGTAATTCCGGTGTAGATCAGTTCCTTGGTGAGTACCGGATTCAAGGCATCGGGAAGAATCAGCGCGGTATGCGCGAACTCCGAGCCCTGGGATTTATGCACGGTCATGGCGTACACGGTTTCGACATCATTCAGGCGGCTGGGCAGGACAAATCGCACGCCACCCTGGCCATCATTGCGTGGGAATGCCACGCGCAAAACCTGTTTTCCAGCCCCGTGGCCTTCCTGCTCCGGGAGCTTGAGGGCAATGCCGATATCGCCGTTCATCAAACCCAGCCCGTAATCGTTGCGGGTCATCAGGACAGGGCGACCTTCGTACCACTGCTGGTCGCTGTCGATCAGGCGCGCCCTGAGCAATGCCTCCGTCACCCGCTGGTTCAAGCCCTCGACACCCCACGGCCCCTTGCGCACGGCACATAACAACTGGAATGCGTCGAAGGCCTGCAACACTTGTCGAGCCCAATCAATCCAGCGCGAATCTTCCAGCGGACTGTCCAACGGCGGCCGCTGATTGCGCAACACGCTCAGGTAATGTCGATACCCCTGCGGCCCCTCACCATGGCCGTCGAGAAGCAAGCGTTCCAGCGCCCGATCCTGCTCCCCCTTGAGGGACAGGCAATACACATCGTCATGGCTGCGCGCCGACAACAACTTGCGGGCTTCTTCAGGTTGCTGCTGGTTGACCCAGCGAGCCAGTTGGCCAATGCCGCTACCTTCACCGAATCGCCGGGAATGGCGCAACATCACGACCTGTTGGGCCAATGGATGAGTGCCCTGCGCGTCCTCCTGCAACCCGCTGGCCTGCAGGTTTTCGCCACTGACGGTTTCCAGCCACTGGCGCGTCTGCGGGCTGTACCAGCCAGCCTCCGCGTCGCGACAAAGATCCCCCAATACCGCACCGGCTTCTACCGAAGCCAGTTGATCCTTGTCACCCAACAGCACGAGGCGTGCATGGGCCGGTAAGGCTTCGAGCAGGTTGGCCATCATTTCCAGGTCGATCATCGAGGCCTCGTCCACCACCAACACATCCAGCGGCAGGCGATTGCCCGCGTGATGCCGGAAATGACGAGTCCCGGGCCGGCTGCCGAGCAGGCGGTGAACGGTGGTGACGTCGGAGGGGATCTTGTCTCGTATGTCTTGGGTGACCTTCAAGGTCCGGACTTGCTGGCTGATGGATTCAGTCAGACGCGCCGCGGCCTTGCCGGTCGGTGCGGCGAGGCGGATGCGCAGGGGCATGCCGGCCTCGACCGCCGGCGCCTGGAGCAACGCCAGCAAGCGCACGACGGTGGTGGTCTTGCCGGTTCCCGGCCCCCCCGTGACGATGCTGAAGGCGCTGCGCGTCGCCAGGGCGCAGGCCAGCTTCTGCCAGTCGATCACCTCACCGGAGCGGGCAGGACCAAACAAACCGGTGAGGCGCTGGAGCAAGTCATTCGGCGTGGATTCGTGTTCCGTCAAACGCTCGCGCAACGAAAGGTCGATCCGCCGCTCGTAGGCCCAATAGCGGCGCAGGTACAAGCGCTTGCCCGATAAAACCATAGGCCGGTCGCGCACGTTGTCACGACTGTCAGCGGCCAGTGCGACCAGGTTGCTGGCGGCCAGCACCTTGCACCAATGAGCACCGTCCAGCGATCCCAGCAATTGCGAGGGCAACAGCATCGTGCCGCCTTGCACGTCACCTTCGGGTGGTAACGACAGGGCGAAATCCGGTTCTTTCAGCGTTTCGAACAGGTCGAGGCAGACATGCCCGTGGCCCAATTGGTGGCTGGTCAGCGCGGCTGCCAGCAAGACCAGTGGATCATCCTCCGGAGCCAGTTCATGCAGAAACGCCACAAAGGCTTTGTCCAGCGCGCGCAACCAGCCACGCTCGACCCAGCGCGTGAGCAACAACAGCAAGTCGTCGGCACGACTCAGCGGCGCCAAATCGGCCAGGCTTTCGGCGGCCAGCGATGTGGGCAACAAATCGGCGAATGTGCGATTCATAACAGTACTCCCTGTTCCCAGGCGGGCTCGGCCTTGGGTTCTGGCTTGCCCTGGAACAGTCTGTCCAGACGCTCGATCAGCTCTCTTGGCGGCCGGGCGAAAAACACCCCCTGGCTGGCCGCACGCGTCCCCCGCAAAAACAGGTACAACGCACCGCCGACATGCCGGTCGTAGTCGTAATCGGCGAGCCGCGCCTTGAGCTGGCGGTGCAGGGCCAACAGGTACAACACGTATTGCAGGTCATAACGGTTGTCGAGAATCGATTGTTCCATGGCCTGCGCGGTGTAGGCCGCATCATCGACGCCGAGCCAGTTGGATTTGTAGTCGGCAACGTAGTAGCGGCCGTCATGTTCGAACGTCAGGTCGATGAAGCCCTTGAACATGCCGTTGAGCAACACCGGTTCGGCGGCGACCCGGGCCACGCCGTTATGGGTGTATTGGCACACCAGCGCATCGAGCTTGAGCACATCGACCTTATGGCTGGCGAACCAGAACTCCATCTCGACCTGATACTGCGTCAACTGGCTGAATACCACCGGTGCCTGACCGGCGCCCAGTTGCAACGGCGACTTGAGCAGATGCTGCAGCCAGTCACTCAAGGTGCTGATCCAGCCCTCCCAGCCTCGACGGTTGCAGCGACGGGCAATGGCGTCGATCACCTCTTGTGGTGCCGCATCAAAACCCTCGCCCCCCGCCCATTCGAGCAAGCCATGGAGGAAGGTGCCGGGGTTCGGGCCGCGCGGGAAGCGATGGATATCGCCGCCACCGGCCACCACTTCCCTGGGGGCCAGCGGGTCAAGGCGTTCGTCATCGAACAGTTTTTGCGCCTGCGGGCTCTCCGGCGCCTCGTCCGTGCCGACACTCAGGGTGTCGCCAATGCGCAATGCGCTGTAGGAAGCAATCCACCAGTTTTCACTGGCCTTGCGTTTCGGAACCAGCGGAACCAGCAGCGCTGCGTCGTTTTGCGGTGGCCGGTAATGCTCTGCTGTTGCTTCAGGCATCTCGGCATAGGCCAGCGCCGGGCAGTCCTGTTGCAGGTCCCGCAACCAAAGCTGCAACGCAGGGGAGTCGGCCAACGGTGCACCGCCGCCCAACAGATAACCCAATGCCGACAGATGCAGCACCGAGCCATTGTTGTTGCCGCGCTTGAGGTCGGCCACCCCCAGCCAGCAGGCGTGTTGCGCCCGGGTCAGGGCGACATAGAGCAAGCGCAGATCCTCGGCCAGACGCTCATCGTCAGCTAGGGCAATCAATTCTGTCGTCGGCTTCAACGTGACCTGGGCATTGCCGGATTCATCGTGGTAGTGCAACGGCAGGCGGCTGCCATCCACCGGTTTCGCCGAGCAAATGAACGGCAGGAACACCAAGGGGTACTCAAGGCCTTTGGACTTGTGAATGGTCACGACCTTGACCAATTGCTCATCACTTTCCAGACGCAAGATCTGCTCTTCGCCAGCCTGCCCGGACAACGACAGATGCTCGGACAAATGCCGGATCAGGGCTTGCTCGCCATCGAGTTCGGCGGCGGCTTGTTGCAGTAGTTCAAAAAGGTGCAGAAGGTTGGTCAACACGCGCTCGCCGTCACTGCGGGCGATCAACGCCTGGGGCAGGCGGAAGTCGTGCAGCAGGCGTCGCAGCATCGGCAGTACGCCCTGTTTGCGCCAGACTTCGCGATAGCCACGGAACTGCATGACCCGGGATTCCCAGGCCAACTCGTCCTGATTCAGCCGCTCCAGTTCCGTCAACGAAAGGTTCAACGTGATGCTGGCCAACGCGGCTCGCAGCGGTCGCTCGACATCCGGCTCGGCGCAGGCCTTGAGCCAGGTCAGCACGTCATGCGCCTCCTGGGCGGCGAACACCGAGTCCTTGTCCGACAGGTAAACACTGCGCACGCCACGGGCGGCCAATTGCGCACGAACCGCCTGCGCTTCCTTGCCGTCGCGAACCAGGATGGCGATGTCCGCCGGCAGCAGGCCCCTGAAGGCTTTGCCGTCCTGGGTGAACCCCGCTTGCCCCTGCTGCCCGCCGTTGAGCAATGCCGTGATTTCACTGGCGCAGGCCGCCGCCAGGTGTTGCCGGTACACCGCACCGGACAACGGTTGTTCGGCCGGCAAGTGCCAGATGTTCAAGGCCGGGATTGCCTGGTCATTGATGCGCAAGACTTCTTTGCGGCCTTGGGAGGCAACCGGCGTGAACGGAACTGGGTTGTCGCCATTCTTCTCCCGAAAGAGGAAAGCGCCGCGTCCTGACTCCCGGGCTTCGGCGCGCTCGAACACATGGTTCACCGCGTTGACCATGCCATGGCTCGAGCGGAAGTTGGTGCCCAGGGTGTGCAGGCGGCCGGTGGTGGCCTGGCGGGCGCGCAGGTAAGTATGGATGTCGGCACCGCGAAAAGCGTAGATCGCCTGTTTCGGGTCGCCGATCAGGAACAGACCGCACTCGGGGCTGTTCTCTTCAATGCGGTAGATGCTCTCGAAGATTCGGTATTGCACCGGGTCGGTGTCCTGGAACTCATCGATCAGGGCGACCGGAAACTGTTCACGAATCAGGGTTGCCAGTCGTTCGCCGCCATCGGACTGCAAGGCCGCATCAAGGCGCAGCAACATGTCGTCAAAACCCATTTCCGCGCGGCGGCGTTTCTCTTCCTCGAATCGCGCCCCGACCCAGCGGGCCGCATGTTGCAGTACGGGGGCATCAGGCGTTGGCAACCCATCGAGACAGGCCTTGAGGCCGGCCATCGCATCGAGCCCCGGATGTCGAGGAGCCTCACCTTTCCAGGCTTCAGCCATGCCATCCGGGGTCAGGCGAGTGAAACCGGTGCTGATATCCAGTTGCTCGAAGGATTCGTCTTCGGCCCAGGCTTTGATCTTTTCAAACCAGGGCTCGAAATAGCGTGCCTGCATCTTGCGACCGTCGACCGCCTTGCCGGCAACGCCCTGGTGACAGATCGCAAGCAACTCGTCCGCCCACTGCAGCCAGGGCTTCTTGAGTTCGATCAGGTCCGCCCGTCGCTCTTGCAAGCATTGCGAAATCACTTCGGCGGGCTCTTTCCCTTCATGCGCATCCCGCTCGCTGGCGAACAGTGCACGAATCCGCGGCAGCAGCGCCGCCGGCCCGCCCCAATTGCTGCGCACCCAATTCAAGGCGTCACCTTGCATCGGGTAACAGAACAGCCGCCAGTAATCGCGCAGGACTTCCCCCAGCAAGTCGCTGTGGTCGGTTTCCAGGGTCTGGGTAAACAGGCTGCCGCTGTCGAACGCATGCTCGCGCAACATGCGCTGGCACCAACTGTGGATGGTCGACACCGCCGCCTCGTCCATCCACTGGGCGGCGATATCCAGGCGGTTTGCGCACCCCGGCCATTGCTCGGGCAGGTACTGATCACGCAACTCGGCAATCAGGCTGTCGGGGGCTGGTGTTTCATCGCGGAAATATCGCGCGGCCTCGGCGAGCCGCGTGCGAATGCGCTCGCGCAACTCTTTGGTCGCAGCGTCGGTGAACGTCACGACGAGGATCTGCGGCGGCAACAGTTCACGTCCGAAGCCACTGTCCTCCCCGCCATTGCCCAGCACCAGGCGCAGGTACAACGCGGAAATGGTGAACGTCTTGCCGGTCCCGGCGCTGGCTTCGATCAGTTGACTGCCGCGCAGCGGGAATGCCAGGGCCAGAGGTGTCTTCTTGCTCATCAGCGCGACTCCTCGCTGGACAGTGAACGCCAGGGTGCTTCAAGAAGCGGGCGATAGAGCGCGTCACACCACTGGGGAAACGTCTCGTCGGCGACCAAGGCATCGTAATCGGCGAATTGACGCGCGAGTGCCGGGCTTTCGCGGCGCTCTCCGTCCATCGTCTGCCCATCACCTTCATAGGCCTTGCGCGCAGCGGCCTCGGCTTTGACCGGGTCGGTTTGCCCCAGCCACGCGAAGGCTGTCTTGACCGCGATCGGCAGAGGCTGGCGCATCCCCGACTGCCAGGCCATCAACAGGTCACCGAGAATTGTCTGCGCAGTGGACTGGTCCAGTGGACCGAGCAACAGGCTGTCGTCGCTGGCCACCAATGCGGTGGTCAGCGCCATGCCACTGGCACAAGCCATCAGATGATTGACCCAGGGGCGCGTCAGTCGATGCCATTTGCGCGACTTGATCGAGCCGATACTGTTGGGGATCGTTGTGACAGACAACAAACCGCCATCAGCACGCTGATGCAGGCCGCTGAGCCAGCCCTCGATGTGCAGGCCCTGCAGCTCAAGACTGACGGGCAACGCGCTGCTGAGCGGTGTTGGCCACAACGCCAGGAGCTGTTGGTGGCGTTGCAGCAAGTCAGGTAATGGCTCGATCAACTCGCGTTGCAGGCACTCACCGAATCCGGCCATGGGCAGCAGCCCGCTGTTCTGCAAACGTTTCGCCTGATCCTCCAATGCCTGTCCGGTATTTCCCGGATCTGCCAGCGCCGCTTCGAGCAAACGGTCGCTGAGGCTGTAACGCTGCAACGCATCCAGGACAAAAGGCTCTTCATCGGCCAACGGCACTTCGGCCGCCTCGAAGAAGACCTTCAGTCGCTGGGTGAAAAAGTGCCGTACCGGATTGCGCAGGAAATCCTGCAGTTGACCGAGACTGAGTGGTTCGTCCTGAACGTGGGGGCCGAGCACTTCGGCGCTTGCCTGTTGCTCTGTCGCTTGATGAAGGACCTGCCATTCGGTGGCGTAGCTGAACGACTCATCCCCTTCGTGAAAGTAGCGAGCACTGAAGGGTTGCAATGGGTGTTCGCGGGTCATGGCTTCCAGCAGATCCTCGTCGCCTTGCAGCAATCGCCAACCGCTGGCCAAGTGATCACGCAACTGGCCGATCAGCACCGAAGCAGGCCGCTCGCTGTTGTCGCGGATGCTGCGGCCCACCCAACTGATGTAGAGCTGGTCCCTTGCCGACAGCAAGGCTTCCAGCAACAGGTAGCGGTCATCTTCGCGCCGGGAGCGGTCGCCCGGACGGTAATCACTGCCCATCAGATCGAAATCCAGCGGCGGTTGCGCGCGCGGATAATCGCCGTCATTCATGCCCAGCAGGCACACCAGTTTGAACGGGATCGCGCGCATGGGCATCAAGGTGCAGAAGTTGACCGCACCGGCCAGAAAACGCTGGGACAAACGGCCCTGATCCAGACCTGCAAGCCAGGCTTCACGGACGACAGTCAGCGGCAACTCATCCTGCAACCCGACGGAATCGCAGGTCTCGAGCCAGGTCTCACGCAGCTCTTCGAGCTGGGCCAGCAAGTAGTCATCGTGTTCGTTACCGGCAAGGAAGAACAACTGCACCAATGCCTGCAAGCGCAAGCCCCATTGCCCCGGCGATGCAGGCTGAGAGAGTTCGTGGTGAGCCACTTCCAGCGCGTCCAGCAACGCAACCAGCGGACCGATGAGCGCAGCGTCCAGACCACCGATCTCGTCGTAGGGTTCGATACCCGCATAAGCATCGGCGCCGCCAACGGCATAACCGAGCAACATCCGTCGCAAGCCGAAACGCCAGCTGTTTTGCTCAAGTTCATCAGGCAGCCCGAGCCCGGCACGTTGCTCGGCATTCATGCCCCAGCGAATGCCGGCACCTTCGATCCAGCGGTGCAGCGTCGGCAGGTCACGCTCCTCGACAGCAAAGCGAGCGCGCAGTGCCGGGACGTCCAGCAGATCGAGAATCTCACTGACGGGGAATCGGCTGTCAGGCAGCTTGAGCAGGTGCTCGACTGCAATCAGCAATGGATCGCGACCACGCTGGCCCTGGTCAGCCAGGGTAAACGGAATGAAGCGTGGATCCTGGCGGTCAAGCTGACCAAACACGGCACGAATATGCGGTGCGTAGCTGTCGATGTCCGGAACCATCACGATAATGTCCCGGGGCCGCAGTGTCGGCTCGGCGCTGAAGCGCGCGAGCAGTTGATCGTGGAGGATCTCGACTTCTCGCTGGGCGCTGTGGGCGATGTGAAAACGGATCGATTCGTCCTGCTCAAGATCGATAGCCGGCCAACGCTCCCTTGTCTCGTTGAGAGGGCGCAGCTCAAGGATGTCGTCCTGCAACTGGTTGAGCACGTTCAGCGGCTGACCGTCACTGAACAGGTCGATGCGCCCGTCGCGGAATGCTGAACGATAGCTGTTGGGATCGTCATAACTGTCGAGCAGGTTGATGTAGTCCCGCCCCTGCTTGCCCCATGCGGCCAGCAGCGGGTGGGCATGCTGGTGGAGGGTTTGCGGATCGATCACTACCGGCATGCCGCTCTTGCGGGCCTGACGCTTGTATTGATGCCGCAACAGGTCTTTATCGGCGACGATGTCCGCCCAATGGTGACGACACGGGTTATGGACGCACAGCAGAACCTGACTGAATCGTGCCAGTCCCGCCAGTGCTTCCAGGGCTTGAGCAGGCAGGGAAGAAATCCCGAAAACGATCACTCGCGAGGGTAATCCCTTGGGGGCTGTTTCGAGATGGTTGATACGTTCGACGAACCGCTGATGGACACCGGCACGGCTTTGCGCCATGCCTTCTGCTCCCACATCCAGCAAGAGTGCGCGCCATAGCTCTGCTTGCCAGCAATTGGCCGGGGTCAGGGGTTTGGCTTCGCCCCTGGCGCTTCTTGTTTGATGGCGACCTTGCGCCCAGTCTTCGAGCCAGTCAGCTCGGTACACCTGGTATTGGTCGAACAGATCCGCCAGACGCTCAGCCAGTTGATAGCGTTTGCGCAGGTCGGTGTCATGGGTCAGGAAACGCTGCAGCGGCTCGAAGTGCGGTTGGTTGATCAACTGCGGCAGCAGGCGCATCAGGCGCCAGGTCAGCGGGGCTTTATCGAGCAGGGACTTGACCGGAATTTCGTCGCGGCCAAGGACCATGCGATAGAGCTGCCACATGAAGCTGCCGGGCAACTGCACGTCGATGGCGGCAGCGATGCCGCAGCCTCCCATGTCGTCTTCTTCAGAATCTTCCGCCAGTGCCAGCTTCAGCCATTGGGCAATGCCATTGCTTTGCACCAACGCGATTTCATTCTCCAGGGGAGCCAGCGGGTAGCGGCGCATCCAGCTGACCACCAGGCTGCGCAACTCGTCCAGGCGGTTGCCGTGAACCACCATAAAACCAGCACTGAGGAACGTCGCGTCCGGCATAAAGGCTTCCTTGGAAAACACAAATCGAGGGACGACTTTAGCATTGAAGGCGACTTGCTGTAGGAGTGAGCTTGCTCCGAGCGGCGTTCCGAGGATGGTCGTCAACGCTGACGCTAACTTGCTGATGCCCCGCGCCGTCCTGAAGCCCATCGCGAGCTCGCTCCTACACGGCGGACAAAAACAAAACCCCTACCTGCATACGCAGATAGGGGTTTCGGAATTTAATCTTGACGATGACCTACTCTCACATGGGGAAACCCCACACTACCATCGGCGATGCATCGTTTCACTGCTGAGTTCGGGATGGGATCAGGTGGTTCCAACGCTCTATGGTCGTCAAGAAATTCGGGTACTGAGTCGTGACCGGTTGGCCTCGCTTCAGCAAATTGGGTATGTGACAGC
>NZ_JBFUHS010000012.1:0-162354 GCF_056402255.1 Pseudomonas sp. P4_B4
ATCCGATCCGCTCGACTTGCATGTGTTAGGCCTGCCGCCAGCGTTCAATCTGAGCCATGATCAAACTCTTCAGTTCAAACATCTTTGGGTTTTGAGAAAACCCTAAACTTGGCTCAGCAATCGTTGGTTACATCTTTGATTTCTCGCGGAGTAACTTGTGATGCTGATAATCTGTTGACTAGCAGTCTGACTCCACAAGCACCCACACGAATTGCTTGATTCAGTTGTTAAAGAGCGGTTGGTTAAGATCTTTCATCTCAACCGAGGCGTGCACTCTACAGCAAACCCCTTTAAGCAGCACCCTTAAAAGCTTCTGATTTTAATAATAAAATCAACTACTTAAGCCAAAACCAGCATCAAGCTGCTCGTTAGCGGGAGGCGAATACTACAGCATTAAAATACGTGGTCAACCCCTGTCTAGAAATTCTTTTCCCTTACCAAAGAGCCTAGGTTGCCACTATGAAAACTTCCAAGGTCTGTACAAAACATCAGGGCAGCAGAGTACCCAGACCACGTCGTCACTAAGTCGCCCCTTATTTCGTAGACGCTGACTGACCGCTTTTGGCTGTGGATTGCCGCCTGTCGCGACAGGCTGAAAACGACCCAGGCTGTGTAAAAACACAGACGCCGTTTTGAAGTCCTCGCTTCTACGTTGAATCTGCAAACGTCCGGTTAGTTAGCAGACCTGGATTTTGCGTAGGTGCGTGTTTTTCGCGCCGATTTTCATTGCCGCATCTGCCTTAAAATGTTTTTACACAGCCTCGCCCCATAGCTGTCACCTGCCAGCGGCAGCTGTCGACCGATTCTGTTGAAAAAGTCCGAGCGGATTGACTCAACCTACACTGAGCTTGAAAAGCGTCCGATTTACGCGTTGCTCGCCCTCCTAGCAGGGCGAGAGTATTGCTGTGAATCGCTCCAGCCCTACCACTTATGCCTGAGTCGTTAATCATGGAGGACGTCACTACCATGCCCTCGGATGATGTACCTGCTATTCAACATATAGTGCAGCGCAAACTCGGACGCTGTCTGTTGCGCTTGCAACAATACGAACGGCAGCTGAAAGCCATTGTCGCGCATGGTGAGCTGAGCCGTCCTGCGGATCGGCTGCCTATCATCCGTGAGCAGAAGGTCGCACGTGCCCAGAACAAGACGATGGGCACGTTGATGGGGATGTTGACCGAAAGCTTTCTGTCCCCGCTTCTCCCAAATGAAGAAGAGTCACAGACGGAAGCCGATCTCGGTGACCAGATCTGGCTCAGGTATCGATACCAGTTGGAAATGACAGCCGAGAACTATGAGGCAATGAAGGCCGACCTCAAGGAGCTGGTTGACCTGCGCAATGAAGTGGTTCACCACTTTATTGAGCGTTTCGATCTCTGGTCTGAATCAGGCTGCCAGGCGGCGGTTGGTTTTCTGGAGGAAAGCTACGAAACCATCAATCGGCATTGCCTAAATCTGCAATCCTGGGCCAAACATATGAGTGAGGCACGAGCTAAACTGGCTTCGCTTATGCAGAGCCAGGCATTTGAAGATGCGCTCATCGACGGTATCAGGGAGGACGGTTCAGTCTTTTGGCCTGGCAGTGGGATATGCCGCTGTTTACGTGAAGCAGAAAACACACTTGCCGAAGATGGCTGGACTCGACTGGAAGCAGCCATCTGCTGGATTGGTGGAACCTATCCAGAGCAGACGCCCAAGCGCTACGGTTGCAAAAGCTGGAGGCATGCCCTGTACGAATCACGGCAGTTCGAAATACGAAAATCCCAAGCTGATAACGAACCTACTGCCGTCTGGTATCGCAGCAAGGTCAGTTGAATGGGAAACTGAATCCTCCTTCATTTTGCAAGCGCGCTGAGTGACTGCTCCTAGCCGACTTCTGCCTGTCACTACCGTCAGCTTTGGGTCCAGGCTGTGTAAAAACAAAGACACTGTCTTGAAGTCTGTGTCGCTACGTAAAATCTGCCAATGATTGGTGTATCAGCGGGGACCTGAAATTTGTGTAGGAACGCGATTTTCGTTCTGGTTCTGACTGTCAAACCTGCTCTAAACCGTTTTTACACAGCCTCGGTCGTTTTCTGCCTGTCATGACAGACATGTTTGGGTCGACAGTTGCCTATAGCGGCAGGCCAGACTCCACCGAACCCGATTGCTTTGTTGACAGCAATGACTCACACAACATGCATCTCGTCGGAAATCAGAAAGGCGAAATCTGGAATCTTCCATCCACCAAGTTCCATTGATATAAATCACTCAAATTTACACTTTTCCGTATATTAAAAAGTGTACATGTGCTTTTATAGATATTAATCAAATGCTTAACCTATTCTTCGAGTCCCCCTCGGGCACCAAAATTAAGAAAGGTCTTGCTTTGCAAGGCCTTTTTTTTCGTCCATAGAAAAGTGATCCACATTGCTGCCCTCTGTAGGAGCTGCCGCGGGCTGCGATCTTTTGACCCTCCTTCACCAGACACGCTGGACACTGCACAAGGACCATCCCCATGGAAACCCCACTGGAAACAGTCGCGCTTTTCTCGCTGAAGCTGGCTTATGAGTCAGCGGATCAGAGTCCGATTTTGCGGGACGACCTGGTCATGAGCGACTATCAGCGGGATGTGTTTGGCATACTGGTACGCCGGGGTGATGTCGAAGCGATCCAGCTCAAAGTGGATGAGTGTCTGGCATTGGCACTGGATGCCGTCGGCGGTATTGAGAAACCGCTAGGGCGTGAGCTGAAAAGGTTGGCGATTAGTTTTGGCAATGCGCAAACGATGGAGCAGCTTGATGCGCCACTGATCGCGATCAAAAAATACTTGAAAGACATATTGTAAGAGATGACTTTCTGGCTAATTCCCATCTCGACATATCTAACGCCAACTTTCTTACAAGCCTATTCTGGTCTTTAACTAATCTATCAAGCAGGTAACACAAACCTTGCTTCAAGCCTATGCAGCAGCTCAAACGTATTCAAAAAAGGAATGTTTAGCTGCTCACAAAGATTAGGAATGATGAATTTTCGTTTGGCTTCACGATTCAACACTTCATGAGTAACGACTGTAGCCCCCGTAGTCATAGCTTTTGCGATTAACCAAGGGTCAGCACCGGCTAAGAAATCGTCCATAGCACCTACTTTCATTTTCGGCGCTTGATTTGCCACAAGCCCTGCAATCTGAGCAAACGCCATTTGCGTAGCTTTATCGGTGGTTGAGTGGAAGAACTCTTGATTTTCCTTCGCCCACTCCGCCAATTCGTCATGCCCCTTAGTTAACTCATCCTTAACAGGTGCGATACTGGCTAAATCTAACGCTTTATTTTTCAACAACAGCCATTGCCAATAGCCAGGACAGATAGCCATCCCGTAGTAACGGTTCTTCGCTTCGATCAGGGTGTTAGCGTCGAGTAAATGATTCATTCCGTAATCTTGCTGGCGAGAGTCCTTAATTTGGCAGGTTGCACGCCGAGCAAGTGTCCCGCTTCGCGCAGCAGCATCCGGCCACTCATTGCTTCAGTCAGCACTGCCTTGCTTAGGCGAGGGCTGTTTTTCGCGGTGGCGTTACGGTAATAGTCACCCGCCCCACCTTTTTCATCCTGGAAAGCCTTGAGGATCACTCGATAGTAGGCGCTGTATTGGGCTTGGCTTATATATCCAAGATCCAATGCGCGGCGACCGATAGCTAATTTACTGATATGAAACCGAGTGGCTAGCGGAGCTAAATTGTCTTGCCAGTCAATATCTGCGTTCCAAAGGGCACGGAATTGGGCTTCGGGAGCCAGAAACTCACCTGCAACTGTATTGCAGAAACGCTCCTCGTCTCGACCATTTGCGGAATTCCCGTCAGACACGCCACTGCTACCAATCCAGATATGGGCAAGCTCGTGAAGCAACGTGAACAGCCTGGCGGTGGGGGCGTCGGAACTGTTGATAAATACAATTGGGGCGTAGGTATTACTGATGGCAAACCCCCGAAACTCGCTCACTTCAAGTTTGCGGTGAGTGTTCCCAAAAGCAATTCCACTGCGCATAACCAAAACGCCAGCCGCCTCAGCAGCTTCGATCAAGGCACGGCTGTATTTTTCGTAATCCAATCGAGCAATGTCAGGGTTCACGCCGAGGACCCGGCGAATATCGTCGACCACCTCTCCGACTTGAGATCGACTACTGAAGCGACCTACAAATCCCAGCGGTTGATGCTCCTGGTGTTGCAAATACTCCAGGTACCAGTCCTGCTTACGTATGGCATCCCTTACGGTGTCCAACAGTTCCAAAGTGGGACGTTGAGGAGCAATCCCTCCCACCGTCCGCAGATCAGGTAAAGGCAGTTGTTCGACGGGAGGCTGCTGTAGAAACAGGAATCCGAAAGGGATGTGAGCGACACTCGCCCACTTTTGAGCCTGAAGGAATGTTGGCTTGGTCTCGCCAGCCTCCCATTCATGTACTCGATCAGGCTTCACTGGCAGCTTTTTAGCAACCTGCTCAGTGGAGAGACCTGCGCGCTCACGAGACCAGGTGAGCAGGCTTGGATTGACGAAGGCGGCTTGACTCATAGGGTCGCAGGCAAATCAGATGGGTCCAGTAACCGTTCAAGAGCATCCTTGGCAGATGCGTCCGACTGAAGCTGGTTCCCGCTATCTGGCATTGCCTTTCTCCTTGGCTATTGAATATCTGGTAACAGCGTCTACAGATTAGTAGAGAAGCGGAGCTACCGACGGTAGAAGCGGGCGAGTATGAGGTAAATCCGCAACGACCCGAAGCGCAAATATGTAACCCGCGGACAGATGGCATTGCCCTTTTTCCAGAGCGTCGCCGCGCCTTCATCACGCGGATATCTGCGGTGACTGACCACATCATTGCTCAGCGCTCTCGAAGGTTGCAGGAAAAGGGACCACACGATACCCTCCCACCGTCGCTGCCAATTCAGCGACCGGGTGTGGTAACCCGAGTTATTCAAGGCGCAACAGCGCCCCAATCACGTCATCAGGCGCTTTTTTTATGCCTGCGGCGTGAGTTATGGCGGCTGTGCGTGGGACGCCCTCGGGCGTGCCGGTTTCCTTGATTCCCGGTTTACCACCCTGCGCACAGCTGTCACCCATTCGTGTGGTAACGAACGTGGCAGCTCCTCATATCAAGGAGTTGGATAATGCGCAGTATCAATCCGTTTGAAATTTGGCTTTCCCCTCTACGCAATTCCCGATCGCGTAACCCCCTCCCCCATTGCCTCTCCATCCTCGGAGGTGGCCAATGACCGAACAACCTGAACTCAAAACCATCGGCCTGACACCGGCCATCTACTGCGCGGATCAAGCGCTGTTCCATGTCACTCGCGGTGTCCCTCTCGGCGATGCGTTATCCATGGCCTCCGATTTTCTGTTCCTGGCCAAAACGCTCACTGAAGATGCCGCTTATGCCAGAGACACTGATCGTCACGCCTGGGCTGCGCATTATCTGACTTCGATGAGTAAGGCGTTGGTGGATGATGCGGTGAAGGTGCTGACTCGGGATCGGACTTGTGCGCCGGTATCCAAGCGGGCGGGGGCGAAGGCTGAGGCTTAGTGGTTGAGGCCTGTGGGGTGTAGGTGGTTTGTGATGGTGGTAGTTGATTCAGCATTTATGTTGTTTGGGCTGGCACTATCGCGAGCAAGCTCGCTCCTACAGCGGTTTTGTGTGTTTAGTGGTATTTGGGATTAGCCCCGATGGTTTCGTAAGGAAAGCTTCGGAGGGGCTGGCGTAGGCAACCTCCATGTTCCATAAACAAGAAGGCCCGAACGTAATGCCGGACTGAGCCAGCACCAGAGGATCGGGCGCGATTGGGATTAATGCTGTCGTAGCCTAATGGCAATGTCAACGTCGCCAGCAGGAACGGTGGTTGCCTCGGCTTTTCCAGCCTCCGAGTCCTTCCAGTGGGCTTGTTCGTCACCTTCTCCACAGGCAATCCGCTGTGCATAACTCCAGCAAGCTCCCCTCTGGCACGGCGCCTCCCGCCTCATTCTTCTAGACTCAATACAAGGTCGTAGACTGAACCAAACACGTCGCTCTGGTGCGGCCGAATCAAGGGCCGCGTGGCAATCTGGCTTTTATGCCCCTATTGAGGTGCGGCGAAGACCGTGCCGGGCGCAACAAGATGCCCGCTCAGGGTGCCCTGGCCGACGGTCTGTAGATGCCACGATACCGTGACGTGGTGTGAATGCCGCAGCCGACACTTTCGGACAACCGACGACCTTCTGGTTTGTCCGTGACCGTGAGGATTGCTGAATGCCTGATGAGAAGTTGCACCTGCCTGTGGTCAACAGTCTGCTGGAGCGCCACAAGGGCTCTGCGGGTGCGCTGTTGCCCATTCTTCATGATATTCAGGAGCGCATCGGTTATATCCCCGATGTCGCCGTCCCCGAGATTGCCCATGCCCTCAACCTGAGTCAGGCCGAGGTTCGCGGGGTGATCAGTTTTTACCATGACTTCCGTACCGCGCCTCCCGCGCGACATATCTTGCGTCTGTGCCGGGCCGAGTCGTGCCAGAGCCGTGGTGCCGAGCAGCTTGCCGCGCAGTTGCGCGAGCGTCTGCAACTGGACGATCACGGCAGCAGCGCCGATGGCAGCATCAGTTTGCGGCCGGTGTATTGCCTGGGTGCCTGCGCCTGTTCGCCGGCTCTGGAGTTGGATGGCCGGGTGCATGCGCGGCTCAGTGCCGAGCGTCTGGATGCATTGCTCGATGCTTGCCGGGAGGACGCATGATGCCGACTCTTTATCTGCCTTGTGATTCCCTTGCCCGTGCCGTGGGTGCCGATGAGGTGGCGGTGGCGCTGATCACTCAGGCCCGGGAACGCAATCTGCCGCTGGAGTTGCAGCGCACCAGTTCGCGCGGTTTGTATTGGCTGGAACCGCTGCTGGAAGTGGACAGCGCGCAAGGTCGTATCGGTTTTGGGCCGCTGACGGCGGCTGATGTGCCGTCGGTGCTCGATGCGCTGCAAAGCGAGCCGTCCGCTCATCCGCTGGCCTTGGGGCTGGTGGAGGAATTGCAGTATCTGAAGACTCAACAACGCCTGCTGTTCGCCCGTGCTGGCATTACCCGGCCGCTGTCCCTGGAGGATTACCGGGCCCACGGCGGTTTCGAGGGTTTGACCCAGGCCATCGCCATTGGCGGTGAGCAGACCGCGACGGCGGTGTTCGATTCGGGCCTGCGTGGCCGTGGCGGCGCGGCTTTCCCGGCCGGGATCAAGTGGCGCACGGTGCGCGGCACCCAGGCTGCGCAAAAGTACATTGTGTGCAACGCCGACGAAGGCGACTCCGGCACCTTTGCCGACCGCATGTTGATGGAAGGCGACCCTTTCCTGCTGATCGAAGGCATGGCGATTGCCGGCATTACCGTCGGCGCCACCTTCGGCTACATCTATGTCCGCTCGGAATATCCGGATGCCGTGGCCACGCTGCGTCAGGCGTTGAACATCGCCCGAGAAGCCGGTTACCTGGGCTCCGATGTCGGCGGCAGCGGTCAGGCTTTCGATATGGAAGTGCGGGTCGGGGCCGGGGCTTATATCTGCGGTGAAGAAACCGCGCTGCTGGACTCGCTCGAAGGCAAGCGCGGGATCGTCCGCGCCAAGCCGCCGATTCCCGCGTTGCAGGGCTTGTTCGGCTTGCCGACGCTGGTGCACAACGTGCTGACTTTGGCCTCGGTGCCGCTGATTCTGGCCAAGGGTGCGCAGTTCTACCGCGATTACGGCATGGGCCGTTCCCTGGGCACCATGCCCTTCCAGCTGGCGGGCAATGTGCGTCATGGCGGTCTGGTGGAACGGGCCTTTGGCCTGACCCTGCGCGAACTGGTGGAAGACTACGGTGGTGGCACCGCCAGTGGTCGTCCGCTGAAAGCTGCGCAGGTTGGTGGCCCTCTCGGTGCATGGGTTCCGCCCTCGCAATTCGATACGCCGCTGGATTACGAAGCCTTTATGGCCATCGGCGCAATGCTCGGTCACGGTGGTGTGGTGGTGGCTGACGACACCCTCGACATGGCCCGCATGGCGCGCTTCGCGATGCAGTTCTGCGCCGAGGAGTCCTGTGGCAAATGCACGCCGTGCCGCATCGGCTCGACCCGGGGCGTCGAGGTGATCGACCGTCTGCTGGCTGCGCCGGACCAGAACAGTCGTGATGAGCAGGTGATCATCCTCAAGGACCTGTGCGACACCCTGCAATACGGTTCGCTGTGCGCGTTGGGCGGCATGACGTCTTATCCCGTGACCAGCGCCCTCAAGCACTTCCCCGCTGACTTCGGTCTGCAAGCCTCGGAGGCCGAACAATGATCACTCTCTTCGACCCGAAAACCGATATCGACCTCGGCACGCCAGCCCGCGACAGCCAGGTGCAAGTCACCCTGAACATCGATGGCCGCAGCATCAGCGTGCCCGAAGGCACTTCGGTGATGCGCGCCGCTGCGTTGCTGGGCACCACCATTCCCAAACTCTGTGCCACCGACAGCCTGGAAGCCTTCGGCTCCTGCCGCATGTGCCTGGTGGAGATCGACGGCATGCGCGGGTATCCGGCGTCCTGCACCACGCCGGTCAGCGAAGGCATGAGCGTACACACCCAGACGCCAAAGCTCGCCACCTTGCGCCGCAACGTCATGGAGTTGTACATCTCCGATCACCCGCTGGACTGCCTGACCTGCTCGGCCAACGGCAACTGCGAGCTGCAAACCGTCGCCGGCCAGGTTGGCCTGCGGGAAGTGCGTTATGGCTATGAAGGCGAGAACCATTTGGAGGACGTGAAAGACACCTCCAACCCCTATTTCGACTACGACCCGAGCAAGTGCATCGTCTGCAACCGCTGCGTGCGCGCCTGCGAAGAAACCCAGGGCACCTTTGCCCTGACCATTACCGGGCGCGGTTTTGAATCCCGCGTGGCCGCCGCCGGTGGCGAGAACTTCCTCGATTCGGAATGCGTGTCCTGCGGCGCCTGCGTGCAAGCCTGCCCCACCGCGACCCTGATGGAAAAAAGCGTGGTCGAACTGGGCCAGCCCGAACGCAGTGTGATCACCACTTGTGCCTATTGCGGGGTGGGCTGCTCGTTCCGTGCCGAGATGAAAGGCGACCAGTTGGTGCGCATGGTTCCGGACAAGAACGGCCAGGCCAACCACGGCCACTCCTGCGTCAAAGGGCGCTTTGCCTGGGGCTACGCCACCCACCCGGATCGCATCACCAAACCGATGATCCGCAAGCACATCAGCGACCCTTGGCAGGAAGTCAGCTGGGATGAAGCGGTGACCTACGCCGCCAGCGAATTCCGTCGGCTGCAGCAACAATATGGCCGCGATTCCATTGGTGGCATCACCTCCAGCCGCTGCACCAACGAAGAAACCTATCTGGTGCAAAAACTGGTGCGCGCCGCCTTCGGCAACAACAACGTCGACACCTGTGCGCGGGTCTGCCACTCGCCGACCGGTTATGGCCTGAAGCAAACGTTGGGCGAGTCCGCAGGTACCCAGAGTTTCGACTCGGTGATGCAGGCCGACGTGATCCTGGTGATGGGCGCCAACCCCAGCGACGCTCATCCCGTGTTCGCCTCCCAACTCAAACGCCGCCTGCGTGAAGGCGCGCGGCTGATCGTCATCGATCCGCGACGCATCGATCTGGTGGATACGGTGCATGCCCGCGCCGAGTATCACCTGGCCCTGCGCCCCGGTACCAACGTCGCCATGCTCAATGCGCTGGCTCATGTGATTGTCACTGAAGGACTGCTCAACCAGGCCTTTATCGACGCCCGTTGCGAGGGCAGTGATTTCGCGGTCTGGAGTGAATTCGTCAGCCGTGCGGAAAACTCGCCGGAAGCCCTTGGCCCTGTCTGCGGTGTACCC
The DNA here is from genome assembly GCF_056402255.1 of Pseudomonas sp. P4_B4. NCBI lineage: Bacteria > Pseudomonadati > Pseudomonadota > Gammaproteobacteria > Pseudomonadales > Pseudomonadaceae > Pseudomonas > Pseudomonas sp. P4_B4. The sequence continues at coordinate 9,833 of NZ_JBFUHS010000012.1, forward strand.
GCTGCCGACATCCGTGCCGCTGCGCGCCTGTATGCCACCGGTGGCAATGCAGCGATCTACTATGGCCTGGGTGTCACCGAGCACAGCCAGGGCAGTACCTCAGTGATGGGCATCGCCAACCTGGCCATGGCCACCGGCAACATCGGCCGCGAAGGCGTGGGCGTGAACCCGCTGCGCGGGCAGAACAACGTCCAGGGCTCCTGCGACATGGGTTCCTTCCCCCATGAGCTGCCCGGCTACCGGCACGTCTCCAACGAGGTGGTACGAGCGCAGTTCGAACAGGCCTGGAACGTCACCCTGCAACCCGACCCGGGCCTGCGTATCCCCAACATGTTCGAGGCAGCCTTGGGCGGCAGCTTCAAGGGCCTGTATTGCCAGGGCGAAGACATCGCCCAGAGCGACCCCAATACCCAGCACGTCACCGCGGCTCTGTCGGCCATGGAATGCATAGTGGTGCAGGACATTTTCCTCAACGAAACCGCCAAGTTCGCCCACGTGTTCCTGCCGGGCTGCTCGTTCCTGGAAAAAGACGGCACCTTCACCAACGCTGAGCGACGCATCTCCCGGGTGCGCAAGGTCATGGACCCGCTGGGCGGCAAGGCCGACTGGGAAGGCACGGTGGCCCTGGCCAATGCCTTGGGCTACCCGATGAACTACCAGCATCCGTCGCAAATCATGGATGAGATCGCCAGCCTGACGCCGACCTTCACCAACGTCAGCTACGCCGAACTGGATCGCCACGGCAGCCTGCAATGGCCGTGCAACGCCGAGGCACCGGACGGCACGCCGACGATGCACATCGAAGAGTTTGTGCGCGGCAAGGGGCGCTTCATGCTCACCGGCTACGTGCCGACCGAGGAAAAGGTCAACAGTCGCTATCCGCTGCTGCTGACCACCGGGCGCATCCTCAGCCAGTACAACGTCGGCGCCCAGACCCGGCGCACCGACAACGTGGCCTGGCATGACGAAGATCGCCTGGAAATCCACCCGACCGACGCCGAGAGCCGTGGCATCAACGAAGGTGACTGGGTCGGCATCGGCAGCCGCGCCGGGCAGACCGTGCTGCGTGCGCGGATCACCGAACGGGTCGCCCCGGGCGTGGTGTACACCACTTTCCACTTCCCGGAATCGGGCGCCAACGTGATCACCACCGACAACTCCGACTGGGCCACCAACTGTCCGGAGTACAAGGTCACCGCCGTGGAGGTCAGCCGCGTTTATCACCCTTCGGAGTGGCAGAAGCGCTTCCAGGAATTCAGCGACGAACAACAGCGCCTGCTTGACGCTCGTCGCCAGGAACGTGGGACCAAAGCCGAGGTGCGCCGATGAGTACCGACAACCTGATCAAGATGGCCAACCAGATCGCCCAGTACTTTGCCAGCCAGCCGGACCAGCAACAGGCGGTGCTCAGCGTGCGCAATCATATGCAGATGTACTGGGCGCCCAGCATGCGCAAGGAGTTGCTGACCTGGCAGACGGAGCATCAGGGGGCAGACTTGCACCCGCTGGTGCAGGCGGCGGTGACTGGGGCGGGTTGGGAGGCTTAGCCTTGGACGATCCCGACTGAACAGCTAAACAACTGTGGGAGCGAGCCTGCTCGCGATAGCGGTGTATCAGCCAGCACAAATGCTGAATGTTACGCAGCCATCGCGAGCAGGGGGGTTGTGTTGTGTGGACAGGCCACAGGCGCTCATTTGCTGCACTAAGCGTATCCTGTTCACAACTGCCTTCCCTGAGCCCCGGAACCACAATGACCAAAAGCATTCTCTACGCCTTGGGCGCTGCTGCCTTGTTCGGCGCCAGCACGCCCTTGGCCAAGTGGCTAGGCTTGAACGTGTCCCCCATCCTCCTGGCCGGCCTGCTTTACCTGGGCAGCGGCGTCGGGCTGACGCTAACCCGCCTGATCCGTGATCGTGGCTGGCGGCCGACAGGCCTGACAGCCCCTGAATGGCCGTGGTTCATCGGGGCCATTGTGTTCGGTGGCGTACTGGGCCCGGTTTCATTGATGTTTGGACTCACCCTCACCTCTGGCACCACCGCATCACTGTTGCTGAACCTGGAAGCCGTGTTGACCGCACTGATGGCGTGGGTGGTGTTCCGGGAGAACGCTGACCGGCGCATTGTTGCGGGGATGGTGGCCATTGTTGCCGGGGGCGTGTTGTTGGCGTGGCCTCGCACTTCGGCAGAGGTTCATGGCTGGTTGGGGCCTGTCGCGGTGGCGGTGGCGTGTTTTTGTTGGGCCATTGATAACAACCTCACCCGCAAGGTGTCTGCGTCGGATGCGTTGTTTATTGCTGGCACCAAAGGGCTGGTGGCAGGGGCCGTCAATTGCACGCTAGGGATCGCGCTGGGTATGCACTTGCCAGAGTGGTCGCTTCTTGGGCCAACCCTGCTGGTGGGCTTTTTGGGGTATGGCGTTAGTCTGGTGCTATTCGTCCTGGCGCTGCGGGGGCTTGGTACGGCGCGGACCGGGGCGTACTTTTCCACGGCGCCGTTCCTGGGAGCCGCGATAGCGATCCTGTTTTTCGGTGAAGCCGTGACCTGGGTGTTTTGGATCGCTGCCGGCCTGATGGGGCTTGGGGTCTGGATTCATCTGACCGAGAGTCACTTACACGAGCATCAGCACGAACCGCAAATCCATGACCACAAGCACGTCCATGATGAGCATCATCAGCATGAACATGACTTTGAGTGGGATGGTGTACAACCGCACCGCCATGTTCACCAACACTCACCGATCGTCCACAGTCATCCGCACTTTCCCGACATCCATCACCGGCACTCGCATTGAGCCCCGGAGGCTGCGGCCATTTAAATGGCCGTGGCCATCACCGCCCTACTCGACGTCCTTCTGCCGCGACGCCGTCACGGTCACTTCAATCGCCCGGACACTGATCGCCGCGAATGTCGCGGTCATCAGCACGCCGTTGAAACCCAGCAGGATCGCCAGCACTCGCGACACACCCAGTTTTGGCACCAGCTCTCCATAGCCAATGGTCAGGCCCGTCACGAAGGCAAAGTAGACACCGTCATCAGGGCTCCACCCCTCCAACTGGGCGATGATGAGGCCAATCGCAACGATCACTAACAGCAGTATCGAGAAGATCGGCCACACCACTTTGAAATAGAACCAGACGGCTTTGTAGAACTCTTTGCGGACGTTGGATGCACGGGTGAAGTTCATGTCGTGGGCTTCCGTGGGGTTTGCCTGACCGGCAATTGAATGCACGGCGGTTCAATACCCCGTTCAGCTTGGCACAAGCGCTGAAAACTGCGACCGACGGGGCGTTATCTTTGCCGAGGACTATGACAAAGATGACGCCCCGCAAACTATCCAGAAACCGCCTGCTGCTAAATTCCTTGTAGGAGTGAGCTTGCTCGCGATGGTCGTTAACGATTACGGGTGTTTACCGGTTAAACGCGGCGCTCTCGAGTCCATCGCGAGCAGGCTCGCTCCTACAACAACAGTGGCGGGTTTATCCCTCAGTTCGCTTCAGTTTCCCGGATCAGCTTCTTGTTGATCTTGCCGACGCTGGTCTTGGGGATTTCGGTCACGAACTTGAACTGCTTGGGGATCGCCCATTTGTTGATGCGCCCGCCGTCGACGAAGGCTTGCAAATGAACCTCCAGAATCTTGCGGTCGAGGTATTGCCCTGGTTCGCAGACGACCATGGCCATCGGGCGTTCGCCCCACTGTTCATCGACGATGCCCACGACGGCGACGGACATGACTCCCGGGTGCTCGCTGATCAGGCTTTCCAGTTCCAGTGAGCTGATCCACTCGCCGCCGGTCTTGATCACGTCCTTGATGCGGTCCTTGATTTCTACGCCGCCGAGTGGGTCGATCGAGGCCATGTCGCCGGTGTGCAGCCAGCCGTTTAGCCAGAGCTCAGCGCCTTTTTCCGGCTCTTTCAAATAGCCTTGGGTCAGCCACGGTGCACGGACGACGATTTCACCGAGGGACTCACCGTCGTGGGCCACATCGTTGCCCTCGGCGTCGATGATCTTCAGGTCGACCATCGGCACCGGCGTGCCGGTCTTGATGCGCGTCGGCAGTTGGGCCTCGGCGGACAGTTGGCGGTCTTCATCCCGCAGGTACGTCAGGCACAGCAACGGGCAGGTCTCGGACATGCCGTAGCCGGCGTGCACCACCATGCCTTTGGCATTGGCTTCGCTGGCCACGCCCAGGGTCAGCGCGCTGCCGCCCAGGAGCATTTTCCAGCCGTCGAAACGGGTCGCCTTGCCTTCTTCACAGTTGAGGATCATCTGCAAAATGGTCGGCACGCAGTGGGAGAAGGTCACCTTCTCTTCGCGGTACAGCCTGACCAGGCTGTTGGGCTCGTAGCGGCCGGGGTACACCTGCTTGATGCCCATCAGGGTCGCGACATACGGCACGCCCCAGGCATGCACGTGGAACATCGGCGTGATGGGCATGTACACATCGTCGGAACGAAGCAGCGGCTGGCCCTGATAGACGCCCAGGGTACCGACGGCATTCAGGGTGTGCAGCACCAGTTGCCGGTGGCTGAAGTACACGCCTTTCGGGTCGCCGGTGGTGCCGGTGGTGTAGAACAGCGTGGCGACCGAGTTCTCGTCGAAATCGGGGAAGTCGTACTGGTCCGGGGCCAGGGACAGCAGGTGCTCGTACTCGCCCAGCACCGGCAACGAGGTCGTGGTCGCCTCGTCATCGGTGAGCTGCAGGTAGCCTTTGACGGTTTCCAGCCGACCGTGGATCTGCTCGACCAGTGGCAGGAAATCATCATGCACCAGCACCAGGTCATCCTCGGCGTGGTTCATGGTGAACAGCACCTGCTCCGGCGACAGGCGAATGTTCACTGTGTGCAGCACCGCGCCGATCATCGGCACGGCGAAGAAGCATTCCAGGTAGCGGTGGCTGTCCCAGTCGAGCAGGGCCACAGTGTCACCGGCCTTGACCCCGGCCGCCGTCAGCGCATTGGCCAGTCGGCGGATACGCTTGTTGAGGGTCTGGTAGCTGTAGCGCAGCTTGTCGGCGTAGACGATTTCCCGGCCCGGCTCGTAGCGCACGCCGGACAGCAGCAATTGCTTGATCAGCAAGGGATAGACATAAGCGCCGTCGGCGGGCGGGATTATTTTTGTCGCCATCATGATTAAGGTTCCTTGTCCTTTCGATCAGAACTGATCGGCTTGCAGCTCGTAGAGGCAGTCGCTGCCGGCCTTGGCCGATGCGCTCAACGAGTGGATACGCGGCAGCAACCGGGCGAAGTAGAAACGCGCGGTGGCCAGTTTGCTGGTGTAGAAATCGTCTTCGGCATCGCCGCTCATGACGGCCTTGGCCATACGCGCCCACATGTAGGCGTACGCGGTGTAGCCGAACACGTGCAGGTACTCGACCGAGGCCGCGCCGATTTCATTCGGGTTGTTTTGTGCCCGGTCGAGCAACCACGCGGTCAGTTCGTCAAGGGTGTCCACGGCGGCGTTCAACGGCTGGGTGAACTCGCCGAGGTCCGCGCAGGCAGTGGCCGTGAAACTGCGGATTTCCGAGGCGAACAAGCGGTAGAGCGCCCCGCCGCTGCCGACGATCTTGCGCCCGGCCAGGTCCAGAGACTGGACGCCGTTGGTGCCTTCGTAGATCTGGGTAATGCGCACGTCGCGCACCAGTTGCTCCTGGCCCCACTCACGGATGTAGCCGTGGCCGCCGAAGACCTGCTGGCCGTGGATGGTGGTTTCCAGGCCCATGTCGGTGAGAAAGGCCTTGGCCACCGGGGTCAGCAGCGATACCAGATCCTGCGCGCGCTGGCGTGTCGGTGCGTCTTCGCTGTACTTGGCGATGTCCAGTTGCAGGGCCACGTAGCTGGAGAACGCACGACCGCCTTCGTTCAAGGCTTTCATGGTCAGCAGCATGCGGCGCACGTCCGGGTGCACGATGATCGGGTCGGCCGCTTTGTCCTTGTGCTGCGCGCCGGTCGGTGCGCGGCTTTGCAGGCGGTCACGGGCGTAGGCGACGGCGTTCTGGTACGAACGCTCACCCTGCGCCAGGCCCTGGATGCCCACGCCCAGACGCTCGTAGTTCATCATGGTGAACATGGCCGCCAAGCCTTTGTTCGGTGCGTCGACAATCCAGCCGGTGGCGCCGTCGAAGTTCATCACGCAGGTGGCGGAGGCCTTGATGCCCATCTTGTGTTCGATGGAACCGCAGGACAGCGCGTTGTTTTCGCCCAGCGATCCGTCGGCGTTGACCAGCACTTTCGGCACCAGGAACAGCGAGATGCCTTTCGGCCCGGCCGGTGCATCCGGCAGACGCGCCAGCACCAGATGAATGATGTTTTCGGTCAGGTCGTGCTCACCGCCGGTGATGAAAATCTTGCTGCCGCTGACCTTGTAACTGCCATCGGTCTGGGGTTCAGCCTTGGTGCGGATCAGGCCCAGGTCGGTACCGGAATGGGCTTCGGTCAGGCACATCGAACCGGTCCAGGTGCCGGCGTACATGTTCGGCAAGTAAGCCGCTTTCAGTTCTTCACTGGCGTGGGCCTTGATCGACAGGCAGGCACCGGCGGTCAGCATCGGGTACAGGCCGAACGACAGGCTGGCCGAGTTGACCATCTCTTCGACCTGGGCCGAAATCGCCTTGGGCATTCCCATGCCGCCGTACCGCGGATCACCGCCGACACCCACCCAACCGCCTTCGGCGAAGGCTTGATAGGCCTCGGCAAAACCATCCGGGGCGCTGACCGAGCCATTGCTCCAGGTGCAGCCCTGTTCGTCGCTGGCGCGGTTCAGTGGCGCGATCACTTCGGCGCTGATCTTGCCGGCCTCTTCGAGGATGGCGGCGGCGGTTTCTTCATCGATCACGTCGGCCAGGCCGGGCAATTGCGCCCAGAGCCGGGACACCTGGAAAACCTCGTTGAGTACGAAGCGCATGTCGCGCAGGGGAGCTTTGTAATCAGACATCTTGGCTTACTCGGAAGTGGTCACGGCATGGGGCATGCCGGGACGTTCAGTGGATTCAGCGTTTTCGGTTGCCGCGACAGAACCGGGCTGAGGGGCCCGTTCGCGCAGCAGGAAGTAGGACAGGGCCGGAATCAGGATCAGCGCGCCGAGCATGTTCCACAGGAACATGAAGGTCAGCAGGATGCCCATGTCGGCCTGGAACTTGATCGGCGACCAGACCCAGCACACCACGCCGGCAGCGAGGGTGATGCCCACCAGCCCGACCACGCGGCCGGTGAAGGACACGGCGTTGCGGTAGGCCTCGGACAGCGGCAAGCCCTGGCGCTGGAAGTGCAACTGCACGCTGAGCAGGTACAAGGCGTAGTCCACGCCGATGCCCACGCCGAGGGCGATCACCGGCAGGGTCGCGACTTTCACGCCGATACCCATGGCCACCATCAAGGCTTCGCAGAGGATCGAGGTCAGCACCAGCGGCAACAGGGCCACCAGCGTGGCGCGCCAGCTGCGGAAGGTGATCAGGCAGAACAGCGTCACCGCCGCATACACGTACAGCAGCATGGTGCGGTTGGCTTCGCGCACCACGATGTTGGTCGCGGCTTCAATACCGGCTGTGCCGGCGGCGAGCAGGAACTGGCGATCCGCGGTGCTGTTTTCCTTGGCGAACTTGTCGGCAATCGCCACCACCGCATCCAGGGTTTCGGCCTTGTGATCCTTGAGGAAGGTAATCACCGGCATCAGCGAGCAGTCGGTGTTAAACAGCTCCGGCGAGTTGACCGAGGCTTGCTGGGCGGCGTAGTTCAGCACGTCCTGGTTGCGCTGGATGCTGTTGAGCTTGGGGTTGCCTTCGTAGGTGCCGGCGGTGATCTGGCGTACCGCGTTGACCAAGGACGCGGTCGCCTGCACGCCCGGATACTGCTGCAGTTCCCAGGCCAGGCGGTCGGCGAGGACCAGGGTCTTGTAGTTCAGGCAGCCTTCCGGCGCGGTCTTGATCATCACCGCGAACAGGTCGCTGGACAGCGCGTAATGCTGGGTGATGTAGGCGTTGTCGCGGTTGTAGCGCGAGTCGGCGCGCAACTCCGGCGCCCCGCTGTCCAGGTCGCCGATCTTCAGGTTCAGGCTGACCATGTAACCGCCAATGCCCATCAACACCGCGACCACTACCGCGCCGGTGGCCCACTTGGCGGTGGTGAAGCGATCGAGCGTGTCCCACAGTCTGCCGAAGCCTTTGTGCTTCTCTGCGCGGTTGTCGATTTTCAGCGCACGCTCGGCGGCCTTGGCACCGACGCCGACGTAGGACAGCGCCACCGGCATCAGCAACAGCGAGGTGAAGATCAGTACCGCGACACCGATACTGGCGGTGATCGCCAGGTCCTGGATCACCGGGATGTCGATCAGCATCAACACGGCGAAACCCACGGCATCGGCCAGCAACGCGGTGACGCCGGCAATGAACAGACGGCGGAAGGTGTAGCGCGCAGCGATCAGTTTATGGGTGCCACGGGCGATGTCCTGCATGATGCCGTTCATCTTCTGCGCGGCATGGGACACGCCGATGGCGAAGATCAAGAACGGCACCAGCACCGAGTACGGATCGATGGCGTAGCCGAGCCAGGCGACGATGCCCAGTTGCCAGACCACTGCGATCAGCGAGCAGCCGACCACCAGCAGGGTGCTGCGCACGCAACGGGTGTAGGCGTAGATGATGATCAGCGACGTGACCACGGCAAGGCCGAAGAACATCATCACCTGGATCAGGCCGTCGATCAGGTCGCCCATGAGTTTGGCGAAGCCGATCACCCGCACCTTGTAATGGCCGGTGCCTTCGACCCCGGATTTACGCGCAGCGCTGTCGCCGGCGTATTCGATCTTGTCGCGCAACTGCTCTTCGAGCATCTGCGAGAACGCGTGGTAGTTGATGCGTTGACCACCGGCGGCGGCTTTGTCCATCAGCGGCACGATCAGCATGGTCGACTTGAAGTCGCTGGCCACCAGGCTGCCCACCAGGCCGGCGCGGGAGATGTTCTGGCGCAACTGTTCAATGTCGGAGGGCGAGCCCTGATAACTGTCGGGCATCACCGGGCCACCCTGGAAACCGTCCTCGGTGACTTCGGTCCAGCGCACGGCCGGGCTCCACAGCGACTTCATCCACGCGCGGTCGACGCCTTCGGTGAGGAACAGCTGGTCGTTGACCTGCTTGAGCACGTCGAGGTATTCGGGGTCGAAAATATCGCCCTGGGTGTTCTCGACCACGACGCGCACCGAGTTGCCCAGACCGCGCAGCGACTGGCGGTTTTCCAGGAAGTTCTGGATATAGGGCTGGCTCTGCGGAATCATTTTTTCGAAGCTTGGGCGCAACTCCAGGCGAGTCACCGCCATGAAGCCCAGCACCACGGTGGCGAGCGCCATCAGCAACATGAACAGCGGGCGGTAGTTGAATACCAGCCGTTCGAGGAGGTTGCCGGAGCGCTGGTCGAAATCCCGCAGTTCGCGGATCACCGGCATGGCGTCTTGTTTGATATTGCCCATGTCTGGGTTCTCGCTCTTAGGGTTCGAGGGCTGGATCGGCGGACAGCGTCCGGGCGCCACGGCTGCCCGCTACCACCAACGCGCCAGCGGCGGACTGGGTGGCACCGGCGACCGGGGTCGGTGCCGGTTGCCGCACCAGATGCAACTGCGCGCCCGTCCCTTGGCTGACCAGCATCTGCCCGCCCTGGGTGAACAAGCGATAATCGCCACGGGCATCGATCAGGCCCGCGGTGATGCTGACGTGCAGGCCGCTGTCCAGTGCGGTCCAGCTCTGGCCGCCGTCGGTGCTGCGCAGCACGTTGCCGCGCAGGCCGTAGATCAGCACTTCGCCAGGCTTGCCGAGCACGCCGAAGAAGCTGCCTTGATAAGGCGTCGGCACGGCATTGAAGCGCTGGGCGCTGTCGTCCCACTTGAGCAACAGGCCTTGCTCGCCAGCGATGTACAGACCGTCGCCGGTAGAGGCGATGGCGTTGAGGTGGAAACCCTGGGGGTTGTCGGTGCGGTCCTGGAATGGCGTCCAGGTCAGGCCACCGTCGTCGGTGCGCAGGATCAGGTTGAATACCCCGACCACATAGCCGGTTTTGTCGTTGGCGAACCAGACGTCGAGCAGCGGTTTGTCCGCGCCCTGATCGACTAGCCTCTGGCCCTCGGCGACCAGCAGCGGCCATTGCTCATTGCCCGGTTCGGCGCTGGCCAGCGCCGTGTAATGCTTGACCAGCAAGGCGCCGATCTGACGACCGTCGAGCTGCTTTTGCCAGGTCGCGCCGGCGTCGCTGCTGTGCAGCACCACGCCGTCATTACCCACCGCCCAGCCTTGGGTGGTGGTCGGAAAATTCACCGCAGTGAGGTCGGCACTGGCCGGTACGGCAGCCTGTTGCCAATGGTTTCCCGAATCATCGGAAAACAGAATATGGCCACGCTGGCCGACGGTAATCACGCGCCCGCCGGCACGGGTCATGCCGGACAACGGGCTGTTGATGGCCAAGGCACTGACTCTGGCGGGCAGGTCCAGCACATCAACGTAATCGGCCGCCTGGGTGATGCCCTGCGACAGGCAAAGCACAACGCCAAACGCCAACTGCAACATATTATTTTTATACGAACACATACTGCGTCCTCTTCGGAAAACCGCGCCCTGCAAGTCATGCCGTTGGTAGGAGCGAGCCTGCTCGCGAAGGACGAGTGGGCGACGCGGGCATCCAGAAAACACGCGTCATCGTTAACGTCCATCGCGAGCAGGCTCGCTCCCACAATGCGGTTGGCTTAGCGAATACCGGCGCCGGCCAGGGATTCCGAAGACCACTGGGCCTTGGAGAGCGGCTCGATGTACTTGATGCCGCCGTACGGGCCGACTACACCGTTGATGTTGTATGAACCACCGACCAGGTCGTAGATCATGAAGGGCGTCGAATCCGGAACCTGCTTGTCATAGCTCTGGCTCAGGAAGGCGAAGGAACCGCGATAGAGCTGACCACGGGCGTCATATTGATCCGAGGCCAAAGCGGTCCAGCTGTCTTCGTCGAGGTAGAAGCGACGCTTGGCGTAGATGTGACGGGCACCGGCCTTGAGGTTGCCTTCGACGACCCATACACGGTGTTTTTCCCAGCGTACGAAGTCAGGCGACAGGTGATTGGCGGTGGTCAGCGACTTCGGATCCTGGACGTAGGTCAGCTTGTAGGTGTTGTAGGGCACGATCATTTCTTGCTTGCCGACCAGTTTCCAGTCGTAGCGATCCAGTGCACCGTTGAACACGAACACGTCATCGTAGGTGCCCGCGCCAGCGGTACCAGGGTTAGGCGTGTCGTAGGCCAGGCTCGGAGCCAGCTTTACCCGACGCTGCCCCGGCAAGTACTGCCAGGCGCGACGCGGTTGCTGCAACGGGTTGGCGGCGTCCTTGAGCATGATCGCCTCACCGGCGCGGCGCGCAGGGCCGGTGTATGCCAGCTTCATCTGGTAGTACACATCGGAACTGCTGATCGGCTGCGAGAGGTTTTCGTAGATCGGGTAGGAGATGTTCGCTTGCCCGGTGGTCGCCAGGCTAGGAACGCCCGCGGAGTCGACGTTCCAGGAGTCGTACTTGGAGCTGATGCTCACGCCCTGATAACGCAACAGGAAGTTCCACATCGCTTCGTTGCCCGACTGCGGAATCGGGAACGGAATGCCCGGCAGCACGTTGTCAATGGCCAGGCCACCTTCCAGGGACTTGGCGCCGCTGGCGTTCTTCACGCCGTTGTCCAGAATCGCTTGAGGCAGCGACACGGTGCGGTGCGTCGGGAACACGTCGACACGGAACGTCGGGAAACGCTTGGCCAGTTCTACCGTGGTCGCCGTGAGCATGCCCTTGTACTGCTCGACGTTCTTGCCGTCGATCACCAGCACAGGCTTTTCACTGGCAAACGGATCCGGGCGCATGCTGTCGCCGGCTTTGAAGCTGGCCGGCGCAGTGGTCAAGCCACCGTTGTAGGCAGGAATGGAACCATCAGCGTTCCCGGCTTTTTCAGCCCCTACCTGTGTCAGGCTGGTGCCCAGCTTGGCAGCTTCCTGAGTTGAAACAGCAGCCTGTGCCTGAGCGGCAAGGACCATGGCCAGCGAAGCGGCCAACACGGTTTTTACAAATTTCATCTTGTTATTCTCCTGCTTGCATTGAGCAAATCAGTGGTGAATCAGAATGTTGTTTTCATCGTCAGGTACACGGCGCCACGGTCCTCAGTCGTGGCACCACCTCCGGAGAAGGACGAGTAGCCGCCGGCGAAACAGGCGTAGTTTTCGTTGCCGCTAAAGGCGTTCGGGGTGGAGCCGTCACCACCGGTCGGGCCGGTACTCACACCGCTGGTGTTGCACTTGTCGGTTTGGCCAAAGGAGTCCACGTACTTCAGGTCGACAAAGTATTTGTTGTACACAACGGCACCGACGCCCACGGCATAGTTACCGGTGTCCTTGGCACCGCCACCGGAGACCGGCGACACACCAGCAAGACCGACGTTGACCGACATCGGCGCGTTGAGGTCGACACCCGGGAATACCTGGTACCAGGTCGGTGTGAAGTTGACTGCCAGACCCCAGTTGTCACGGGTCGGCGCGTCGATACCGCGATAGCTGCCCTTGCCCTTGTAGAGCGCTTCGTTCTTGCTATCGAGCTTGAGCAGGTTGCTGTAGTACAGCTCGGCAAGCACAGTGGCCTGATCGAACACCGGCGTTTTCGGCAGGGTCATCAGACCGTTGAGTGTCCAGTGCAAGGTGTCGCCGGTGGCGCTCATGCTGTCGCCGCGGCTCGGGGTGTCATAGACCACACCGGTGGCGTCCGTACGTGCAGGCAGCAGACCAAGCCCTTGACCCAGGCCCAGCGGGCTGCGGGTACTGACGATCGCCGGGATACTGGCCAGCGGCATGTTGTGACGAACGTTCAGGTCCGAACCCACGCTCACTCCACCCACGTCCTTGGACAAGCTCAGGCCAAGGATCTTGATGTTGTCGGCATAGGCCAGTTGATAGGTGGCGGTGTCCAGCGAATTGAGGGTGTTGATCACCGCAGGCACTTGTCCCGCCGGACGGGTGCCGTTCGGGTTGGCCGAGGTAATGCCCCTGGCGTCCAGAAAGGCTTGCGGCAGGATTTCCGAGGTTTCGCGGTAGTAAACGCCGAGGGTGCCATCCAGCCAGGCCGGCGACCACTTGGCCATGACGCCCCAGTCGCCGCTGCTGCCCGGTGTCAGGTCATGTCCGCGACGCACGTTGGTCAACGCGTTGCACGGCGCCAGGCCACAACCCAGCGGACTGCCAGGCACCACGGCGTTGGTGTTGCCGAGCAGGAACGATTGCGCACCAAAGCCGATCAGATCGGAACCACCGTAATAAGTGCCCGCTTCCGGCAGACGCGCGGCGTCCCAATCGAGGAAGTACTGGGCACCGACGGTCAGCTCGGGATTGACGGTGAACGACATCGACAACTGGTTACGCGGAACGAACAGTTCCTTGGCTTCGGTGCCCGGCGACGCGGCAAGCTTGGCCAGGTCGAGGCCGGACTGGCCATAGCTGACCGAGTGCACCGGGTTGAGAATGGTCTCGCCCCAGAACACGTTGTGCTGACCGGCCTTGACGCTGAACATCGACTCCTCGCCCACTTCGGTGCTGTAGAACACGAAGGCATCGAGGATTTCGCCCGAAGGACCGCTGTAGTAGCGCTGGGCATAGTTGCTCAGGTGCGGGCTGCCGTTGCCGACGTTGTCATGGGTGACCCCGGCCAGGCGCGGGTCGTTGGCGATCAGGCCCGAACGCGCATCGTTGCCGTTGACGAACGGGTTGGAATTGGAGCCGGTGTTGTCATAGGCCTTGTCGTACCAACTGGCGGCGCTGACGCGAAAACCCATGGCGTTCTTGTAGACCACATCCATTTCGGTCAACAGGTCGATACGATTGGTGATGTTGGTACCGGCCTTGCGAAAGTTGTAGTCGCCGTCGTTGTTGTTCGGCGTTGCCAACATGCGCTTGTCGGCACTTTCGGTGCGCACGCCGTAGTTGTACTTGATGGTGTTATCCACACGTACGTTCCAGTCCGGATTCCCCGTCTCGATCTCGGCCGCATGGGCCACCGGTACGGTTGCCGCGAGAATGGCTGAGGCCAGCAAGGTGCAGCGTGGAGCGGTGAAGCCGTGACTCTTATTGTTGTGCATTGCGTTGTCTCCGCCTTTTTGTATTTGTTTTAAGCGCAGCCGCCCTCGCACAAACCTCTTCGGGTTTGCGTTTAAGGAATGAGGGCAAATGCCGGTTGGCGTACTGCCAGTCCAGCTCCTTGTACTAGCGATCCAGCTCCTGGATGAGTGCCTCGGCTTGCTGCCAATGGCCAAATCCTGCGGCCGGATTGAGATGGCCGACATCGCCCAGGTTGAGCAATTCGGCGCCCCAGCCTTCTGCCATGCGGGTGACCGCAGCAAGACTGGCCAGGTGATCGTTGGTGCTGCCGGCCACGATGCTGCGAAATGGCAGCGGGCCTTGTGGCAGAGGATTCCAGCCCTGGCTACGCAGGGTCTCGGAAGATGGATAGTTTGACGGCCAGACCGCATCGAGGTCCGGTGGCGCGGCCAGCAAGGCGCCCTTGATCGGACGGCTGTAGTGCGCAGCCCAGTGCGCGACCATCAGCACGCCGGCGCTGTGGGCCACCAGAATCACGGGCCCGTCGATCTGTTCGAGTTCGTGTTGAATCGCCCGCACACGGGCCATGCAATCGAGCTTGTCGGTCTCCAGCGGCGCAACACTGCGCACGTTGCTCAGCCTGGCTGCAAGCAAAGTTTGCCAATGTTCGGCCACGTGCTCGCGCAGACCCGGAACGATCAGAATAGTGGCGGCTGTTTGCAGTTTGTCCACGGTCAACACCTTCGCTTTCTCGATAACTCGACTGGCTGTTTTCGCCAGAGGCTTTTTGTAGGGTCGACATTAAAGAGCGCCCACCCGAAGCGCTTTACATTGGACGTCAGGCACTTTTCTTTTGATGACAAATTGTCAGACAGCAGGACAGCGCGACCGCTGGTCGAAAAATCCCGCAGGTTGGCGCAAGGTCACTGTAATCAACGGATGAGCGCTGATGGCTCCATGCAGCGTAGAGGATGGGTGACCGATCAGCATGAAAACCATCAACGACATGACAACTGTTCAACTGTTGATACGCTGGATATAGTCGCCACGCTCACGCCAATCGCCATCGGCCCAAGGAAGACTTTGCATGACCAAGCTTGTTCGCGCCGCCGTCTTGACCAACTACCTGGAGGTCACCCAGTACCTGGGTTTCAACCCGCGCGACGTG
The DNA here is from genome assembly GCF_056402255.1 of Pseudomonas sp. P4_B4. NCBI lineage: Bacteria > Pseudomonadati > Pseudomonadota > Gammaproteobacteria > Pseudomonadales > Pseudomonadaceae > Pseudomonas > Pseudomonas sp. P4_B4. The sequence goes on from NZ_JBFUHS010000012.1 coordinate 25,083, forward strand.
CTGGCCGCTGTCGGCCTGAGCAGGGCCCAACTGCAAGCCCCTGAACACCGTATCCAGATCGATGCCGCCGTCCGCTTGCTGGAAGACTCGGCCACCGCCAGCGGCTGCCAGACCTTCGGCCTGAGCATGGCCGAGTCGCGCCAGCTCTCGGACTTCGGCGTGGTCAGCCTGCTGCTCAGCCACCAGCGCACCCTGCGCGATGCCTTGCAGGTCGTGGTGGATTACCGGCACCTGATGAACGACTCGCTGGCCATCTTCATTGAAGAGGCCGGCAAGATGGTGATCATTCGCGAAGAGGTGGTCACCGAATCGCCGATGCCCAGCCGCCAGGCCACGGAGCTGGCCATCGGCGTGATGTTCCGGCTGTGCTCGGCCCTGCTCGGTTCACACTGGCACCCCTACAGCGTCAACTTCATGCACCAGCCACCGGACAACCTGCACCTGCACCGCCGGCTGTTCGGCTGCAACCTGGAGTTCGGCAGCGAGTTCAACGGCATCGTCTGCCCTGACGTCAGCCTCGACGTGACCAACCCCAACGCCGACCCGGCCATGGCCCGCTACGCCCAGAGCTACCTCGACTCGCTGCAGAACCACGAAGGCGCCTCGATGCTGTTCGAGGTGCGCAAGGCCATCTACCTGCTGCTGCCCATGGGGCGCGCCACCATCGAACAGGTCGCCCAGAGCCAGGGCATGAACGTGCGCACTCTGCAACGCCGCCTCAAGGACGACGGCTGCGCCTTCAACGACGTGATCAACGACGTGCGCCGCGACCTGGTGCTGCGTTACCTGGACAACCCGAATTATCCGCTGAGCCGCATTGCCGACATGCTTGGCTACTCGATGGCGAGTTCGTTTACGCGGTGGTTCATTAGCCAGTTCGGTATGCCGCCGGCTTCATGGCGTGCGCAAAAACAATCCACAGCAAAACCTGTCGCAGGCCCGAAAGATCTCTGAATCGACCGCACAAAAAAAACGGCGACTGCTGGTACAGTCGCCGCGAAAGACCGGTGTTTGTAGCACCGGTCTGGAGCCCCACGGCATGAGGAGTCAACGCCGTGCAGCCCTGCCATAAAACGAACGAGTGGTGACGCGCTCAGAGGCCCCAGTGCAGTAACAACAGCACCAGCACGACCAGGAACACCGTCTCCCCGACCATCAGCAGAATCGGCTTGATCCCGACCGCCGCCAGCTCCTTGAGCCGGGTCTTCATGCCCAGGGCACTGATGGATATCACCAGGCACCAGCGCGACAGTTCGTTGACCGATCCTTGCACTGCAGGCGCTATCCATCCGGTGCTGTTGATGCAGGCCAGAATCAGAAAGCCGACGGCGAACCACGGCAACAGCGGCGGGCGTTTGCCGGTCGGGTCGGCGCCTTGCATGCGGGTGATCATCGCCGCGGTGACGATCACCGGCAGCAGCATGGCAACGCGCATCAGCTTGACCACCGTGGCCGTGTCGCCGGTCTCGGTCGACATGCTGTAGCCGGCGCCGACCACCTGGGCCACGTCGTGGATCGTGGCGCCGAGGAACACGCCCGCCACCTGCGGTGACAACTGCAGCCAGTTGGCGATCATCGGGTAGATGATCATCGCCATCGTCGACAACGCCGACACGCCAATGACCGTGAACAGTGTGGCGCGCTCTTTCTGCGGATGGTTCGGCAGCGCTGCAGCCAATGCCAGGGCCGCCGAGGCGCCGCAGATGGCCGTCGCGCCGCCGGTGAGCATGCCGAACAGGCGCTGGAAGCCCAGGGCCTTGGCGGCGATCACAGACACGCTGATGGTCACTACCACCAGGATCACCACCAGCGCGATCGGCTTCCAGCCCAGCGCCGCCATTTGCTCCAGGGTGATGCGCATGCCCAGCAGTGCCACGCCAATGCGCAGCACCGTGCGGGCGGTGAACTCGATACCGGCCTTGCAGGGGCCGTCATCGGCGAGAAAATTCAGGGCCATGCCCAGCAGCAAGGCAAACAGCATGACCGGCGCACCGTAGTGCTCGGACAAGAACGACGCGGCGGCCGCGACAATCAGACTGACGATAAACCCCGGTGCCAGTTCGCGCGTGCGACTGTGGATACGGGTAAGAGCAATGGCGCTCATGGCGCGGACTCCTCGGATGCGATGACGATAAACGCCTGGCCGTCGATGATCTCGACCGGGTAGTTGGTGACTTTGACCTGCCTGGAATTGAGCAGGTAGCCGCTGTGCAAATCGAAGCGCAAACCATGGGCGAGGCATTGAATCACCCGACCCTCAAGACGCCCTCCGCATAGCGAAGAGCCCTGGTGCGGGCAGCTGTCGTCAATGGCAAACAACTGCCCGTCGACGTTGAACAGCGCCAGGCTTTTGTCTTCAAACTCGAACAGCGCCCGGCCACCGGCCTGCGGGTGCTTGCCGGCTGGCACGGGAATGCGCCGGGTCATGCTGGCTGCCGCTCGTGATCACTTTCTTTCAGTGCCTGGTTCATGGCTGCGAGCAATGCCTCGGCAGGTTGCGCGCCCACGACCGTCATGCGGCGGTCGAACTGAAAACTCGGCACGCCACTGCTCGCGCCGGGGGATCCTTCAAACGGCGTGGCATCGCCCTTCAGACAATCGAGCACCCCGTCCGGGGCGACGCCGCAGGCGCGGGCAATGGCAAGCAAGGTCTCACGGCAACCGAGGTTTTCGCGTCTTAGGAAATAAGCGGCGAACAGTCGTTCGAGCAACATTTCACGCTGACTGGCATTGCCCAGTGCGCTGGCACGTTCGAACAAACGATGGGCGTCTGCGGTATTGGGCATCGTCTCGATACGGCTGAGGTCAATGGCCAATCCAACTGCCCCGGCAGCCTGCTGTACCTGGTTCTGGCGCATGGCCACGGCGTCGACATTGCCCAGACGCTTGCGGTAGAAATCGGCGAAGGGTTCACCTTCTACCGGTATCTGAGGCAACAGCTGCACGCCATGCCACACCGTGGTGATCTGCACATCCGGGTGACGACTACGAAACTGTACCTGCGCATGCTCCAGTTGACGTTTGCCGATCAGGCACCAGGGGCAGATAAAATCGAAAAACACATCAATACGTAAACGACGACTCACAACTTCACCTCTATCCCGGCTTCACCGATAGGGTCAGGCACGCTCTGACCCTGAAGGCGGGCAATATCTTTGTGATAATGACACTTGGCATAAAAGAACACCGCTGCCGCCGCGAGGCTGACCAGTGGCACCAGTTGAAACGCGGCATGCAGACCGATGAGGTCCGACACCCGGCCAGTGATGAACGGCCCCGGCGCCAGCCCCAGCATGTTGTTGGCCAGGGTCAGCGTGGCGAACGCCGTACCGTGCACCGAGTAATGGGTAAGGTTGGCGACCATCGCACCGGCGGGACCAGTGGTACCGGTGGCAATCAGCATGCCCAGGCAGATCAGCAGCAGTTGCACTGGCCCTGCCTGCAAGGCAAAGGCCGCCGACAGCAACAGGCAACTGCCCAGGCAGAAGCCGATAGCCAGGCTGACCTTGCGCTCCGGCGAGTTGCGACACAGCCGATCACTGAGCATGCCGCACAGGATCATCCCCGCGCCGCTGCACAACACGATGATCGCCGCCATGCCACCGGCCTTGTCGGTGGGCATGTCGTAGTAGCGGTTGAGGTAGCTGGGAATCCACACCATCACCGTACCGCCGACGAACAACTGCAAACCGCTGGCGACGTAGGTCGCTACCACCGAACGGCTGGACCACAGCGTGCGCAGCGGACGCTTGACCGCGGCGGCCGTCTTGTTCGCAATCTGCGCGGCACGTTGTGGCGCAATGCGCGCCTCCTTGACGATGAGCGGATAGAGCACCGCCAGAAACAGGCCAAACAGCGACATGCCGGCGAACGACCAGCGCCAGCCCAGCTTGGCGGCAATCGCACCGCCCAAAGCCATGCCCAACACCGAACCGAACATCCCGCCGGCCATGAAGGCGCTGGCCAGGGTGGCGCGCATGTGTTTGGGGAACACCGAGATCACCACGGCGATGCCCACGCTGCCGTAGGCGGCTTCGCCGACGCCGACCATGAATCGCGCGATGAACATCTGCTGGTAGTCCTGAGCCAACGCGCAACCCAGGGTCGCCACGCTCCACAGGAACGCCATCAGCGCCAGGCTCTTGACCCGGCCGAAACGGTCAGCCATCAACGACAGGGGAAACGTCAGCAGGCCGACCATCAGGGCAACGATGCCACTGAGCAGACCGAGCTGTCCGTCGCTCAACACCCACTCAGTCTTGAGCAGGGGGAATACCGCGTTCAGCACCTGACGCGACATGTAATCGGAAATCAACAGACCGAACGTCAAGGCAAAGACGATCCAGGCATATTGGCGCGCAACGCCGACTCCGCTGGAGTCGTCATCGTCAGCGGCTATTGGGTGAAAGGCCATGCAGCCTCCTCAAGAGCTTTGTTTTATTTTTGTTATCAAGCGTGTAACGGTCAGGCGGACGAGAGGTCACGGCCTCTCGTCCCGACCCACGGTCAACCGCGTTGCGGAGTACCTTTCTGCCCAGCCTTGCGGTTGGGGGCCATGCCGTTGGCCAACAGGGTTTCTTCGATGGTTTCGTACTGCACGCCGATGCGGTAGATCTCGCGGGCTTCTTTGCCGGTGGCGATTTCACGGCCCAGTTCATGGGCAATGCGCACGGTTTGCTGGATTTGTGCAACCGAGCCGAAACGGTCGCCCTTGTGGTCAATGATAGTGTCTTCATTGCCCACACGCGGGTGCATGCCCATGGCCATCGACATGGTGTTGAACGGCATGACGTTCTTGAGCAGCGATTCGGAGGTCAGGGTGCAACCGTCCGGCGCGCGGTGGATGAAGTTGAAGAAGTTGAACGGGTTCGGGCCGTCGAAACCGCCGCCGATGCCGATCCAGGTCAGGTTCAGCGGGCCCTTGTAAATGCCCCTGCGCACCAGGCGCTCGAGGGTTTCCATGGCGTGCATGCCGGTCAGCTGGAAGTGCGGCTGGATGCCATTGTCCATCAAGCGCTTGAGGTGCTCGGCAACCCAGGCCGGACCTGCCGGTACGGTCATCTCGCTGTAGGCAGCCTGGGTCATCGGGTTGGCCAGGGAGGTGCCTTCCAGGTATTCCGGATACAGCAGCTCCATGATGTTCATTTGCGTGGTGTTGATCGCGACCGTGACCTGATCCGGTTTTGGCGTCAGCTCGGCCAGCATGTGGCGAGTGTCGTCGGACAGCCACTTGGCCGCTTCGCCATCGCTTTCCGGAGCGAAGGAAATCGAGCCGCCGACCTGGATGATCATGTCCGGCACGGCTTCACGCACACCGGCAATCAGCTCGTTGAATTTCGACAGGCGCTTGGAGCCCTTGCCGTCCAGTTCGCGCACATGCAGGTGCAGCACGGTGGCGCCGGCTTCATAGCATTCGACCGCTTTCTGGACTTGCTCATCCATGGTCAACGGGATGTCTTCCGGGAAGTCTTCGGGCATCCACTCCGGGCCGTACGGGGCCACGGTAATGACTACCTTTTCCATGTTTTCGGGGTGCAGGGAATCGTCGAAGAATTGCATGGTTACTCCAGTTCTTATGCCAGTTCTTATGATTGTCCCGCCCACCCGGGGTCGTGCCGGGCAGACGTGTTTACGAGTGCGAATGCTGCGAATGCGAATGCAGGTGGCGTTCGATCAGAACGTCTTGTCGCCGATAATCCCGGCACGCTCCATCTTGCGATGGCACGGCGGGTAATCCATGACGGCGTAGTGCTGGGTACTGCGGTTGTCCCAGATGGCGATGCTGTTGGGCTTCCAGCGCCAGCGCACCTGATACTCAGGGATGTACGCCTGGCTGATCAGGTAACGCAGCAACTCGCCGGCGCCGGGGTTGGCGTCCTGGCCGAAACGCACCCGCTCAGGGGTGTGGTAGTTGCTGAAGTGGGTGGTGAAGGCGTTGACGAACAGCACCTTCTCGCCGGTTTCCGGATGGGTGCGCACCACCGGGTGTTCGGCGTCCGGGTACATCGCCTTGAGCGCCAGGCGTTTTTCAATCGGCATGGCGGCACCGAAGCTCGCTTCGATGCTGTGGCGGGCACGCAGGTCGGCGATCTTGACCTTTACGTCTTCCGGCAAGTTCGCATAGGCCTGGACCATGTTGGTCCACATGGTGTCGCCGCCCACTGGCGGGCATTCCACGCAACGCAGCACGCAGCCCATCGGCGGTGCTTCGCGCCAGGTGGCGTCGGTGTGCCAGGCGTTTTCGTAGCGGTCCATCGGCTGGTCCGGATTCTTGTAGATCCGCACCAGACCCGGATGATCCGGATCACTGCCGGCCACCGGATGATCTTCCAGCTCGCCGAAGCGTCGGGCGAAGGCCACGTGCTCGGCGCGGGTGATGTCCTGATCACGCAGGAACACCACGCGGTGCTTGAGCAACTGGGCACGAATCTCGGCAAACAGACCGTCGTCATGCACCGCGTCGGCCAGGTTGACGCCGATCAGTTCGGCGCCAATGCTGCAGGTCAATTGTTCGACTTTCATGGCTGGCCGCTCCTTAAATGACGAAAATCGACGAGCCGGTAGTCTTGCGAGATTCAAGGTCGCGGTGGGCCTGCACGGCATCCTGCAAGGCGTAGTGCTGGTTGATCTCGATCTTGATCCGGCCGCTGCCGACGTGGTCGAACAACTCGCCAGCCAGGGCGGCTTTTTCGGCCGGGTCGCTGATGTAGTTGGCCAGGGCCGGACGGGTCAGGTACAGCGAACCTTTCATCGCCAGCATCACCGGGTCGAACGCCGGGATCGGTCCGGATGCGGTACCCACGCAGACCATCAGGCCACGGGGTTTCAACGAATCCAGCGAACCCATGAAGGTGTTCTTGCCAACACTGTCGAACACCACGTTGACGCCCACACCGTCGGTCAATTCGCGAACTCGAGCGGCGACGTCTTCATGGCTGTAATTGATCGTATGGTCGCAACCGTGAGCCCGGGCGATTTCCGCCTTTTGCTCGGTCGAAACCGTACCGATCACGTTCAGGCCCAGCAGTTTGGCCCACTGCGAAACGATCAGACCGACACCGCCAGCGGCGGCATGCAACAGGATGCTGTCGCCCGGCTTGAAGTCGTAGATGCGGCGCATCAGGTACGAAGACGTCAGGCCACGCATGGTCATCGCGGCAGCGGTCTCGAAGCTGATGGTTTCCGGCAGCTTGATCAGCGGCGCGGCCGGGATCAGGCGCTCGGTGCTGTAGGCGCCGAGGGTGTTGAGAAAACCGGTGTAGGTGACACGATCACCGACCTCGACATTGGTGACCCCTTCACCAACGGCCTGGACTACGCCAGAGGCCTCGACGCCCATGCCGTTGGGCATCGGAATCGGGTAGGTGCCGTTGCGGAAATAGGTGTCGGCATAGTTCAGGCCAACTGCCACATGACGAAGCCGAACCTGGCCGGGACCGGGTTCGCCGACTTCGACGTCCTCATAACGTAGAACTTCGGGACCACCGGTTTCGTAGAAGCGTACGGCTTTGGCCATTTTTCTTATTCTCCAATCTGCAATATGGGCGTGTTGCATCGAATTGCGCTGATTGGACTGTAGGACGAGGCCTGTTGAGACGCTTCTCATCAGACGACAATGGCTTTTCATTTGGTGACAGGCGGAAACGGGATCGTCTAGCCGGTCCCGCCGCCACCTGCGCTATCATCGCCCGCCTCGATCCCCCAAGAGTCTTGAACCCGGATGCCCGACACGCTGCCACTGCCCGACGATCACCAAGCCTTGCCGCCGGTCCTGGCGGGCCCGCTGTTGCGGCGTCTTGAGCCCACGCGGCTGGTGCTGTGGCTGGTGGGTTCCCGGGCGCTGGCGCTGACCTTGCGCTTGCAGGGCGTCGGCGATATCCGTCTCGATGCCGGGCAATGCACGGTGATTGCGGTGGGTGCTCATGCCTTTGTGCACTTGATCGATGTGCACCTCGATTGCGCCCTGCCCTGCGATGAGTCGATCGACTATGACCTGTTGATCGATGACACAGAACAAGGCATCGCCGACTGGGCGCCGCACCTGCTGTATGGAGACGCCCGTTGCCCGAACTTCGTCCTGCGCGCACGGGTCGACCAGTTGCTGCATGGCTCTTGCCGCAAGCCTCATCACCCGGCGACAGACGGCTTGCTGTGCGTCGACCAGCTGCTGGCGCAGGAACACGCGGCCAAGGACCGCCCGGCACTGCTGATGATGACGGGCGATCAGGTCTACGCCGACGATGTCGCGGGGCCGATGTTGCGGGCGATTCACGCTTTGATCGAGCGCCTGGGCCTGTTCGGGGAACACCTCGAAGGCGCCGTGGTCAGCGACAGCGCCGGGCTTTACGAGCATCCGGCCAGTTACTACCACCGTGCGGATCTGCTGCCGGCACTGCAAAGCAATGAAACCCTGCGCGAGCGATTTTTCGGTGGCGCGCGCAAGCCGATTTTCACCAGCAGCAGTGCCGACAATCACCTGGTGACCTTCGCCGAAGTCATGGCCATGTACTTGTTGGTCTGGTCGCCAGTGCCCTGGACCCTGATCGCGCCCCAGGCACCGACGCTGACGCCGGAACGGCTCAAGCGCTACGCCCTTGAACAGACGCGTATCGATGCCTTCAAGGCAGGCCTTGGCAACGTCGCACGGGCACTGGCGCATCTGCCGACGCTGATGATTTTCGACGACCACGACATCACCGATGACTGGAACCTTAGCGCGCAATGGGAGGAAACGGCCTACGGCCATCCGTTCTCCCGGCGCATCATCGGCAACGCGCTGCTGGCGTACATGTTGTGCCAGGGCTGGGGCAACAATCCGGATGCTTTCGCCGCAGTGCTGGATAAGGCCGGCGCGTTGAGCGATAGCGCACGCGACCGTCACCTCGACAGCACGGGTCAGGATGATTTGATCGATGACCTGCTGAAGTTTCAGCACTGGCATTACGTGCTGCCGACCACCCCGGCCATCGTGGTGATCGACACCCGCACCCGGCGCTGGCGCAGCGAAATGAACCTCAAGCAACCTTCCGGCTTGCTCGACTGGGAAGCCCTGAGCGAACTGCAACAGGAACTGCTGGACCACCCGAGCGCGATCATCGTTTCACCGGCGCCGATCTTCGGCGTCAAGCTGATTGAAACCGTGCAGCGGGTATTCAGCTGGTGCGGTTATCCACTTCTGGTGGACGCGGAAAACTGGATGGCCCATCGCGGTGCGGCACAGGTGATCCTGAACATTTTCCGCCACTCGCGCACGCCGGGTAACTACGTGGTGCTGTCGGGCGATGTGCACTATTCCTTCGTCTACGAAGTGCTGATCCGCCATCGCAAGGCCGGGCCGCGCATCTGGCAGATCACCAGCAGCGGCATCAAGAACGAATTCCCCGCCACCCTGCTCGAGTGGTTCGACCGCCTCAACCGCTGGCTGTACTCGCCACGCTCACCGTTGAACTGGCTGACCAAGCGTCGCCGCATGCGCATCGTGCCCCACGTGCCCGAACACGCCGAAGCCGGTGAGCGGCTTTGGAACTCGGCGGGGATCGGGCAGGTGTTCTTTAATGACCTGGGGCAGCCGCAGACCATCTATCAGCACAACTCGAACGGCTCGCCGAAGACCCGGATGATTGCGCCGGAAGGAGATGATTGAGGTAAAGAAGACACCACAAAAAACTGTGGGAGCGACGGTGCGGCGAGCAGGCTCGCACACACTGGATTTCTGGCATGTACTCTTTCCAGATCCTGTGGGCCTGCTCGCGAAGAGGTCAGTTAAATATTGGGGGAATCCATTCTGTAACCCGCACCCGGCGAACCTTCATGGAGTGCCACCTGAATTTTCGAATACAAGGCATTCGCCTCAGCAGTGGTGATTGATCGCGAACAATCACGCAGTACAACACGTAGCAGCACATTCTCCTGCCCCGGCAGCAATCCGAGGCGATCAATGGCCTGCAGAGGCAGTTCTGTGAACGCCCAGCGCCCTTTGATCTGCATTTCCTCGATCCAATCTGAACAATCGCCAGCTGCCTGCAACATCCTTTCAGTCAACACTTCCTCCCTCAGCCCCGGCGTTACCGCTAACGAAATATCACGAGTAATCGAAGGCAACCGAGAGACGGCGCTCCACGGATCCAGATCATGCATCTGTGCCTGTACTCGTTCGTTCTGATCACGCAGCAAACGAATATCCGGAATGCCTTTGCGCAGCATGGTCAAGCGATCCAATCCCATTCCCAGCGCCAGACCTCCATGACGCAAAGGATCGATCTTCAGTCGCTCCAATAATGATTTGGCAATTCGACCGCACTCCAGAACCTCTACAGGGACGCCGTCATTCAACAGATTTACTTCGATCCCGCCCTCAGTGTAGTGATGCGGACTATCACTGTAGATCCAAGGCATATCAGGCACGGCGGATTTGAGGATATCGCCGACCAGGCAAAGTAAATGCTCATGCGTCGACAAATCAGGATCACCGAGCACCCAGATATCCATCTGATGCGGCTGCGCACAATGCCAACGATCCCGGCTGTCGCGACGAAAAGTGATACCAGGCGCGGCCAATAATATTGACTGCCCCGGTTGTCGTAGCTTGGCCGCTCGCTGAAGCGCAGACGGAATTTGGCTAGTGGTTTGCGTCCGTAACAGAGACCACTCGTCAACCCATCGAGTGTGTGCACTTCCAAGCGTAATCTCAGATGGGTCATAACCAAGCAATCCGTAGTTTTCTTCAGCGGAAACAATTCTCGGCCCCGTCTGCACTTGCGCTTGTGGCCAGCCCTTATCCGTTAACCCTTGAAGGACCTCCTTGAGCAATAATCGAATGGCGTGATCGGGTGTAGCGGGCTCAGTTAGATCAGCCAGTAACAAGGCTTGGTGTACGGATGTCTCTGTCAGATATTTCTTTGATTCCTGCACTACACAACCCCTTATTAACAATTGAATGTAGCCCCTCGCAAAAAGAGCCCCATAGACCAACCTAACGATTTAAGATCGTCCATCACAACCAAATTCGGTGAAAAACTAAATTTTCAGAAGAGGACTACAGCCACTACTTACACAAATAACCAAGAGCTTCTTACAAGACGCCTCACGAGCATCATTAATTCTAAAAAAACCTCAAGCAGCCTATTTAATACATCAAAAAAATCTGTATTAATTATTTCGCCCCCTCAAGACCACTTGGGAGCACAAAACCAACAAAATGAAAAAGGATGATCAAATGAAAAAGAAAAATGTCGTTAAAGAAAAGCTCACCCGCATAACTTCCGGCCCGGAAAATTTTGGCTGGGCGCCGTTAGCTTGGGCTCATACTGAAGAGTAAACGATGAAAATGGGCGTCAAGATCACTCTTGCCGCCCACCGACAAAAAAGGAGGTACCAATGTTATCCAGATCGATGATAACAACGCTCTTTGGTCAAGAAGAGCCTTCCATAATTGCGGACTTTGAGGAGTTCCTCCAAGAGTGCTCTAAATTAGGATTCAAGACACTCAACATCTCTGACATCGACAGTCTCCCCAAAAATAGCATCATCTTTTCATTCACTAATGACGCAGCGAAAAAGACATTTGAAATTGCGAAAAACACCAAACACAAAAAAAGCATCTTTTGCGCAACACAAGTATTCGAGCCTACTTTAAAAGCAGCACTTTATAGTTTCAATCTATTATTGGTAAGCGACTTTCAACGAGCACTAAGCACACAAAGACATGTACTGAACATGCTCAATTCACACAACTCATTTTTCTTGACTGGAAATGACGCTGACGCGCAAATAACGATAGCCCCTCACGCTCAGCCTTATGCTTTTATTACGGAGGATATAGAAAACGATTTCATTCATTCCGTGGCGGAGTTTTTTGAAGTTCATTATGCTCACATGAATCCACAAGATCCGAGTCCATTTTCCTTTCACGGAACCTTGAAAATAGCCGGAATACTTACAGTTCTTAGAAGACCCAACCCTGTTTTACCAGAAGGCTTAAATATTTCTTTAAAATGGTTGAGCGATCGCATATCTGAAGAAGGTGCACTATTGACCATTGAAGACAACACAATCACCTCACTGAAAATAAATGGCAATGAACACATAAAACTATTGGATCTTGCAGCAGGGCCTAGAGGCCTCAAGCTGACTGAGTTTGCTATTGGAGTAAACGACACAATCGCAAATAGCATTAACTACAAAATCAACTCTCAATTAAACGAAGGGATTAATGGCGTTCATATAGCAATCGGGGACGGTTCTTCTGGTTATCACATAGATTTCCTGAGCCCGACAGTAAAGGTAAGCCCGACTCACAACAGAGCCAACCTGATCGCCCTTACTACAGCCTCCCACATCACGGCAATGTCTAAAACATGACACTATAAAAGGGCTTACAGAAATGATGAGCAGTGACGCACGGCAAGTTACCGATAGACCTCAAGGCGCGCAGGCCGGCGGATTCTGGTGTACCTGTAGGCTTGCCCGCGGTAAGACCAGCACATCCAACATCAATGCTGACTGAAGCACCGCTTTCGCGAGCAGGTTCGTACCCACAATTGATCGGAGTCGCTCATGGACCTCACCCGCACCCTGATCATCGGCAACTCCGGTTCCGGCAAGAGCTGGCTGGCGCAGCGGCTGGCCGAGCAACTGCATGTGCCCTGGACCGATCTCGACTGGATTCACTGGCTGTCCGACGAACACAGCATCCCCCGCCCCCGCGCCGAAGCATTGACCATGGCGCGGATCGCGGCCGAACAAGAGCGCTGGGTGATCGAAGGCGTGTATGGCTGGATCGCCTGCGAACTCCTGCCACGGGCGACTGCGCTGATCTGGCTGAGCGTCGGGGACGAGGATTGCGTGGCCAACATTCGACAACGCGAGGCCGGGCGCGATGAGCAGGACCTGTTGCTGATCGACTTGCTGGAGTGGGCGGGCAGTTATCGCCAGCGGCAGGGGTCAAGTGGATTTGCGGCGCATCAGCGACTGTTCGAGGAGTTTTGCGGTGGGAAAATCCGTCTGCGGGATCGGGAGGAAATCGCGGCGCTGGTTCATCACTCGTAAATTTTTGCAGCTGTGGTCGGACAATCCTGATGGATGGCGTGTAGCTCAGAATGGGATTACATCAGTCACGGAAACGTCCTGAGGAACATTCGGCGATACTCGATACAAGCGTGGATGCACTTTCCACGTAACAACCACTCGTAGGTATCGCCTTGCTAACATGTACTCATTTCTGTACGTTCTCTGCATCAAGCGAGGACAATCACATGGAAACCATCAACTACACCAACGCTCGGGCACACCTGGCGCAAACCATGGACCGGGTGAATGAAGATCGCGCCCCGCTACTGGTAACCCGCCAGAAAGGCGAGCCGGTAGTGATGATGTCATTGGCCGAATACAACGCACTCGAAGAGACAGCCTATCTGCTGCGCTCCCCAGCCAACGCTGAACGCCTGATCAAATCAATCAGTAGCCTGCGAGCGGGCAAAACAAAAACCAGGCAACTGATTGAAGAATGAATATCGAGTTCACCCCTGAAGCCTGGGACGATTATCTCTGGTTCCAGCAGAACGATAAGGCCGGGCTCAAACGTATCAACCTGTTGATCAAAGCTATCCAGCGTGAGCCTTTCGACGGTCTGGGAAAACCCGAACCGCTCAAGCATAACCTGAGCGGATTCTGGTCACGCCGGATAACGGCTGAACATCGACTGGTCTACGCCGTTGAAGACGGCGAAATACGCGTCGTGATGTGCAGATACCATTACTGAGCAGAACTTCAGCCCGCTTTCACCACCCGACCCACCCCTCTGACAATCATCTCCACCTCCCGCTCATCAATAGTCAGCGGCGGTAGCAGGCGGATGGTCTTGCCCCGCGTGACGTTGATCAGCAAACCGTGATCCCGGGCGGCGATCAGGCTCAGGTCGCGGATCGGTTGCTTGAGTTCGATGCCGATCATCAGGCCCTGGCCGCGGATTTGCGAGACGTTCGGGTTGCCCGCCAGTTCTGTGCGCAATCTTTCGAGCAGGCGCTCCCCCTGAAGCCGGGCGTTTTCCAGCAGCCCTTGTTCTTCAACGATATCCAGCACGGTGCAACCGACCCGGCAGGCCAGCGGATTACCGCCAAAGGTGCTGCCGTGGCTGCCCGGCGTGAAGAGTTCGGCTGCCTTGCCACGGGCCAGGCAAGCGCCGATGGGCACGCCGTTGCCCAAGCCCTTGGCCAGGGTCATGACGTCCGGGACGATGCCTTCGTGCTGGAACGCGAACCACTGGCCGGTGCGGCCGATGCCAGTCTGGATTTCATCAAGCATCATCAGCCATGAGCGCCGGTTGCACAGTTCGCGCACGGCCTTGAGATAGCCCGGTGGCGCCAGTTGCACACCGCTTTCGCCCTGGATCGGCTCCATCAGGATCGCCACGATCCGCGAGCCAAAGGCCTGTTGCACCTTGTCCAGCGCGTCGAGGTCGCCGAACGGCACTTTGACGAAATCCCCCGGCAGCTTGTTGAAACCCAGGCGCACGGCCGGACCATCGCTGGCCGACAAGGTGCCGAGGGTGCGGCCATGGAATGCGTTCTCCATGACCACCACCAGCGGCTGCTCGATGCCCTTGTGCCAGCCATGCAGCCGGGCGATTTTCAGTGCGGTTTCGTTGGCTTCGGCCCCGGAGTTGTTGAAGAACGCCCGGTCCATGCCCGCCAGCCGCGTCAGTTTCTGCGCCAGCCGCTGTTGCCAGTCGATGCTGTAGAGGTTCGAGGTGTGCAGCAGCAACCCGGCCTGTTCAGTGATGGCAGCGACGATTTTCGGGTGGGAGTGGCCGACATTGGTCACCGCCACACCGGCAACCGCATCCAGGTATTCGCGACCGGCCTGATCCCACAGGCGAGTGCCCAGGCCCTTGTTGAAACTCAAGGCCAAGGGTTGGTAAGTGCTCATCAGGCAGGCGGCGGTCATGACATCAAGCTCCAGCAGGGGTCGGTGTTTTTGCAGTATGGTTAGCCACCCGAGCTGGATAAACACTGTAAAACTTCAATCATTTAAAAGCAGAGCTTGATAATGGATCTGTTCCAGGCAATGACCGTCTACGTCAAAGTGGTGGAGACCGGCAGCATGACCGCCGCCGCCTTGCAGTGTGAAATGTCCACGACCATGGTCGGCAACCACCTCAAGGCCCTGGAGCAACGGCTGGGTGTGCGCCTGCTCAACCGCACGACACGGCGCCAGCGGCTGACCGAGTTCGGCGCCGCGTATTACCAGCGCTGCCTGGAAGTGCTGGGGTTGGTGGCCGATTCCGAGCGACTGGCCGAGCAGGCGCTGGACGAACCGAGCGGCATCTTGCGCATCACCGCGCCCTTGACCTTCGGTACCGAGCGCCTGGCGCCGGCACTGAGTGAGTTCAGCCGGCAAAACCCGCGGGTGAAACTCGACGTGGTCCTGACCAACCGACGCCCGGATCTGCTGGAAAACGGCCTCGATGTGGCGTTTCGCCTCGGGGCGCTTGAGCCCTCCAACCTGATCGCCCGCCCGCTGATCGACTACACCCTGACCATGTGCGCGTCACCGGAGTACCTGGCCCGGCGGGGCACACCGCAAACGCCTGAAGACCTGCGACACCACGATTGCCTGTCCTTTGCCTATCCGGCCGGGGATGACTGGCAATCGGTGCAAAAGGAATGGCGCCTGGCCGGTCCCGATGGCGAAGTCAGCGTAGGGGTCGGCGGGCCGATGCTGATCAACAGTTCGGCGGGGTTGCATCAAGCGGCGCGCACCGGCATGGGCATCGTGATGATGCCCGATGCCCTGGTCGAGCAAGACCTCAAGGACGGAAAACTGCTGGCCCTGATGCCCGATTACTGCCCGCCCAGTCGGCCGATGCACCTGGTCTACGCCCAGGATCGCCACCGTTTGCCGAAACTGCGGCGCTTCGTCGAATTCGCCGTGCAGATGTGGGGCAAGCACCCGTCGGCCGAATAGGCCATGCATTTACATCCCCGCCTTCACCAGCACCGGCTGTTCCTGATATCGATTGGGGTACAGCTGCTTCAACTGCGCGACCTTTGGCAAATCGTTGATCACGATGTACGGATAGGTCGGATGTTCGGTCAGGAAGTCCTGATGCTCCTCTTCCGCCGGGTAGAAACCGTTGAAGGTTTCGAGCTTGGTCACGATCGGCTTGTCGAAGGCATGGGCGGCGTCGAGCTGGGCGATGTAGGCCTGTGCGACCCGCTGCTGCTCGGCACTTTTGGTAAAGATCGCCGAGCGATACTGGGTGCCGCTGTCCGGCCCCTGGCGGTTGAGTTCGGTCGGATTGTGCGCCACCGAAAAGTAGATCTGCAGCAAGGTGCCGTAGCTGACCTGAGCAGGATCGAAGGTCACTTCGACCGATTCCGCATGGCCGGTATTGCCGTTGCTGACGCGCTCATATTGCGCGGTATTGGCCGCCCCGCCCGCGTAGCCGGAGACGGCGTTCTTCACGCCTTTGACATGCTGGAACACCCCTTGGACACCCCAGAAGCAGCCGCCGGCGAACACCGCGGTTTCGCTGCGGGCCTGGGTGGTTTCGTCGAGGGCCGGCGGTGGAAGGATGACCCCCTCTTCGGCGCCACCGAAGGAGAACGCCGAGCATTGGCTGATGATGCCGGCAGCCGCCAGCCCCAGCAGGGTACGGCGCCAGGTAAAGAGTGTTTTCATGGGGCGAACTCCTGAATCGTTGGAAGTAATCAGCCGAAGGTGAAGGCGTAAGCCGACGCACCCGGATCAAGAAACTCGATGCTGAAGGTCCGGTCGGTCACGCCGCCGCTCTGGCGCACCAGTTGATACAAGCGTTGGTCCGTCACGGTGCCGCTGCCATCGGGGGCCACGTCCATGCCGTGGTCATTGCCCGGCGCCTTGCCGTCGATCAGCACCTTGAAGCGCACCGGTTTGCCATCGGCGCCAGGGCCGAGCACCAAATGCAAATCACGGGCGTGGAAGCGATAGACGATGCGGCTGGCCGGTGCGCTGGCGGTGGCTCGCTCCGGGCCGACATGCCATTGGCCACCCAGGCTCCAGTCGTTGAGGGCCAGTTGCGCCGGCGGGTTGTAGGCCGCGACCTTGTCCGGCACCAGCGCGGTTTCCGGTACGAAATGCTCAGCGCGCTGGTAGCCGACATAGGTTTCCGGCGACTGCACGGCGTCGTTGTCCGGGGCCATTTGCACGCCGTCGGCCTTGGCACTGATCAGCCCGTCGGCGACCTTGGCCGCCCCCGCCTCGCGCAGCAATTGCTGGATGACCCGCTCCGACTCGGCGTACGCGCCTTCGCCGAAATGGTGATAACGAATGCGTCCCTGGGCGTCGGCAAAGTAATGCGCCGGCCAGTACTCGTTGTTGAAGGCGCGCCAGATCTTGAACTCGTTGTCGATGGCCACCGGGTAGTTGATGCCCAGGTCTTTCATGGCCTTGGTGACGTTGCTGACGTCGCGCTCGAAGGCAAACTCCGGCGCATGCACGCCGATCACCACCAGGCCCTGATCGCGATATTTTTCGGCCCAGGCTTTGACATAGGGCAGCGAACGCAGGCAGTTGATGCAGGAGTAGGTCCAGAAATCCACCAGCACGACCTTGCCTTTCAAGGCCTGGGCATCGAGGGGTGGCGAGTTGAGCCATTGCACGGCGCCCTCCAGTGACGGCAGGTTGCCTTCGACCGGCAAGGTGCCCGGGGATTTCTCGGCCACTTGCACCGCGCCCGCGGAGGTCGTGTTTTGCGCCATCATCGCCCCGCTGTTACGCGGTAACTTGCCGGACAGTTTCTCCACCAACGCTTGCTCGATTCCGCCGGTCGACGCCGTGGAAAACCGCGCCAGAACCCCCGTATCCAACCCCAGGGCAATCGCCGCCACACCGGCCAGCATTGCAGCGCCCAGACCGCGACGCAGCCATTCACCCGCGCCAATCGAGCGCTTCATCGCGGCGAAGACTTTGCCGCCCAGCAACAAGGCCAGCGCGAGGGACGTGGCAGCACCGGCGGCATACGCCAGCAGCAAAAAGGTGGTTTGAATGCTGGCGCCTTGCAGCGCCGCACCGGTCAGCAGCAAACCGAGGATCGGTCCGGCGCAGGGCGCCCACAACAGGCCGGTGGCCACGCCGATCAGAAACGAAGCGCCAGGACGCGGCCGCGAATCGGCGCCCGCCACCTCCGACAAACGACTGCCCGCCGCCACCAGTGGCCGGGTCAGGCGTTCAGCCAATTGCGGCAGCAACAACGTCAGACCGAACAACGCCACGAACACCAGCGCCAGCCAGCGCCCGTACTGGTTGAGTTGCACCACCCAGCCACCGCCCACCGCCGCCAACGTGGCGACCAGCGCGAAGGTCAGCGCCATGCCCACCAGCAGCGGCAATCCGCTTTTGACGAAGGGTTGCCCGGTGCGGGCGAAGACAAACGGCAACACCGGCAGAATGCACGGGCTGACAATCGTCAGCACACCACCGAGATAAGCGAGGACCAGCAGCCACATGGCGATTACCTGCAAAAAGTGAGTGGAGGGGAATCACACCGTCTTCGGCACGAATTTCATCGCCAGGCCGTTCATGCAGTAACGCAGGCCGGTGGGTTTCGGGCCGTCGTCGAAGACATGGCCCAGATGCCCACCGCAGCGCCGGCAGTGAACCTCTTCGCGGACCATGCCGAACGCACGGTCCTGGCGGGTGGCCACGGCCTTGTCCAGGGGTGCCCAGAAACTCGGCCAACCGGTGCGGCTGTCGAATTTGGTCGCTGAGGAAAACAGCGGCAGGTCGCAACCGGCGCAGGCGAAGGTGCCATCGCGGTGCTCGTTGTTCAGCGGGCTGCTGTAGGCCCGTTCGGTACCCTCTTCGCGCAGGATGTCGTACTGCTCATCGCTGAGGATGGCGTGCCATTCTTTGTCACTGTGGGTCACTTCGAATGCCTCCGCTGCGCTGGCCTCGCTGATTAATGCGGTGCCTGTGGAAAACTTCGGCAACAGGCCGATCGCCAGTGTTGCCACCCCCAGTCCGCCGCTCACTAGAAGAAATTGCCGTCGTGAAAACATGCTCGTCTCCAAAAAATCCAGGGGTGTTTCATGGAACACAGCCTAGGCTTTGGGTGATCGCCAAATCCTCACGGGAAGTTAAACAATTCGTGATAACTCGGGCCCTGAAAAACCCGCACAATGCGTCCATTGCGCCGAAGGATTGAGCTGTATGGAACAGACCAAACGCGTCCTCGTGGTCGAGGACGATATGCATATCGCCGACCTGATCTGCCTGCATCTTCGCGATGAGCAGTTCGAGGTGGTGCACAGCGCCGATGGCGATGAAGGCATGCGCCTGCTGCAGCAAGGCAACTGGGACGCACTGGTCCTCGACCTGATGCTGCCCGGTGTCGACGGCCTGGAAATCTGCCGCCGCGCCCGCGCCATGGCTCGCTACACGCCGATCATCATCACCAGCGCGCGCTCCAGCGAAGTGCACCGGATTCTCGGCCTGGAGCTGGGTGCCGACGACTATCTGGCCAAGCCCTTTTCCATGCTTGAACTGGTGGCCCGGGTCAAGGCGCTGCTGCGCCGGGTCGATGCCATGGCGCGCAACCTGAAGATGGACGCCGGCAGCCTGCTCACCGATGGCTTGGCCATCGACCCGATCACCCGCGAAGTGTCCCTCGACGGACGGCGCCTGGACCTCACGCCCCGGGAATTCGACTTGCTGTACTTCTTCGCCCGCCAGCCCGGCAAGGTGTTTTCGCGCATGGACCTGCTCAATGCCGTGTGGGGCTACAGCCATGAAGGCTACGAGCACACGGTCAACACCCACATCAACCGCCTGCGCGCCAAGATCGAGGCGGACCCGGCGCAACCGGTGCGCATCCTCACGGTCTGGGGCCGCGGCTACAAGTTCGCCACAGGCGAGGAGCCGCAGCCATGAGGCTGACCCTGACGCAACGCCTGTCCCTGGTGTTCGCCGTGCTGCTGCTGGTGTGCTGCGGCACGTCGGCGTGGTTGCAGGTGCGCTCCAACCAGATGCATGAGCAGGAAGTGGTGCAAGGCTTGTCCCGGGACCTGGCGCAGCACATCGCCAGTGACACGGTGCTGATGGACACCCAAGGCCTGATGCCCAATGCCGTGCGTGACCTGTTCAGCAAACTGATGCAGGTCAACCCGAGCGTCGAGGTGTACCTGCTCGACACCGAGGGCAAGATTGTCGGCAGCGCCGCGCCCGAGGGCCGGATCCGTCGTGAGCGGATCGACTTGGCGCCAATCCAGCGCCTGTTGCGGGGCGATGCCCTGCCGATTCTCGGCGACGACCCGCGCAGCGTCGATGCACGCAAGGTGTTCAGCGCTGCGCCGCTGAAGGTCGACGGCAAGCCGGCCGGTTATCTCTACGTGGTGCTGCTCGGTGAGGATCACGACCGCCTGGCCGAGCGCGGTGCGACCAGCGCGGCACTCAACACAGCGCTGCTGTCCATCGGCCTGGTGGCGCTGCTGTGCCTGATCGCCGGTCTCACGGCGTTTGCCCTGATTACCCGGCCGTTGCGCCGCCTGACTGAAACCGTCAGCCAGTTCGACATCGATGGCGTTCCAGTCACCCCGGCCCTGCCCGTCGCGGTGGAAAAAGCCGCCAGTCACGATGAAATCGCCGTGCTCGATGCCGCGTTCCGGCAGATGCAGACCCGCCTGGGCGAGCAATGGCGCTCTTTGACCCGCCAGGACCAGGAGCGCCGCGAACTGGTGGCGAACATCTCCCACGACTTGCGCACGCCGCTGGCCTCGTTGCACGGTTATCTGGAAACCCTGTCGCTCAAGGACGCTACGCTGTCCCCTGCCGACCGCCGTCGCTATCTGGGCATCGCGCTGGACCAGAGCCGCAAGGTCGGTGGTCTAGCGCAGTCGCTGCTGGAACTGGTGCGGCTGGAGCACGGCTTCGTGCAGCCGGTGCTGGAACGCTTTTCCCTGACCGACCTGGCCCAGGACATCTTCCAGAAATTCGAGCTCACCGCCGAGGCGCGCAAAGTCAAACTCAAGGCCACCTTCGCGCCTAATGCCTCGGCGGCCTGTGCGGACCTCGGATTGATTGAACGGGTGCTGACCAACCTGTTCGACAACGCCCTGCGCCATACCCCGGCCGGTGGCGAGGTCGAACTGGGCCTGCGCCCGCAAGGATCGTTTATCGAAGTCACCGTCAGCGATACCGGCCCCGGCATCGCCCCGGAACTGCGCGAAGGGTTGTTCCTGCGTCCGTTCAATATCGGCGGCGCACGGCGTGATGGCGGGTTGGGGCTGCGGATTGTGCATCGCATCCTGCAATTGCATGGGCGCGAGATACAGTTGATCGATGTGCCGGGGCGGGGGGCGACGTTTCGGTTTTCTTTGCCGATCGATGAGGAAACGGCGACTGCGTTGGCGGTGCGGTCGATGAACCTCAATACACCCAGACAGGCCTAACAGTCCGAGGCGCCTGCATCGCGAGCATTCGAGCGTCGACCGGCTGCTCCTACAGGGGAGCAAAAAAATGACCAGCCGCCCGTTGATCCGTGACAACGCCGCCCCGGTCCAATAGATTAGGCGACCTGAAAAAGCCCCCGGGCTTTCTCGCCCCAATTCAAGTTATAGAAGTAGTGAAATTTCAATGTCCGATTCCAATACCGCTGAAACCGTAGTCACCTTGTCGTCCAAAGCGGAATACGAAAACTCCATCAATCTTTCACAACACGTGCCCCAGGCCAAGACCATCAGCGAGATGGTGCTGGACGCTTTCCAGTCCACCCGCGAAAGCGACCAGATCCGCGAACTGCGTGCCGCCATCCGTCAGGCCCACGACAGCTTCGACGATGACAAAGCCTACGAACTGATGGGCCAGCTCAAGCAGCTCAAGGACGTCGAGGCCGCCGACATCGCCGCCCTCGAAGACCTGAGCAGCAAATTCCCGATCAGCCGCATCCTGTCCAGCTTCAAGGACGACCCGGCGTTCCAGGAAATCGTCTACGGCCTGGCCCTGAAAGTGCTGAACCAGACCCACCAGGCCATCAGCAACCCGGGCAGCGGCAAGAGCAAAGCCGCCAAGGCCAAGAAAGAAGTCGAAGTGTTCACCATCAGCAAGGACGGCATGAGCGTCACCTTGCCGTTGCGCACCCCGCGCTCGCGCCTGAACGTCGACCGTGAAGCCCTGGAATTCCTCGGTTTCACCTTCGTTGGTGAAGGCGAAGAGGCAGAACTGGAAAGCGAGACGTTCCTGGACAACAGCGGCGCCGAGCAAGCGGTCAACCGCAAGAACATCATCACCGCCCTGCAGCAGCAGACCGCGTTCGATGGGTACAGCATCGCAGCGCAGTAAGGCGCCCCACCCTGATCTGTGGTGAGAAGACTGCCTGTGGCGAGCGAGCTTGCTCGCGCTTGAGTGCGCAGCACTCAAAAAAAATCGGCAATTGCTGTCAGGTTTTTAGGGCCGCTACGCAGTCCAGCGCGAGCAAGCTCGCTCGCCACAGATCCGTCACGTAATACCTTTAAGAATGTAACACCCAAAGCCCCGCCATCAGAGCGGGGCTTTTTATTGCCCGTGATTCGGGCAAAACCGCGATTACTCTTCCAGTATCGACGCAGAACCACACTTCCCTTCACCCATGAGCACCACGGGTCCGCCTGCGGGGAGCGTCAACTCACTTTCCAGCCCAGACCTCAGTGGTGCAACTGCCGAGGTCATCATGAACACGACCCCCTTGTATCGCCAGTTGGCCAACCACTACCTGGACGCTATCCGCAGCGGCACCCTGAAAACCGGTGAACGCCTGCCCTCGATCCGGTTGATGATGGAAAAACACGCCGTCAGCCTGTCGACCGCCGTGCAGGTGTGCCGGGAACTGGAAGACTACGGTGTGCTGGAAGCCCGGCCGCGTTCCGGCAACTACATTCGCCAGCCCGACACCCTGCCCAGGCCCGCCCCGATTGCCCTGGCACCAGCGCCGGACACCCGCGCGTATGTCGGCATTCATGAACAGGTCTGCGCGGTGCTCAAGGCCAGTCAGCGCGCGACGATCAAGGTCAATTTTGCCAGCGCCTACTGCGCGCCTGAGCTTTATCCGCTCAAGACCTTGCAAGACAACATGATCAAGGCCCTGCGTTACGACGCCTGCCTGTTCGGCACCGCGGGCGGCGCCTGCGGCAACAGCGCATTGCGCAACATCCTGGCCCGGCGGGCACTGGCCAGCAAGACCCACCTGGCCCCCGAGCGGATCGTGATCACCAACGGCGCCACCGAAGCGATCAACCTGGCCTTGCGTGCGGTCACCCGCCCCGGCGACACCGTGGCCGTGGAGTCGCCGACCTTCTACGGTCTGCTGCAAACTCTCGAAAGCCTGAACCTGCGCGCGCTGGAAGTCCCGGCCTCGGCCCACACCGGGCTCAATCTGCAGGCCCTGCAACGGCTGCTGCAAGGCCCCGAACGGGTCAAGGCATTGATCGTCATTCCCAACCTGCAAAACCCGCTGGGCAGCATCATGCCCGACGCCAACAAGGCCCGGCTGGTGAAACTGTGTGCAGAGCACAACACCGTGCTGATCGAGGACGACACCTACGGCGACCTGGTGGACACCGAGCAGCCGCTGTCCACGCTCAAACATTGGGATAGCACCGACAACGTGATCTATTGCGCTTCGTTGAACAAAACCCTGGCACCGGGAATGCGCCTGGGCTGGATCAGCGCCGGCAAATGGCACGACCGCGTGGAGATGCTCAAACATGCGCAGTCGCGCGGGTGCGAGGCGTTATCGCAAATGGCGGCCAGCGAATTCATGCGTACACCCTCCTACGAGCGCTACCTACGGCGGTTGAGGAAAACCCTGACCCAACAACGTCAACAGATGAGCGAGGCGATTATTCGCTACTTCCCCCTCGGCACCCGCGTGACCAACCCCCAGGGCGGCACGTTGTTATGGGTTGAACTGCCTCGCCGGCATTCGTCCATCGCGTTTTTTCATGATGCGTTGAACGTCGGTATCCAGATTTCGCCTGGGGATATCTTTTCCAATGCCAATCGCTTCGATCACTTTGTGCGCATTGGCTGTGGCGCGCCGTATTCGCCGCGGATTGATGAAGCACTGCAGACGTTGGGGCGCATCCTGAAAAATCAGGGCTAACACTACCCCCTGTGGGGGTGATTTTCAGAGCGGATTCTGGTGCAGGCAAATGATATGCGGGTCGTCATTCCAGTGCGGGAAACGCTCGGCGATCAGCGGGTCGTGGCCGGGGATGACGTGGTCTTCGCTGTCGGCCAGGCGGTCGATCTCGGTGAAGGCTTCGAGAGTTTGCGCCAGGTCATCAAGGATCGGAAACGGACTGCGCTGACGAATGTTGACCCACAAATGCGCTGCATCCGAGGCCAGCACAATCCAGCCGCGCTCGGTATTGACCCGCACCACCTGGCTGCCCGGCGTATGCCCGCCCACCGGGTGCAGGGTCACGCCGGGAACTACCTCGACAACACCGTTGTGCAAACGCATCCGCCCTTCGAACAGCGGCGGCAGCGCCGACATCACGTCCTCGACCTCGTAGGTTTTGTTCACCGTGCGATGGGCCATTTTCGGCCCGGTGCAGAAACGCAGTTCCGCTTCCTGCAAATGCACCGTCGCCTTCGGGAACAGCCCGAGGTTGCCGGCATGATCCCAGTGCAAATGGGTTAGGACCAGGTGCTCGACCCGGGCCGGATTGATGTCCAGTTGCCGCAGGGATTCTTCCGGCAGGCGATACATCTGGCGATTGCGCCGGTCCGCCGTGGACGGCTGGAAACAGGTGTCGACCACGACCACCTGCTGCTCGTTGCGGATGACCCAGAAGTAGTAGTCCAGCGGCATCGGCGCATTCGGATCACCGCAGCAGGCGTCGTAGAGAAAGTTCTCCCTGGCGGTTCGCTGGGCGTTTGCGCCGACACGAATAGCGAAGACTTCGTACACAGGAGCAGACATGGACACCTCCGGGTTCAGGCGACCGCCGTGGTTTTGAGGGTCGGGCGGAAATCGAAATCGATCTGGTCGCTGATGCCCAGGTCCTGAGCCAGCTTATGCAGGCCGCTGTAGTCGCGCATGATGGTCGCGTTCTTGTTGCTCTCGCGGGTATCGGCAATGATCAGCGCCGCATCCTCGACCCCGAGCTGCGTCAGAATCGCCTCCCACATCGAGTAGTCCTGGGCGATAAAAGCACTCAGCGCCACCGACAGGTTGCGTGCGAAAAATTCCCGCTGGATGGGCTGCATGTTCGCGTACATGACCTTGGCCACTTCGGCCAGCACCTTGCTGTGGGCGTATTCGTCGCGGTTGTGCAGCTCGGCCACCCGGCGGTTCTGCGGCTGGATGGTCTGGTCGTCCGCCAGCAGGTCCAGATAGGCGTTGACGCTGATTTCGGCCACCACCGCAAAGGTGATCGCCGCCAGATCCCGCTGCCATTGCTCGGGCAGTGCTTCACGCTGGGCTTTGAGGCGCAGGTAAGTGACGGACGGCGGCAAGTCCAGATCCTGATCCAGCGCCCGGTCGAGTTTGGTCCGCTCGATGGCGCGCAGGTGCATCAGCGTGTGGTAGTGCTCGTCGATCAGGGTCTGTTGCATGGCCTCGCGAAAATGCCAGTCATCCTTGCCCAGGTACTGATTGGCGATGACGCTCAGCGCCGGATTGACCACATGTTCCTCGGCAGTGACGGTGCGCAGGTTGTAGCCGATCCACCCCCAGGTCACCACGCTGCTCTTGAGCTCGTCGCTCAAGGCCTGGAATTTCGGATGGTGAAAGAACGGCACCATGCACTCCGGGTAATCCGGGCGCGCCGGGTCGAATGCTTCGTTGACCTGGGCCCTGTCCGGCGAACACACCGTGGCGCGCTTGGTCCAGGCCTGGTTGAGCCGCACGATCAGTTGATGATCGACCTGGGCGATCTCGATTGCTGTTTGCATGACGCGATACCTGTAAGGCGCGTACCCGCCAAGGGGTACGCCAAAAGAATGAAGGGCGCCGGAAAAATCAGGCCAGCCAATAGCGGGTCAGGTTGCGCGCCGGGTCAGTGTAACGACTGCGGGCGTGGATCATTCGCCAGTTGTCCCAAATCAGCAGGCATCCGTCGGGAATCAGCACCGGAACGTTGTGCTCGACGAAGTACGCTTCGCCGAGCACGGCAAACCTGGCCAGTGGCGAGGTGCTGTTGGCAACCAGCGATTGCTGCAACGCTTCCTTGGACGGATTCACGTCGCCGTAGTGAAACTGGTTGTAGCTGAAGCGGAAAATATCCCCGTCTTCCGTAGGCGTGAGGATGTACTCCTTGACCCGCCGCTGTCCCGGTTCGCCCGGTTTGGCGGTGGCGATAAATTCTACCGGCGTGTCATCCAGCCACTCACGCAGTTGCGGCTCGCTGTGTTCCAGGGACTTGAGAAACTCGTAGCCGTCCACCAACCCGGTGTGCCCGCCACCGCACGTGGCCTGTTTATGGCAATGCAACGCCAGATAACGTGGCGGCGGCCCATAGACCGGCGCTTCAGTGTGCGGGCCGATGCCGTTCATGCTCTGGGAATACGGCAAGTCTTCGTAACCCGGCTTGCGGGTAATGGGAAAGGCCATCTGGCCGTTGAACTGCGGAATGATCGGGCCGAATTCGCGCAAGGTGCCTACGACATCATCGGCAAATTCGTCTGGGGTCAGCACCGTCCAGCCCAACGTCGACAGTTCTTCGTGACGATGGCCGAGTGAAATGCAAGGTTGAGACGCAACAATCCCTTGGTCTGACATGGTGAGATTCCTGGCGGGTGATCAGGCGTTTACGGTTGAGGTGTAAGCGGCGATGAAGTCGTGGCAGGCGTCGCCCGGTCGGTAGTGCTGTTCATCGATGCTCTGCACCGGGGTGATTTCGGCGGCGGTGCCGGTGAGAAAACACTCGTCGAAGTCGCCAAGCTCTGTAGGCAAAATCGTGCGTTCGACCACTTGGTAGTCCAGCGCCTTGGCCAGTTCGATCACCGTCTGGCGGGTGATGCCGTTGAGGAAGCAATCCGCTGCCGGGGTGTGCAGCGTCCGGCCTTTGACGAAGAACACATTGGCACTGGTGGCTTCGGCGACGTGGCCGCGCCAGTCGAGCATCAGCGCATCGTGGTAACCCGTGTTCTCGGCGTCGTGCTTGCTCAGTGTGGCGATCTGGTAATGCCCGGAGGCCTTGGCTTCGAACGGGCTGCTGCTCGGTGGCGGGCGGCGCCAGGTCGCGGTTTTCAAGCGGATGCCGGCCATGCGCGCCGCCGGGTCGAAATAGCTCGGCCACTGCCAGCACGCGATGGCCACATGCACACGATTGAAACGCGCCGAGGTGGAAATCATCTCGCTGCCGCGCCAGGCCACCGGGCGCAGGTAGCCATCGACGACCTTGTTGCGTTGCAGCAGTTCGTGGCTGGCCGCCTCCAGTTCAGCCAGCGCATAGGGGATGGCAAAGTCCATCAGTTGCGCCGAGCGATACAAGCGCTCGCTGTGTTCGCGCAGCTTGAAGATTCTGCCGTTGTAAACCCGCTCGCCTTCATACACGGTGCTCGCGTAATGCAGGCCATGGGTCAGCACATGCAACTGTGCCCGGGACCACTCGACGAACTCGCCGTCGAGCCAGATAACGCCCTCGCGCTGATCAAACGGGATACTGCTCATATCCATATCTCCCCATTGTTCATGATTTTTCCTACGCCGTTTCCAGCAACACGGGTATCAATTCCGGCACGGCGGTGAGCTCGGTCTGAAAGAAGAACGCCCGCTCGCCGAAGGCCGGTTGCAGGTCATCGAACCAGGTCACTTGCGGATCGAAGCGCGCGTAGAACGTGCGCAACACCCATTGCGGATTGCGTGCCTGAAGGAACTGCAAGACGAAGACTTTTTCCCCGGCGACAGTCTCGATGCCGTTGATCAACACCTTGCCGTAGAAGGTGCTCATGGACGGCCCGCGCACCGTTCGCGCAAGCCCCGATACCGTGCGGTACGCCG
The DNA here is from genome assembly GCF_056402255.1 of Pseudomonas sp. P4_B4. Taxonomy (NCBI): domain Bacteria; kingdom Pseudomonadati; phylum Pseudomonadota; class Gammaproteobacteria; order Pseudomonadales; family Pseudomonadaceae; genus Pseudomonas; species Pseudomonas sp. P4_B4. The sequence goes on from NZ_JBFUHS010000012.1 coordinate 53,044, forward strand.
CCTGGAAGATCTCGAAGGCCCGGGCCAGCGGCATCGCGAAGTAATGGCTGGGGCCGGTATCGCGCTCGACGAACATGTAATAAGGCACGGCCCCGAGCCGCACCCCTTCGGTCCACAGCGCGGCCCAATCGGCGGGGTTTTCGTTGATATGGCGGATCAGCGGCGCCTGCATGCGCACCGTCGCGCCCGTCGAGCGAATGCGCTCGACGGCCCGGCGGGCTATGGCCTGACGGATCTCCACCGGGTGGTTGTAGTGGCCCATGATCGACAGGTTTTTCCCCGCCGCAACGATGCGCTGGAACAGCTCCAGCAACTCGGGCGCATCCTTGTCGCTGACAAAACGCTGCGGCCAGTACGCCACGGACTTGGTGCCGATACGGATGTTCTTCAGGTGTGGCAACGCCAGCAGCGGCTCGATGTAACCGGCCAGGGAGCGGGTGTTCATGATCATCGGGTCGCCGCCGGTAATCAGCACGTCCGTGACTTCGCTGTGCACCCTCAGGTAACTGACCAGTTCCTGGGACTCGCGGGCGTTGAACTTGAGTTCTTCCTCGCCGATGAACTGCGCCCAGCGGAAACAGAAGGTGCAGTACGCGTGACAGGTCTGACCGGCACCGGGGAAAAACAGCACGGTCTCGCGGTACTTGTGCTGGATGCCCGGCAGGATTTTGCCGTTGAGGGTGACACCATTGTGGGTCAACTGCCCGGCCGGATGCGGGTTCATGCGCCGCCAGATCGCCTCGATCCGACGCTTGATCGCTGCGCTGTCATCCAGCTCGATCAATTGCTTGAGCGAGGCATATTCCTCCGCCAGCAACATGTCCTTGTGGGGAAAGGTCATACGGAAAACAGGATCGTCCGGAATGTTGTTCCAGTCGATCAGCGTGCCCAGCACGTATTCGTTGGTGCGAAACGGCATGACCCGCGCCACCACGGTCATGGCCTCCTGCAACGCCGGCGTCAGCTTGTGCCAGTAAGGTGTGTCGCGGATGGTGCGTGAGTTATAGGGTTTGTAGCGTTCGTGCTCCGACAGTCCTTGCATGGCCGCGCTCCTGGTGATTGCCCTGAGTGTTGTTACGCGATGGCCGGCGCTTTGCGCTCTATGTCCATCCACGCCCGGACGCTGTCGCGATCCCACTGGCGACGCACATACGCCGCGAGCCGCGCCGGTACCGGATCGCCGTTGGCAACCAGTCGGTTGAGCATGATTGCAAGGTCGGTGTCGGCAATGCTCCAGTCACCGAACAGATGCTCGGCGCCCTCTTCCAGCAAATGGTCGGCGACGAAGAACAAGCGTTCGACGGCAGCTTGGGCCTCGTCGGACAGCGCAGTGTTTTTCTTGCCGAAATACACCAGGTCAAACGGGCGCTCCTTGCGTACCACCAGCAAGTCACTGCGCAACCAGGCCTGCAATTGGCGAGCACGGGCGCGCAGCTGGATGTCCTGCGGATATAGTTTTTTATGCCCGGGAGAGAGCTCATCGAGGTATTCGGCAATCGCCGATGATTCCGACAAGGCAAAATCGTCGTGAACTAACGTTGGAATCTTGCAGGTCAGCGAAAGATCGCGATAACTCGCCAGATAGTTTTCGCGTGCTTTTAGATCAACCGTAACAAGTTCAAATGAAAGTTGCTTTTCCTTGAGTGCCACAAAAGCCGACATCGCAAAAGCGCTGACATGATCGGCACCGACATACAATTTTAGCTTCCTGTTTTCCATAGAACACTCCATTGACCAACTGCAGGAATTGACGTGCATTGGAAGTGATCGTAGTTAGTTGAATGAAGGCTGAATAGATACAGAATTTGTCCGTTTCAATCGATACAGAAAGTTGATTTACACCGACAGATACGCAGCCAAAACCCCGGCAATAACGCTGCAAAAGGCGATACGGAGCAGGTCTGAAAAACAAAAAAAAGGGAGCCCACGAAAGTGGGCTCCCTGGGCTGATGCGGTGGGAAATTACGGTTGGGTGGTGATCAGGCCATGGCTGTCGGCGAAGTTCGAAAGCAGTGCCATTTGCGGCATATTGCTCATGTTCAGCATCGCCAAAGGCTCGTGATTACTGGTGTTGACGAAGCCGTGCCTGGTCCATGCCGGCACCAGCAGTACATCGCCGCTGCTGACGTTGACCCCATCGGCATCGCCGAGGGTCAACACGCCCCTGCCGCACTGGATGACAAACAGATGCCACCAGGAATGGGCATGGCCGTTGAGCGTCACACCGGGGTTCAGCCATTGCATGGCGATCGCCATGCCAGGCGTCACCTCACAGCCCTCAATGCTTTTGTCGTGAGCCAACGCGACAATATCAACGTCGCCGGCTTCAAGGGTCTGACGCATACCCGCCAGTTCAGTGCCTTTCCATACCTTGGGACTTGGCGGTCGATGGTGCAGGCTCTGACGAAAGTCCTTATATGAAAAAAACGCACCTTGAAAGTTATCCATTCGCACGTCCTTTCTTTTTATTACCCATACTTTAGCGCTAAACCTTAAGTTAACGGTTCAGCGCTGTAAAGTCGGGAAACAACTTACAAAACCGATGGGCGCAAGGCGGCGATCATGTCCACTTCTATCGCGGCATTCTTGGGTAACTGATAAACACCCACCGTGGTGCGGGTATGTTTACCGGCATCACCCAGCACATGGCTGAACACATCCGAGGCGCCGTTGGCCACTTCACTCAAATCGACAAAGTCCGCCGTGGACTTCACATAGACCGTTACCCGGATCAATGACTTGATCTTGTCCAGCGAACCAATGGCATCGACGATCAACGCCAGCCCACGCATCGCGCTGATGCTGGCGGCCGCTTGCGCATCGGCCAAGCTGAGGTCCAGGCCGACGCGGCCAGGGTAATGGATCTTGCCGTTCATGCGCGGCACCAGGCCGCTGATGTACAGCTCATCGTGATGACGGATCAGCGGTGCGTAATGCCCGCCTGCGGTGTTTTCGCCGTAGATGTCATAACCAAACTCTTTGGCCAGGGCGATGAAGCGTTCATCGCAGGTCATGTGCTGGATCATTGATCGAACCCTCTTAATCAGTAATGCAAAAAACGGGTGCTTGCAGGCTCAACACACGGCGCGGGTCGCCGGTGCCAGGCAAGTCACCTCAATGCGTGACTCAATCGCCTCGGCCAGACGCAACAGGTCGTTGCTCAGTTGCCCGTAGTGTTCGTTGAACAACACGATGTGGCCGATGAATGAGAAGTTGTCTTTCACTAACGCGCTGACGGAGTCGCCGATACGCTTGGCGTACTGGCCCTCCACCAGCTCGATACGCAGGGCGCGGGCCAAGGCCTTGATGTCGGGCGTCGCGCGCAGGATTCCGCCGGCCGGCGCCCTGAGCAGTCGAATGCCGCAATAGCCGCGGGCCACGGGCTCATGCTGTTCGGTCTGCCCTTCCACCGCCCAGCGCACCCAACGTTCCCATGGGTCGAAATTGACGAAGGCGCGTTTGGCCAGGTCCCAGATGTGCATGCCGCCGGGGCGCATGTTGGTTTCCACGGCGGAGGTCAGGTTGTCGCTGCGCAGGAACACTTCGTTGTGCCAGGCACCATTGGCCTGGGATACCAAACCCGACATATGCCGACCGGCAGCCATCAAACGTGCCTGAACCTCAGCCGCAAGCGGTGCGGGCACAACTTGCTGGATCTCTGCGCGGTAGGCGCCTTCGGTGGTGGTTTTTTCAGTCACCCAGGTGCTGCCGGCCACGCAGTCCCAGCTGTATTCGCGGGCGTTCTGCACCAGCGCTTCAAGGACGATGCCGCCTTCGCGGTAAGGCTTCAGGGCGAGCCAGGCGTCATCGCATTCCGAAGGGTGATGGATGACGCGACAGCCCCGGCTCGCGCCTTCGCAGGCCGGCTTGATGAAGGCTTTTCCGCCCAGTTCGACGACACGCTGGCGCAGTTCCGACAGGCTTTCGACCCGCGCGGAAAACACCGGTCGGTATTCTCCGGGGGAGGTGCTGGCCGCCGCTTCGAGCCGACGGAAGATCTGCTTGTCCAGACCCGCCCGCGCTTCGCCTGGGGTAATGCCCGGCAGGTCGAAGTGAGTGGCCAGCGCTGCACCGAGCAGCACGCCGCGATCGGAGAACGGCAGTACGCCGATCAGCTTCCAGCTATCGGCATTCAGGCACCCCACCACCAGTTCAAGGGACGCCGCCACGTCTTTCTCGGCCAGCGAAGTGCTGCAGACGTGATCGGCCACTTGGTCGTCATGGGGCTGAATTTTCTCGACCAGCAGGATGAGCCTGGCGTTGTAGAGCGACTTGCACAGCTCGCGCAGTTTCTGGATGTCGTGAACCCGATTGCCGTTGTAACCGACCACTACTACGCATGAAGTCGTATTCATAATGCCCCCGACCTGCAAAGTGAAAACCGCAACGGCGATGACTCAGTCATGCAACGACGCATTGGATTTACGGTTGAGCCAATACCAGGCCAGGATCCCTGCGGCACCGATGGCGGCCAGCACCAGCGCGTTGTACGGCGCCGGCACCACCCGCATGATCAACACGGTCAGCCCGGCCCCCACCCCCAGGGACACTTCCTTGACGAACATGTTGTTTTGCTTGACCGAGAAGTAGTCGAGGTAGCTGAAGGCGCACTCGGCAATGGACAGCAGCGCCACCCAGACCAGCGCCCCGGCGAGGGTTTCGACGTGGAACGCGGCGGGCGAAGACAGAACGGCAAAGCCGCCGACGATGATCCCGATCACCGCCACGACCTTGAAGCGCCCGGTGCGCTCGATCAGCTTCATCACCGGCACCTGGGCGAACACCACCACGGCGCTGTTGAGGATCAGCATCAAGCCGTACCAAGCCGGCAGCTCGCCGGTCTTGAGCAGAATCGCCTGTGGCAGGATCGAGAACACCCCGAACAGCTTGATGCCCATGATGATGCCGGCGATCACCCAGGGCAGTTTGTTGCCCCAGTTGCTGCCGGCCTGACTGGCCGGGCGGGCCAGCACCGGTTCGGTGGTGAAGGTTGCGCCGAGGGCGATCGGCAGGCACAGCAACACGAACGCCGCCGCACCGAGGAAAAACATCGTAGGCGTGAGAAGCGGCGACAACAGGATCAAACCGGCCACCAGGCTGCCCATGTTCATGGCCACGCGGTTGTAAGCCGCGCCTTCCTTGGTCTGGGCCGCTTCGCTCTTGATCAGGTAACCGGCGATGGCAATGCCGTAGGCAAACAACGCGGCAGCAAACATCACCATGCCTTGATGGCTGGTCAGCGCGAGCAGCACCAGGCCGAGCCCGGCACACAGCAGGGTGACGCTCAGGGAACGGCGGCCAAGCACCAGTAAAGTCAGGGGCAACAGCAGCAACAAGGCGCGATATCCAAGGGCCAGGATGCTGTTGGTGGCCGTGTCGAGCCAGACGTTGGCCTTGCCCAGCACCGCAAACAGCGAGACAGCGGTGATGATCCGGATCGTGAATAACCGCAGGTTAATGACCGGTTTGGCTACCGCGACCGTTGTTTCGACACCCATGCAACACCTCAGGAACCAGGTGAATGCCCGCCGACAAAGGCCGACATTCAGAAAAGTCTGTAAGGGCATGGTAGAGAGAGAGGCTTGTCCTGATCAGAGCAAGTTCGTATAGAATCCAACGAACTTTACTGCCGGAGAGACCAGTAAAATGCAGGTTCAACGTGCAGTCATTGCCGCCATTGAATTCCAGCCCGGCGTGCCGCTGGTGCAGCAGATCGTCGATCAACTGACCCAGGCCATCAGCACGGGTGGCCTACCCCACGGCGCCAAGCTGCCGCCGATTCGCGAACTCTCCGACTTGATGAACGTGGGTAAATCCACGGTGGTCGATGCCCTGGACCGCATGCGGGCCAAGGGGCTGGTGGTGTCGCGCCAGGGCTCCGGGCATTACGTGCATCGCTCCGAAGCGGCGCTGAAAAGTGGCACCGGCCCAGACCTGCAACCCCAGGACACCCTCAGCGTGATTCGTCGCGCCTTGCTGCTGGACAACGGCACGCTGCGCCCCGGCTGCGGCTTTCTGCCGACCTCGTGGCTACCCGCCGAAGAATTGCAGAAAGCCGTGCGCAGTACCCTGCGAGCAACGTCGTTGCGCATGGGCGAGTACGGCGTGGCCGGCGGTTACGTGCCGTTGCGCCAGGCCCTGCGGGTCAAACTGGCGACCTTCGGCATCGAAGCGCCGGTGGACCAGATCATCACCACCGCCAACACCATGCAGGCCATCGACCTGCTGATGCGCCTGCTGGTCAAACCCGGCGACACCGTGCTGCTCGACGACCCCTGCTACTTCAACATGCACGCCAACCTGGCATTGCACGGGGCCAAAGTCATCACCATCGCCCGGGATTGCGACGGCATGGACCTCGACGCCTTCGAGCAACTGCTGATAGCCCACAAACCCGTGCTGTACATGACCAACAGCACGCTGCATAACCCCACCGGCCACTCGTTCACCCCGGCTCAGGTCTACCGCTTGCTGGAACTGAGCCACCGCCATGGCTTGCACATCGTCGAAGACGATCTGTACTGCGACATCCAGCAACGCCGCACCCCACGCCTGGCGGCCAGCGGGCTGGACAACGTGAGCTATGTGTCGGGCTTCTCCAAGACCCTGACCGCCAACAGCCGCGTCAGCTACACCGTGCTCTCGCCACAATTGGCGGCACGCATGGTCGCCCTGAAAATGGCCTGCGGCGGGGTGACGTCGGAGCTGGCGGAGCAGATCACCTGCACCATGCTCAGCGACGGCAGCTATGCCAAACATGCGCGGCGTACGGTGGATCGGTTGTATGAATCCAATAGCCGTGTGGCGAGTTGGTTGGCGGAGGCTGGGTGCTCGCTTTCCTCGTTGCCCGGCGAAGGTGTGTTTATCTGGGCACGGTTGCCGGAGGGCTTGCACGCCGAGAATCTGGCTCGCCAAGGGCTGGAGAACAATATGGTATTGGCGCCGGGCACGTTGCTGAGCAAAGGGCCGGATGCCAGTCAGTTCCTGCGATTCAACGTGGCTCACAGCGACAGCTTGCAGGTGCGGGAGCGGTTTTTCCGGTTGCTCGACACTGCCCAAAAATAACCGACACGCCTCAAATCCTGTGGGAGCGGGCTTGCCCGAGATGGGGCCGTCACATCCAGCATCAATGTCGCCTAACACACTGCCATCGCGGGCAAGCCCGCTCCCACAGGGTCTGCGGTGTCCCGGCCATCCCCGGCCACCAGATCGCTACGATTGCCGACCTCATCCTTGCCGGCTAACTTCGCCCGGTCGCTGCCAATTCAGCGACCGGGCCTGATAACCCGGGTAAGATACGGGCGCACAAGCGCCATCAATCACGATTGCCGGCGCTTTTTTGTGTCTACACACTCGTGCAATGGCGGCTGTGCGTGGGAGACCTTCGGGTCTGCCGGTTTCCTGTATCTCCGGTTTATCAGCCCACGCATAGCTGCCACCCTTCGCCTGATAACGAACGTGGTAGCTCTCAACTTGATATGGGAGTTTTACTCATGAACGCTATTGATCCGTCTGCTACACCAGTCATACCCCTCCACCTCCAGCCCAGTAAGAGGTGAAGCCCAATGACCAATCCCCAAGACCTCAAAACCATCGGCCTCACCCCGTTCTCCTACCACGCCAACGAACCACTGTTCCGCATCAATGCCGGTGTCCCGGTGATCGAAGCCCTCTACCACGCCTCCGACCTGCTCCACCTCGCAAAACTGCTCGCCTCAGACGCCGCCATGGTTCGCGATTCCGACCGACATGCCTGGGCCTCGCATTTTTTGCAGGACATGAGCAAGGCAATCATCGATGACGTGGTGAAAGTGCTCGACGCACCGTGTAACAACCGCGCCTAAATGAAAAAGCCCCGCGTTTCTAGAGAAACGTGGGGCTTTGAATGTTCGTGTCGTGCCCTGAATCATACTTACTAGTGCAGCACTCTAGTCGCTACTCGACAGCAATTTCAGTTTGTTGTTTTTCCTCTTCCTGCGCCCTAAGCAAGGCTTGCGTAACCTGCTCGATGTAGTCAAATACTTCTTCCTGAACCGAGTACTTGAATTGCTTACGGCGGTGCTTCGACACCATGCCATTTTGCGCTAGGCACATCATCGCCAGGTTGGACAAGTCACTGCCCCTGACGTCGTAGCGCTCATCGACTGCCTTGACGATCTTGTCGTAGTTTTCGAGAAAAACAGTCTCCTCACGCAACTCAACTTCAAGCGCTCGCTTGGCCATTTCCAGAGTGAACCGCACACCTGGCGTAGCATCCCAGAAACGATAGATTGCCGGATGCCCCGTGAAGTTGAACGACAAGTTTCCTTGATCAATCCATCGGACGTCCCAGAACTCACGCGCAGGACGAGAGAACTCCTGCAAGGTTTCCAGATACAGACGCTCTTCTCGCTTCATTGCAACCGATACGGGGAGCAGAAAGCCGTTTTCCAAAGCACCTGCACGGCACAGTGTCTGATGGATGAGAAAGCGAGAAAGTCGACCATTTCCATCCATGAAAGGGTGTAGGAAGACGAAACCGAATGAAATGACTCCGGCGGCAACTAGTGGGTCAATGTGCTTTGTCGCTTCATTTCCCAAAGCCATAAGCTGATCCATCAGCTCCCGACACAGATCAGGTGCAGGCGGAACAAACGTTACACCCGCAGCACCTTGCAGACCATTTGCCAAGTGGTTCTGCTCATGGCGGAACGCAGCAGCCATATCATAGGGATTGGAAATCGTCGCATTCTGGAGGGTCACCAAGTAATCCTCGCTCAATGGAATGCGTTCATGCGCCTGTCTGAGCAATTGAATAAAACGTCTGGATTTTTCCTCGCTCGGCGAATCCTTCTCGATGGCAAACGAGTCCCGGGTTTCATTCAGGTAGGCCCAGTTGATCGCTCGATCCATCATTCCTGATGGCAGGTTCTGAATGAATTGCTGGGCGCGCGCAAGAATATCGTGCTCTAGCAGAGCAGTGATTTGAGGTGTCCGTTCAACTGTCGCGCAGTAAGCCAAAGTGCCAATACCGTTGAACTCCACACGCCAGCGAGAGTTGCGCTCCCCTGGCATCGTCAAATACTGTTTCGGGTCGAATAAAGGGATGAAGCTACCCTTTACTGGAGAGTGCTGAGTCAAGCCTTCGCCAGTGAACGCTTCGTAAAGGAAACAAGCCTTGCGGATGTAGATCCCGTTCGGAGCTTTTTGCAATTCGGCCTCAAGTGCTTGTGCCGGAATCTGAGGCAACGCTTGGGCTAGAATGGTGAGGTTGATGCCTTCATGCTTCAAGGCGAAGAGCACATGCCCCAACAGATCGTCTGAAGCAGGGGCAATCCCAGGTGGAACTGCCAATGTGTCACCGATTCGCTCAAGACGTGTAACGGGCTGCACCTTGGCGGGCTGGCGCAAAGGAAAGGCTGAAAGCTGCAGCGTGTCTTGCAGGCATGCGTACCCAGCTGAACTCATCGCGCAGATCCTCCTTTTGATCAGGCCGGACATTTTTTCTTTAGTCGGCCAATAAAATCTTAATATTCCAAGATTATCTCAATTTTTTCTTAAGTCGCAGTTTAAATGCTTGTCGCCTGGAAGCGCATGCGCCTGGAGTTCTTGCGTACCCATATCAGCGATTTGCAAGTCTTCCACCGCATTGCGGCCCTTCATAAACATGGCTTCGCGTTGAACTCTCATTTCTTCAACGCCCTGTATCAACTCGTCAAACAGGTTCCGTTCTCTCATTCATCCCTCCTCTAATGTCATCGAAGACGTATACGTCGCCGATGTTGTCTGCCCTACTGATCTATTAATGGGTGGATAGAGACCCTACCCGAGCAATGCAGGTGCCGGCGTTAGGACATTTCCCAAATGCCATACTCCGTTTTCCGAAATGACTAAAATCCCCCCAACAAAAAGCCCCGCTCTTCTCTCGAAGGCGGGGCTTTTCGATTCAGCATCCGACGCTTAAGGCGCGTACGTCAGCAGCAACTCGCTCGGCACTTTGAAGTCCAGGGACATCATCACGCTCAACGCGGTAATGGTGAAGATCGAGAACACGAACAGCTTGCGTGCCCAGACCGTGTCATCCACTGCCTTGTAGCCGGTCCAGGCCATGTACAGCCAGTACATGCCCATGGCCGCGGCGACGGCGAGGTAGCTCATGCCGGCGTAGCCGCTGAAGGTCAGCATCAAGGTCGCCACGAGGAAGGCCAGGATGTAGATCAGGATGTGCTTCTTGGCCACCTGGATGCCGCGCTTCACTGGCAGCACCGGAATCGATGCGGCCAGGTAATCGTTGAAGCGGAAGATCGCGATGGCGTAGGAATGCGGCATCTGCCACAGGCTGAACATCACCAGCAGGGTCAGCGCGGCCATGTCGAAGGTGTTGCTGACTGCGACGTAGCCAATCACCGGCGGCATGGCGCCCGACAGACTGCCCACCAGCGTGCCGTGAACCGACTTGCGCTTGAGGTACAGGCTGTAGAAGCCGACGTAGATCACGAAGCCGATCACCGCGAACAACGCGGCCAACGGGTTGGCCACCTTGTACAACAGGGCAACGCCGGCGACACCCAGGACGGTCGCATAGATCAGGGCCAGTTTCAGGGAGATCAAGCCCTGGACCAGCACCCGGTTCTTGGTGCGTTCCATCTTCAGGTCGATGTCGCGGTCGATGCAGTTGTTGAACACGCAACCGGAGGCAACCACCAGGGACGTGCCGATCATGGCGGCCAGGAAGATGGCCAGATCGACATGCCCTTTGGAGGCCAGGAAAAATCCGCCTGCCACAGAAAGCACGTTACCGAAAATGATCCCCGGTTTGGTGATTTGGATAAAGTGCTTGAGGGACATGCGGACTTACCTCACTTCGCCATCATGAACGTGTGGATGCTGAACATGATCCACAGCGACAGGCCAACCAGCAGGACGATCACGATCGCGGCGAAAACAAACGCAATCACGTTGTTACGCTGCGCGGCCGAACGGTCCAGGTGCAGGAAGTACACCAGGTGCACCAGCACCTGGATGACTGCGAACGCGACGACGATCATCAGAGTGATCGACTTCGGCAGCGTCGGGTACATCACCAGACCGAACGGAATCAGGGTCAGGATCACTGACAGGATGAAACCGATGCCGTAGGACTTGACGCTGCCGTGACCGGCGTCGTGGCTGTCATGGCCATTTTGGGAATGAGCTGCGTTAGCCATTTACATAGTCCCCATCAGATAAACAACGGTGAATACGCAGATCCACACGACGTCCAGGAAGTGCCAGAACAGGCTCAGGCAGCTCAGACGGGTCTTGTTGGTCGCCGTCAGGCCGTTTTTCTGCACCTGATACATCATGATCGCCATCCAGATCAGACCGCTGGTCACGTGCAGACCGTGGGTGCCGACCAGGGTGAAGAACCCGGACAGGAAGCCGCTGCGGCTAGGGCCGTAGCCTTCGGAGATCAGCATGTGGAACTCGTTGATCTCCATGCCGATGAAGCCGGCACCGAACAGGAAGGTCAGGGCCAGCCAGCCCAGGACCTGCTTCTTGTTGCCACGGAAGAACGCCAGCATGGCGAAGCCGTAGGTGATCGAACTGAGCAGCAGCAGAGCGGTTTCGCCCAGTACGTATGGCAGTTCGAAGATGTCGTGGCCCGACGGGCCACCCGCTACGTTGTTAACCAGTACCGCGTACGCCGCGAAGATCGACGCAAACAGAATGCAGTCGGTCATCAGGTAGAGCCAGAAACCGAATACGGTCATCTCGCCCGAGTCGTGGTGATGGTCATCATGCCCATGTCCATCGACATGGGTGTGTCCAGCATTGGTCACTAAGTTCGACATGGTTTAAGCCTGTTCCAACGAGGTTTCAACACGGGTGGCGGTGGCCGGGATTTTCCCTGCCGCTACCAGACGCTTGTGCTGCTCGGCTTCGATGCGCTCGATCACGTCGACCGGCACCATATAGCCTTGATCATCACGGGCCGCGTGGATCACGAAGTAGATCACGGTGCCGGCCAGGCCAGCGATTGCCAGCCACCAGATGTGCCAGATCATCGCGAAACCGAACACGGTCAACAGAGCACCCATGACCACACCGGTCGCGGTGTTGTTTGGCATGTGGATCGGTTCGTACCTGGCCGGAGCCTTGTATGCGGTACCGTTTTCCTTGGCTTCGCTGAACGGGTCGACGCCATCGGCTTTCGGCAGTACAGCGAAGTTGTAGAACGGTGGTGGCGACGAGGTCGACCATTCCAGAGTGTGTGCATTCCACGGGTCACCGTGTTCGCACATGTTCTCTGGCTTGTTGCGGTCACGCACGCTGACGTACAGCTGGATCAACTGGCAGGCGATACCTACGGCGATCATCACCGCACCGAACATGGCAACGTACAGGTACGGCACCCACTCTGGGTTGGTGGTGGCGTTCAGACGACGGGTCATGCCCATGAAGCCCAGTACGTAGAGCGGCATGAACGCGACGAAGAAGCCGGTGATCCAGAACCAGAATGCGGCCTTGCCCCAACCTTCGTGCAGCTTGAAGCCGAACGCTTTAGGGAAGTAGAAGCCGAAACCGGCGATGTAGCCAAATACCGCGCCGCCGATGATCACGTTATGGAAGTGCGCGATTACGAACAGGCTGTTGTGCAGAACGAAGTCGGCACCCGGGATGGCCAGCAGTACGCCGGTCATGCCGCCGATGGCGAAGGTCACCATGAAGCCCAGGGTCCACATCACCTGGCTGGTGAAGCGCAGACGGCCCTGGTAGATGGTGAACAGCCAGTTGAACAGCTTCACACCCGTCGGGACGGAAATCAGCATCGTCGCCAGACCGAAGAAGGCGTTGACGCTGGCACCCGAACCCATGGTGAAGAAGTGGTGCAGCCAAACCATGAAGCCCAGGATCGAGATCGCGCCCGATGCGTAGACCATCGAGTGGTGGCCGAACAGTTTCTTGCCGGTGAAGGTCGAGATGACTTCGGAGAAGATACCGAACGCTGGCAGGATCAGGATGTACACCTCAGGGTGACCCCAGGCCCAGAACAGGTTCACGTACATCATCGGATTGCCACCAAGTTCATTGGTGAAAATGTGGAAATCCATGTAACGGTCAAGCGTCAGCAGTGCCAGGGTAGCGGTCAGGATCGGGAACGAAGCCACGATCAGGACGTTGGCCCAGGTGCAGGTCCAGGTGAAGATCGGCATGTCCATCAGCTTCATGCCAGGGGTACGCATTTTCAGCACGGTGGCCAGGAAGTTGACCCCCGTCAGCGTCGTACCCAGGCCGGATAGCTGTAGCGCCCAGATGTAGTAATCCATCCCCACGCCAGGGCTGTATTGCAGGCCCGACAGCGGCGGATAGGCAACCCAGCCGGTCTTGGCGAATTCGCCGACACCCAGGGACAGGTTGATCAGCACCACACCGGAAACCAGCAGCCAGAAGCTCAGGGAGTTCAGGAACGGGTAGGCAACGTCACGCGCGCCGATCTGCAGCGGCACTGCAAGGTTCATCAGGCCGGTGAAGAATGGCATCGCCATGAAGATGATCATGATCACACCGTGGGCGGTGAAGATCTGGTCATAGTGTTCAGGTGGCAGGTAGCCAGGCGAACCCTCGGTGGCCATGGCCAGCTGGGTACGCATCATGATGGCGTCGGCAAAGCCGCGCAGCAGCATGACCATGGCGACGACGATGTACATCACGCCGATTTTCTTGTGGTCGACCGATGTCAGCCACTCGGTCCACAGGTAGGTCCACTTCTTGAAGTAGGTGATTGCAGCGAACAGCGCCAGACCACCGAGCGCGATCATGGAGATGGTTATCATCACGATCGGTTCGTGGAACGGGATCGCTTCCCAACTTAATTTACCAAACATCGTTTACTCCTCTGCCCCGGCAGCTGAATGCGCGTTCATGTCCATTCCTTGCGTAGCGGCCACTTCTTTCTCTTCTTTCTCGTGCTTCACTTTCGGACCCGGTTTCATGCCTTCGTACTTGTCGACGATGGTCTGGAACAGGTTCGGCGTCACCGAGGAGTAGAGCTCGACTGGGTTGTTCTGGCTCTGCTTGGCAAGGGCTGCGTATTCAACTTGTTCAAGCTGTTTAGGTGCCTTTTTGACTTCACTTACCCAGGCGTCGAAATCTTCCTGGGAAGTGGCGATCGCCTTGAATTTCATACCGGTGAAACCCGCGCCGCTGTAGTTGGCGGAGATACCGTCCATCTCAGCGTTCTCGTTGGCGATCAGGTGCAGCTTGGTCTGCATGCCCGCCATCGCGTAGATCTGGCCACCCAGCGCAGGGATGAAGAACGAGTTCATCACGGCGTCGGAAGTGATCTTGAAGTTGATCGGGGTGTGCGCCGGGAACACGATCTTGTTGACCGTGGCGATGCCTTGTTCCGGGTAGATGAACAGCCACTTCCAGTCCAGCGCGACCACTTCGATGGTCACCGGCTTAACGTCGGATTCCAGCGGCTTGTACGGGTCAAGGGCGTGGGTCGACTTGTAGGTGACGTAACCCAGGGCAATGATGATCAGCACCGGAACAGCCCACACCGCGATCTCGATCTTGGTGGAGTGGTTCCATTTCGGGGTGTAGGTGGCGTTGGTGTTGGACGCGCGGTATTTCCAGGCGAACAGGAAGGTCATGACGATGACCGGCACCACGACCAACAGCATCAGCAGCGTTGCGGTGATGATCAGGTTTCGCTCGTCCAGACCAACCTGGCCCTTGGGATTGAGCAAGGTCATGTTGCAGCCTGACAGCAACAACGTGCCGATCAGCGGCAATAAGCCTAGTAGTCTGGGGTACCTGTTTTTACTCATCTCACGACCTCTAAAGCAGCTTGCGCAATGCAGTTGGGTTTTGATCGCCAACACTTCACCCTGCCAAGGGTTGGCATTTTTCTTGGATTGAATAAGGGCATGCCCGTCGTGCGTCAGACGCTGTACGACAAATCCCTGGCCTGCGGTGAGTTCTTATTCGAATTCGTGGTCAAAGGCCTTGTTACAGACCAATTCCATTTGGTGCGGGTAGTTGGAGACTCCGACACCTGGGCATCGCATGAAGCCACCAGACCTCTCGACACCCTGTTTCTGCTCACGTCTGGTTAAGATTTGAGCAGTGCCGGGGATTCAGTGCGGGCGATTGTAGATATGTAACGTTGTATAAACCATGTCTCATCCCGAAATAATTTTTATCCGAACCGGCAACAATCATTAACCGTTTTCGCAAAAGTGGCGCATCTTATCGAAATTAATTCTCAACAAAAACACCACAATAAGTAGGTCTTCCACCCACAGTTCAGACAGTATCGGGCCCCTCCTCACCGCCCTTCACCTTGCCCGAAGCCCGATATGACGGGGGCTTCGGCCATTCGCCAGCCCCTGTTAAAACTGCCTGCTCGCGTTTGGAATGGAAAAAACCGCAAGCCTGCAAAACAGCCCAATTTCGTTACGTTTCCATGTACCAATCCGGCTTCCTCGAACGCCCTGCGACACTGACTCTGTGACAACATGTCGCACATGTGTCGCACCCTTGATTGCCGCCCGTCACGGTCTTTTTACCCGGCCTCTGAAATGTGCTCTGCACGACAAAAAAAGCCCCGACCCTCTCTTCGAGGACCGGGGCTTTTTTGTCCGACAATGCGCGGCGGCAGATGGCCTCAGCGCAGCGCTTTGCGGTTACGCGAGGTCAGCAACGGCACCAGCACCACGATCAGCACGAAGGCGACCAGCGCCCACTGCGCCAGCGACAGACCGAGGATCGGCGGGTATGGCGTGGAGCAGAAACCGTCGACCTGGAAACCCAGCGGGAAGATCTTCGCCAGCGGCAAGTCATCGACGATCGGTTGCAGCACATCGATGCCACAGCTGACCGCCGGATAGAACTGCGTATAGACGTGATGCCCGGCAACGCCGACGCCTGCCAGTGCGCAGATCACTACCAGGGTTTCGAACACCGTGATGCTGCGACGGCTGCGCATGGCTGCGCCGATGAAGGCGAAGATCGCGATCAGCAGCAACGCATAACGCTGCAGGATGCACAGCGGGCAAGGGGCCTCGCCCAGAACAATTTGCATGTACAGCGCCCCGCCGATCAGCGCCAGGCAAATGATGCCCAACAACACCAGGTAGCGCCGTTCACGCCCCAACCGCATGGATTCTTCGCTCATCGCGTTTCCCTTGAAAATTTCGATTGCCCGCCAGTCTACACGCTGGCCCGGACCTTTGAGAGTCTGGAGCATGTGAGGGGGATTCGGGGGGAATAGACGATAAGGCGGTTAAGGAGGGATTAACTTTCTGGCTTTTTTCAGTTCAGGACCGAGGTGTGGCATTCGCCGGAGCGCCGCCCGGAGCAAGCCCGCTCCCACACTGGATCTCCAGCGAACACATATTCTGTGAACGACAAAGCTCAAATGTGGGAGCGGGCTTGCTCGCGAAGCAGGCGACTCGGTTTCCCGAGCCGCCGCAACCGCTTACTCCAGCGTCGCAGCCGGCCCGAAGAACTCGTAACGGCTTTGCTTCTCCGGCACACCCAGGGCTTTAAGGTGACGCTTGATCGCGGCCATGAAACCTTTCGGCCCCAGGAAGTAAACATCCAGGTCACGCTGCTCCGGCAGCCATGCATTCAACTGCTGCTGGCTCAACAAGCCGATCTTGTGCGCCGCCGGGCTCACGCCGTCATCTTCGGCGTAGCAGTAGAAGCGCTTGAGCTGCGGGTGACGCTCGGCCAGGCCGTCGATCCAGTCGCGGAAGGCGTGGACGCTGCCGTTGCGCGCGCAGTGGATGAAATGCACCGGCCGCTGAGTCTCCAGCGCCGCTTCGAGCATCGCCAGGGTCGGGGTAATGCCGACGCCGCCGCTGATCAGCACCAGTGGCTTGTCGCTGGCGGTCAGGGTGAACTCGCCCGATGGCGGGAACAACTGGATGCTTGCGCCGACATGCAACTGGTCATGCAGGTAGTTGGAAGCGCGGCCACCGGCTTCACGCTTGACGCTGATACGGTACTGGCCTTTGTTCGCCAGCGCCGACAGCGAGTAGTTACGACGGATCTCTTCACCGTCGAGGATCAGTTTCATGCCGATGTACTGGCCGGGTTCTGCCTCAAGGATCGGGCCTTTGTCCGCAGGTTCGAAGTAGAACGAAGTGATCTCGGCGCTCTCCTCGACCTTGTCCAGCACGATGAATTCCCGCGCCCCGCGCCAGCCGCCCGGTGCCTGTTCCTTCTGGTCGTAGATGCTGGTTTCAGCACCGATCAGGATGTCCGCCAGTTGCCCGTAGGCCGCGCCCCAGGCCGCGATCACTTCCGGGGTGGCGATCTCTTCGCCCAATACTTCGGCGATGGCCCGCAGCAGGCAGCTGCCGACAATCGGGTAGTGCTCTGGCAGAATCTGCAGGGCCACGTGCTTGTTGATGATCTTGGCCACCAGGTCGCCCAACTGGTCCAGCTGGTCGATATGGCGCGCATACATCAATACGCCGTTGGCCAGGGCACGCGGCTGATCACCACTGGCCTGGTGGGCCTGGTTGAACAGCGGGCGGACTTCCGGGTATTCGGAGAGCATCATGCGGTAGAAGTGCGTGATCAGCGCCTCACCACCGCTTTCGAGCAGCGGCACGGTGGATTTGACGATGGCACGGTCTTGAGCGCTCAGCATAAGGTGACTCCTGGTCTTCTTGGGTTGCTAACGGATTACCCTATGCTTATCAGCTTCCGTGCCAACTATTTAATCGTTATAAATCAATTAGTTAAAAACTTAATAGTCATTTAGACACCCCTTGATTTATAGTCATACCGACTACACGGAGTCACTATGACTGCAAAATCCCTGCTCACCGCCCTGCTGCCCCTGGTCTCCGACCTGTCCCGCGAACTGCCCGAGGGTGAGCGTTATCGCCGCCTGCTGGAAGCCATGCGCGCCCTGCTCCCGTGCGACGCCGCCGCCCTGCTGCGTCTTGATGGTGAATGGCTGGTGCCGCTGGCCGTCGACGGCTTGAGTACCGACACCCTCGGTCGGCGCTTCAAGGTCAGCGAGCATCCACGTTTCGAAGCACTGCTCAGCGGCCCCGGCCCAACCCGTTTCGCTGCCGACAGCGACTTGCCTGACCCCTATGACGGCCTGGTCGATGGCCTGGATGATCATCTGGAAGTCCACGACTGCATGGGTTGCCCATTGTTCATCGACGAGCGTCCCTGGGGTCTGCTGACCCTCGATGCCCTCGACCCGGAGCGCTTCGAACCGATCGAACTGGATGCCCTGCAAGCCTTCGCCAGCCTCGCAGCTGCCACGGTCAACGCGGCCGAACGCATCGAGCGCTTGAACAACCGGGTCGAAGATGAGCATCAACGCGCCGAGGTCTACCGCCAGGCCAGCGGCCAGCAGAATCGCGAGATGATTGGCCAGAGCAAGGCCCACAAGCGTCTGGTCGAAGAAATCAGCCTGGTGGGCGGCAGCGACCTGACCGTGTTGATCACTGGCGAAACCGGGGTCGGCAAGGAGTTGGTGGCCCAGGCCATCCATGCCGCCTCGCCCCGCGCCGACAAACCGATCATCAGCCTCAACTGCGCCGCGCTGCCCGACACATTGGTGGAAAGCGAGTTGTTCGGCCATGTCCGCGGCGCCTTTACCGGGGCGATGAACGACCGCCGTGGCAAGTTCGAGCTGGCCAATGGCGGCACGCTGTTTCTCGATGAAGTCGGTGAGTTGTCGCTGACCGTGCAGGCCAAGTTGCTGCGGGTGTTGCAGAGCGGTCAACTGCAGCGACTGGGTTCGGACAAGGAGCATCAGGTCGACGTGCGCCTGATCGCGGCGACCAACCGCGACCTCGCCGAAGAAGTGCGCAGCGGCCGTTACCGCGCCGACTTCTACCATCGCCTCAGCGTTTATCCGCTGCTGGTGCCGGCCCTGCGCGATCGCGGGCGTGATGTGCTACTGCTCAGCGGTTACTTCCTGGAGCAGAACCGCTCGCGCATGGGCCTCAACAGCCTGCGCCTGAACAGCGACGCCCAGGCTGCGCTGTTGGCCTACGACTGGCCCGGCAACGTGCGCGAGCTTGAACATCTGATCGGCCGCAGCGCCTTGAAGGCCTTGGGCAATTGCAAGGAACGGCCGAAGATCCTCAGTTTGAGCGCAGCCGACCTGGACTTGCCCAATGCCAGCGTTGAAGCCGCTGCCGAGCAACCCGTCGCCGCCATCACTCAAGCGGTCACCGGCGACTTGCGCGAGGCCACCGAGCGTTATCAGCGTCAATTGATCGGTGCCTGCCTGGAGCGGCACAACAACAATTGGGCAAGCGCGGCCCGTGAGCTGGGCCTGGATCGGGCGAACCTGGGGCGGATGGCCAAGCGGCTCGGCATGAAGTGATGACCCAATCGCGAGCAATCTCCCACAGTGGATTTCAGTGGACACAACATTTGTGTTCACCTCGGCCACCTGTGGGAGCGAGCTTGCTCCGGGCGGCGTTCCGACGATGGCGTTCTACCACTCACTGAATTACTAAAGCCTGCCCCCGACAAGTCGATAACCCGGCATCGAAGTCATTGGCGATCCCGGGATTGCCCGTCACCTTTTTCCAGAGAAGGTTCATATGTCCTCCACCAAAGCCCGCGCAGACTCACTTTCGCTTTTGCTGTTTACCTTGCGCAGCGGCAAGCTGATGGCGATCAACCTGCTCAAGGTCAGTGAAATCATTCCCTGCCCACCGCTGACCAGGCTGCCGGAGTCGCACCCCCACGTCAAAGGCATTGCCACCCTGCGCGGTGCCTCGCTGTCGGTGATCGACCTTAGCCGTGCCATTGGCGAGCGTCCGCTGGAAGACCCCAACGGCGGCTGTCTGATTGTCACCGACGTCAGCCGCTCCAAGCAGGGCCTGCACGTGCAGGCGGTGAGCAGGATCGTCCATTGCCTGACCACCGACATCCGCCCGCCGCCCTTTGGCTCCGGTGGTTTGCGCGCCTACATCACCGGCGTGACGTCGGTCGATGGCACCCTGGTGCAAGTGCTGGACATCGAAAAAGTCATCCATGGCATCGCCCCGGCACAAATCGAAATGGCGCCGACCGAACTGAGCATGGAAGACGCCGAACTGCTCGGCAACGCGCGCATCCTGGTGGTCGACGACAGCCAGGTCGCCTTGCAGCAATCCGTGCACACCCTGCGTAACCTTGGCCTGCAATGCCGTACCGCCCGCAGCGCCAAGGAAGCCATCGACTGCCTGCTGGATCTGCAAGGCACCGCGCAGCAGATCAACCTGATCGTCTCGGACATCGAAATGTCGGAGATGGACGGCTACGCCTTCACCCGCACCCTGCGGGAAACCCCGGATTTCGCGCATCTTTATGTACTGCTGCACACCTCGCTGGACAGTGCGATGAACGCCGAGAAAGCACGACTGGCGGGGGCGAACGCGGTGCTGACCAAATTCTCTTCGCCGGAATTGACCCAGTGCCTGATCACCGCGGCCAAGGCTGTCGCCGAACAGGGTTATTGAATGTTGACAGAAGAATTCTGCTGGCTGATGCGGCGCGACCTCTCTGTCGTCGCGCCGTCCCCCGAATGGCCAGCCGGCCTGCAATTGAGTGAGTACCGTCCCGAACTGGGTGCCGCCGTACACCGGTTGATGGAGTTCGGTTATCTCGACGGCGGTGGTCGCGTAGCCGCGCTGGAGATGTGGCAACGGCAGTTCGAAACCGATCCGGAACATGACCCGGCCCTGTGCTTGATTGCCCTGGATGCCGGAGAAGTGGTGGGCGTTTGCCAGTGCTGGACCAGTGCCTATATCAAGAACCTGGTGGTGCACCCGCGGTTTCAGGGCCGAGGGTTGGGGCGTGCATTGTTGTTGCAGGCATTCAAGATGTTCCAGCAGCGGCGTGAGGGTTTCGTGGACCTGAAGGTACGTGAAGACAACCTTCGCGCGCGGCGCTTGTATGAAAGCGTCGGGATGCGCGCGGTCCGCCGGGAGCCGGTTCCACTCTGACATGCCGCCTTCGCTGGCAAGCCAGCTCCTGCAAAGGTTCGAGGGTGTACGCAGATTCTGCGCCCGACACACACAACTGTGGGAGCGGGCTTGCCCGCGAAGAGGCCAGCAAAGTCACTATCAACCTTTCAGGCATACTCCTGCCTTGGCCACTCAGCCCAAGGAAGCCTGAACCATGAAAGCTGCGCCCCTGATTCTCCTCTGCCTCACCGCCCTCGCCACCCAAGCCCATGCCTCCAGCCCTGACGCCTGGGCCACCTACGACAAAGCCGTACTTGCCAGTTGCACCAAGGCCAGCGGCCTGAAGGACAGCAAACCGGTCGGCACCGCCGCGCAGTTCGATGACCGGGTCGGTTACACCGCGCTCCTGCTCCAGGGCCAGTACCCGCAAAAGCACATGAAAGGCGCACAAGGCACCGAACTGTGCCTGTACAACAAAAAGAGCAAAACCGCGTACGTCACCGAATGGGACTCCATCCGCCCGGCTGGCAAGGAAAACTGAGTGGCGCATAATTTGCTTCGATAGCGGCTTTTGCGGCGGCATTCTGTCGCCGTTTCATGCACTGTGATGCGAACGAACGCTCGATGAATACAACGTTTTCCTGTGTAGGCTGCGGCAAATGCTGCAACGACCACAATGTGCCCCTGACCCTGGGCGAAGCCCGGATGTGGGCAGCCGACGGTGGTCAGGTGATCGTGCTGGTGGAAGCGTTTCTGGGCAATGGCCTGGGTCTGCCGGAGCAACAACGGGAACACGCCGAACGCCGTTCGGCGGCGGTGCGCAGCGGCGAATCCGAGACGTACGTGGCCATTACCTTCGCCGCCTACAATGTCGGCCCCTGCCGAAATCTTGACGAAGACAGCCTCTGCCGCATCTACGAACGCCGGCCGCTGGTGTGCCGCATCTATCCGATGGAAATCAATCCGCACATTGAGCTGAACACCGCCGCCAAGGAGTGCCCGCCAGAGTCATGGGAAACAGGGCCGGAGCTGATCGTCGGCGGCAATCTGGTCGATCAGGAGCTGGTGCAACTGATCCAGCGCTCACGCGAGGCGGATCGTGACGATATTCAGATGAAGGATGCAATTTGCGCATTGCTGGGCATCCGCACGACAGCCCTGAAGGGTGATGGGTTTACTGCTTATCTGCCGGATATGGCGGAATTTGCCGCGATCATCGACGACCTGGCGGGACAAACCTTGCCTGAGTGGGGCAGCGAATGGCTGTTTCATGTGTCCGGCGATGACATTGCCGGGCAAGTGCTGGCGGCTGGCGCACAGGTGGTAACGGATGCGCCGGCGAACTATGCGTTCATTTCGTTGCGGGCGGTTTGATCAGGACATTGTATCGCCTTGAATGGCTTGCCCGCGATGACGGCGGCACGGTCATCGCAAAGTCCGGATTTAGCGCTTGCCCATCGACCGACGAGTCCCCGGCGGAGCCATGCCCGGCGTCTTGGTGTGGCCATTCTTGGCGCCGTTCTTGTACCACGGCTGGTTGGAGCCCTTGGCGGCCGCCAGATCACCCGGCTTGAACGGGAACTTGAACGCCGGGATCTCGGCTTTGGTTTCGCTGTCGGCGCTGGAGTCGACGCTGTCTGGCAGCTCTGCCTGAACGTCGCTCAGGGCGTCGGCGATCGGCGGTTGTTTCGGGGAAGTCATGAAAGCTCCGGGTGGTGCATGAAATGTCGGGCCCGGTGAGTGGGCCGCATGCCACAGAATAAGAAGTGCGGCAGTATAACTGGATGGAGCACGACAAGCTGCAAGCTTGCATTGACCGCCTGACGACTCGCACAAATCCCGTGAAGAATGTTAGCGTGCTCATCATTCTTCACCGCCCGACGAGCCCGTCCCCCATGAAAAAGACCGTCCTTGCATTCAGCCGCGTCACTCCACAAATGGTTGAACGCCTGCAACAGGATTTCGACGTTATCGTGCCGAATCCGAAAAACGGCGACATCAACGCCCAGTTCAACGAAGCCCTGCCCAATGCCCACGGCCTGATCGGCGTCGGCCGCAAACTCGGTCGTGCGCAGCTGGAGAACGCCGCCAGCCTGGAAGTGGTGTCCAGCGTCTCGGTGGGCTACGACAACTATGACCTGGCCTACTTCAACGAACGCGGGATCATGCTGACCAACACGCCGGATGTGCTCACCGAAAGCACCGCCGACCTGGCGTTTGCCCTGTTGATGAGCAGCGCCCGTCGCGTCGCCGAACTGGATGCCTGGACCAAGGCCGGGCAATGGCAAGCCACTGTCGGTGCGCAGCTGTTCGGTTGCGATGTGCACGGCAAGACCCTGGGCATTGTCGGCATGGGCAATATCGGTGCGGCCATCGCCCGACGCGGTCGCCTGGGGTTCAACATGCCGGTCATCTACAGCGGCAATAGCCGCAAGACCGGGCTGGAACAGGAACTCGGCGCACAGTACCGCAGCCTCGATCAATTGCTGGCCGAAGCCGACTTCGTGTGCCTGGTGGTACCGCTCAGCGAGAAGACCAAACACCTCATCAGCCATCGCGAACTGGCGCTGATGAAGCCGGGCGCCATTCTGGTAAACATCTCCCGTGGCCCGGTGGTAGACGAGCCGGCGCTGATCGAAGCGCTGCAAAACAACCGCATTCGTGGTGCCGGGCTGGACGTGTACGAAAAAGAACCGCTGGCTGACTCGCCCCTGTTCCAGCTGAAAAACGCCGTGACCTTGCCGCACATCGGCTCGGCCACCCATGAGACCCGCGATGCCATGGCCAACCGTGCCCTGGCCAACTTGCGCAGTGCCCTGCTGGGCGAGCGACCGCAGGACCTGGTCAACCCGCAAGTCTGGAGGGGTTAATGTAAAGCTGGCAGGCGTTGCAGGCGCCTGCCCGTTTAGAAAAAACAACAAAAAAGTCGTTTGCATCCTGTTAAGCAACTCACTGAATACACACTCTGAAATTCAGTCAATAAACAAATAATAAAACCACGCGATAGACTCTCCCTACTTACCCGAACACAACGGGAGCAATAACGGAGATCAACAACTTGAACCCACTAACAACAAGCCAAATCATTCGGTTCAGCAAAGCCATACTGATGTTATCCTTCAGTTTCTTTGGATTGCTTGTGCTATACAGTAACTTCACCGACTACACGACAAACTTTGAATACCTCGCCCATATCCTGAGCATGGACACCACCAGTGATGGTCACAAATACCGTGACAGGGCCATTACTTCAACCCTATTGCAACACCGTATCTACTGGGTGATCATTACACTTGAAGTGGTCTACACCCTCTTCTGCCTGCTCGGCACCTATCACCTTTTTAAAAGCATCAGCGCTAGCCCGAAGATTTTTCACGATGCCAAAAAACCTGCATTAATCGGATTACTGATCGCACTTTTCCTCTATTACTTCGGCTTTCAAGTGATAGGTACCGAATGGTTCAACATGGACAGGTCGGAAACATGGAACTACAAGGACTGGGCCCGGCATATTGTCGGCTTCCTCTTTCCGCTATTGATTTTCATCGCAATGAAAGTCGAGCGCTGAGAGTATCGGCACTCGACGTCACCCTGTCAGGCCAGTTTTCCGCTGCCCAGCTCTAATGGAGCTTTGGGTTTTCGAAACACCAGAACGTTCCCCGACATCACCAACACCAACCCCAACAGCGCCGGCATCGTCCACTGATAACCCTCGGCGAACGCTGATACGTTGAGCGCCACCACCGGGAACAGCACCGTGCAATACGCAGCCCGCTCTGGCCCCATGCGGCCGACCAGCGTCAGGTAGGCGGTGAAACCTATCACCGATCCCGGAATCACCAGGTACAACAGTGACCCGATGTAACGCGCGCTCATTTCCATGTCGAAGGGAATGCCTTTGACCAGGCACCACACCGAGAGCATCGCCGCCCCGTAAGCCATGCCCCAGGCATTGGTGGTCAGCGGCTTGAGACCGGCCTTCTGTTGCAGGCTCGAAAGCATGTTGCCCGCCGAGAAACACAAGGTGCCGCACAGGGCCAGACCGAGACCGAGCAAGGTTTCCGGACTCGCGGTATGCCCGGCCAGCTCCGGCCAGAACAGCAGGCCCAGACCAAGCAGGCCCAGCGCACCGCCCATCAGCACATTGCGGGCGATTTTCTGACCGAAGAACACCCGCGCGTTGAGGGCATTCCACAGGGTGGCCGTGGAAAACACCACGGCCACTAGTCCGCTGGGGATCCATTGGCTCGCCGTGAGGAAGCACATGAAGTTGACGCAGAACAGGCACAAGCCCTGAGCCAGGCAGATCAGGTGCCCGCGGCGGTTCATCACTTGCAGCCGCCGGCTGAGCAGCAGGATCACGAACAGCACCAGCGCGGCGAGGCCGAAGCGATAGACGATCGACACGGGAATGGCCACCACACCGAGCTGCCATTTCAGGGCAATCCAGGTGGTGCCCCAGATCAGCACGGTCAGCAGGTACAACGAAAGGTTCATGGCTAAGGCTCCTCGATAGGAGCCCAGTGTCCGGCACCATGCCTGGGCACACTTGCATAAACTTGCGCTTTTGTCTGGCGGCAGGCTGGCATGCGCACGTCTACGGAGTAGGATGCAAGGCGTTGGATGCAGGTGTTAGAGAGCAACGATCATGGCTGCACTGGATACCCTACAAGTCTTTCAAGCCCTCAACCGCTCGCCCAATGCTCGCCTCGAGCACAGTGCCGAGCTCGGTGACGGCTTGTCTGCAGCCTTGTGGAGCAATCACCACGACGCCCAGGAATACGAAGCGCCCAGCCACCACACGTTGTCCTGTTACCTCGCCGGCGGCACCGGCACCTTTCGCCGCGACCAGCCCGATAACAAGGGTGGTCCGGACAAACTGTGCATCCTCCCGGCCGATCACCAGTCAGGCTGGGTGATCAACGGCGATATTCGCCTGGCACACCTGTATTTCAGCCCCGAACAATTTGCCCTTGGCTGCGTCACCCTGCTCGATCGCGAGCCACGGGAAATGCAGCTGCGCGAGCAGACCTTTCTTGATGATCCGCAGCAGGCGCTGCGCTTTCGGCAGTTGATCACCTTGAACTGGGACGAACCGGGCGAGCGCCTGCTCACCAGCAGCCTGGCTCACGAATTGCTCAGCCATGCCCTGCTCAGCCAGGTCAACGTGCGTCAGGGCTTGCGCCTTAAAGGTGGGTTGGCCGCGCATCAGCGTCGGCATCTGGTGGAGTTCATCGACAGTCATCTGGACGAGGCCATCAGCCTCGGTCAGTTGGCGGCGTTGTGCGCGTTGTCCGAATACCACTTCGCGCGGATGTTCCGCGAGAGCTTCGGCTTGCCACCCCACCAGTACGTGCTGGCGCGGCGCCTTGACCGGGCGCGAGAGTTGCTGCGCACGACCTCACAACCACTGGGGGAGATTGCACTGGCTTGCGGTTTTTCCAGTGCCAGCCATTTCACCAACCGCTTTCGCCAGTCACTTGGCGGGACGCCCGGTGAGTATCGGCAGGCGTTTTTGCGCTAAGCCCTGGATTTTCTGCGCCTCAATTGCCGACGAAGAACGATGACGCGGTCTGTCGTCAGAACTCCAGCGTGCTGGACAGCGAAATCTGCCGCGAATCCCCCATGGAAACAAAGAACCGACTCGCCGCCGAGGTGTAGTAAGTGCGGTCGAACAGGTTCTTCACGTTGAGCTGAAACTTGACCTTCTGCCCTTCGACCCTGGTGTCGTAGGTGGCGAACGCATCGGCCACGGTGTAGCTCGGCAGATCGAAATCGTTCACCGCGTTGCCCGCGCGCTCCCCCACATAACGCGCCACGGCGCCGACCCGCAGTTGATCACCGCCAATGACGCTGCCGAAGTCATAGACGGCCGACAGCGAGCCGCTGTTCTTCGCCACGTTCTGCAGTTGATTGCCTTGGTAATCCGGGTCTTCGGTGACTTCGGCATCGGTGTAGGCATAGCTGCCGATCATGCTCCAGTGATCGCTGAGTTGACCGCTCAAGTCCACTTCCAGGCCACGGGAACGCACTTCGCCGGCGGCACTGTAAATCGTGGTCGGGCCTTCGGCGTTGGACACCAGCACATTGCGTTTCTTGATGTCGAACAGTGCGATGTTACCGGTGACGCGGCCCGGCAGATCGAGCTTGGCACCCAGCTCCCAGGACTTTGCTTCTTCCGGCGCGATGCCGCCGTCAAGCACGGTACTGCTGCCGCTCAAGGGTGCGATGGTCGAGTTGGGTTTGAACGACTCGGTGTAGCTGCCGTAGAACGACAAGGCATCGGTGTACTTGTACACAAGGCCCGCGCGCGGTACCCATTTCTGCCCGTTGCTGTCGGTGTTCGCGTGGAACGGTACGCCTTTGCCGGCGTGCTGGTCGTACGCCTGGAAACGCGCACCGGCCACCAGAATCCACTTATCGGTGAGGTGGATGGAGTCCTGCAGGAAGACTGAATCGCTGCGCAGTTCATCGGTCTGCGCGCTGTCGGCCGCACTGACGGTGGTGCCCGCCACTTCCCGACCATAGACCGGATTGACGTAACTGAATGTGGTCAGGCTTTTCTGGCGAATCAGGTCTTCGCGGAAGATCTTGCGGTATTCGTCGTCGATGCCGAACAGCAGGTCATGCTGCATGCCGAGCACGTTCACGTTGCCTTCGAGGCTGGCGGTGGTGAAACGGTCGGTACTGATCGCATTCCGGGTGCCGTCCATGCTGCGGGTCAGGGTGCCCTTTTTGGTGTCGATGGCGGTCACGCGCACCTGGCTGGCATCGTAGGTTTCGCGGTTCCAGCTGTAGCCGAAATGGGCTTTCCATTTGTCGTTGAGTTCGTGATCGGCCTCGAAGTGATAGAGGTCCGAACGCCCTTCCATGTTGTTGAACGGCTCGTCGAGACGCTCGTTGCGCGAGATGTCCAGCGGATGGTTGGTGCGTGGATCGATCAGTGTGCCGCGGTCGAACGGTGTGAGAAATTCGCGGTGCTCATAGGAGAACAGCAGCTTGGTACTTTCGCCGTACCAGGCCAGGGATGGCGCGATCAGGCTCTCGCGATGCACACCGAAGTTGCGCCAGTAATCTTCATCTTCGTAGTCCAGCACCATGCGGTAGGCCAACCCGGAATCGCCGAGGGCTCCGGTGCTGTCGAGACCGCCGCCGCTGCCGTTCTTGCCGTCGCCATAACTCGAACCGCGCGCGGTCAAGGCGTTGTACTGCTCAAGTTCAGGCTTCTTGCTGACCATATTGACCACGCCGCCCGGATCCTGGATGCCGTAGAGCAACGAGGCCGGGCCCTTGAGTACTTCGACCCGGTCGACGCTGGCGTCAAGGCCACGGCCCTGCACGATCGGCATGCCGTCGCGCATGATCGAGCCGTTACGGTTGTCGCCAAAGCCGCGGACCATCACCGAATCCTGGGTGCTGCCCAGGGTGTTGGCCTGGGTGATGCCGCTGACATTGGCCAGGGCGTCATCGAGATTGCGCGGCGCCTGGTCGCGGATGACCTGGGCCGGGACGACGTTGATGGTCTGGGGGATATCCTGAACCCGGGCCGAGGAGCGCATCACTGAAGTGGTGGGTGGCGGTTGGTAGCTCATGGAGTCATCCATCACCGAGGTGATAGTGGTCGCGCCCAGGTTCAACGCACCTTCAGTCGGCCGTGGCTCCAGTGCAATGGTGTGGCCGTCGGTGCGACGGAACGTCAAGCCCGAACCAGTGAGCAGTCGTTGCAGGGCCTGTTCGGCGCTCATCTGGCCATTGATGGCCGGCGCATTGAGGCCGTACGGCGCTTCATCGGTGTAGACGACACTGATGCCGGTCACCCGGCTGAAATCACTCAGGGCCTGGGGCAGCGGTTTGGCGGCCAGCGCGAAATTGAATGGCCCACGCGACTGACTGCTGCCCGCCTCTGCGGCCAGCGCCACGCTCAGCGGCAACAACGCCATTGCCGAAAAGCTCAACGCAGACACACCCAACCATTGTTTGACCGAACCCGATTTTGCCCTGGACTTCATGACTCATGACCTGTGTAGAACCGCAACGGATGCGAATGACTCGCAGTTTCAGTCACTACACGGATGGCAATCGGGTTTACCTCAGCAAAAATTTGAAAATATTTTTATTGAAAGAAAAGTGGCGTTTGACCCACCGACTTCGCGAGCAAGCTCGCTCCCACATTTGGAATGCATTTCCCTGTGGGAGCGAGCCTGCTCGCGAAGAGGTCAGTCGCCTCAACGCAGAATAATCAGACGTCCCAACACCTGATGCTGCTCAAACCCCAACACCCCCTGCAACGAACTCAACACTGCCTGCGGGCTCCTGCTCGGAAAGCTGCCACTGACCCGCCGCGTCGCCAGTTCGTCATTGAGTATCACTATCCGACCTGGGTAATAACGACCGAGGTCGTTTACCACATCGGCCAATGTCGCCTTGTAGTAATTGAGCCAGCCCTGGCGCCAGGCCAACTGCTCTTCGCTGTCCACCGCGTGAAGTTTTTCCGCTGTGCCTTCGCCATAGGCCACTTGCTGGCCGGCGGTGAGGATTTGCTGCTCGACGTTCTGCTGCGCCGTCACGCCGACCCGACCGGACAACACCGTCACCTGTGCACCGTGGGGCTGCAATCGAACTTCGAACTGCGTACCCAGGACCCGCGCCTGGCCTTTCTCGGCGTCCACCACAAAGGGTTCCTCCGTATGTGTCACGCTGAAAAAACCGGCGCCACGACGCAGTTGCACGTGCCGCTCACCGCGACTGAAATCCACGGCGATGGCACTGTCGGCATCCAGTGTCACCTGCGACTGATCGGCCAGGGTGACGGTGCGGATTTCCCCCGGCGCCGAGACGTAATCCGCCCCCAGGTCATCCATCCAGCGCATCGGCTGCCAGCCTGTGCCGAGGCTGATCATCAACAGCAGGCACGCGGCCATCGCCAGCGCAACGGACCAACGCCCGACCGTGTTGCGCCGCGGCTTGTCCATGGCGTGGAGATACCCCTGCAAGGCAAAAGCGTCTTCATCGGCGAGCGTGCGCGCCGGCCCTTCGCTCAACTCCCACATTACCTGCGCCTGGGCATAGGCCTCGGCATGGGCGAGGTCGGCTTGCAACCATTGGCTAAACGTCGCCTGGTCACCGCTGCTGGGCTGGTCATGCAACAGGCTCAGCCAGGCCAGCGCGGCCTGCTCCTGCGCGGGCGTCGGAGTGACGCGTTCGAGGTGGTTCACGGTGCTTTCCCTGGCGTACGCGGTTCGGGTTCCCGAAGGCTGGCCTTGCAGGCTTCGAGGGCGCGCATCATATGTTTTTCCACGGCACTTTGGGACAAGCCCATGGCCTTGGCGATCTCGGCGTATTTACGGCCATGGATGCGATTGAGCAAAAAGATCTGCCGCGTACGCTCCGGCAAGGCGCGCAACGCCGCTTCGACATGACGCAAATCGTTGCCCGCCTCCAGCGCCCCTTGCGGTCCGCGGCCATGGCTGTCCGGTGGTTCCACCATCAAGCCTTCACTGACCCGGACCCGCGTGCCTTCACTGCGCAAATGGTCGATGGCGATGTTGCCGGCGCAGCGCAACAGGTAGGTGCTGAGTTCCTCGACTTGCACCAGCGGCCGCCGCCAGAAACGCAGGAACAAATCCTGTACCAGGTCAGCCGCTGTCGCCCGGCAACCGACACGCCGACTCACCAGTGCTTCCATTTGCGAACGCTGGGAGAGAAACACCTGGAGAAAATGCGCACGGTCGTCGCGCTGTTGATCGCGCTCGTTATCGTGGGGGTCGGGGGGCAGAGTGATCATCGTTCATGTTTCGACCTGAAAACCGGTGAGGCCACGACAGCGTCAGGGGGCCGGCAAGGCCACAATATTAATGATAAATATTCTCATATGCAAAAAGTTCGGGTGCAGCCCGCTATCAAGCCCGTTGGTTGCACCGTAAACCTGGCTGTCCCCACAGCCAGCCAATGACCATGAAATCCAAAAGCCACCGAAACGAAAACGGGCCTGCAATGCAGGCCCGTTCTAATGGGAAGGTAAAAAGTGAATCAGGTGTCAGCCGTTAAGCGCCGCCTGTTCGTTTTCCAGAAACTCTTCTTCCAGCAGCTGGTCGGCATGGGCGCCACTCTCGATGGGCACCACATTGGCTCGTTTGCCGCGTAATTTGCCGAACATATGCTCCAGCGCATGTTCAAGTTTAGTAGCCGCTCCGTCGATCGCCTGCTCCATGGTGGAGGCTTTATGGGTGACGGAAACCGGTTGATGGCCTTTTGGCCGCGCCTCCAGTTGGCAGCGCATGTCGTGGGGACCCGGCTTGTCGCCGTTCTCGTCCCGCAGGTGAACCTCGACTCGTGTCAGGTCCTCTTCGTAGCGTTCGAGCGTGCTCTCAATGGTTGTACGTACCCACTCCTCCAGTCGTTTACTGCCTTGAATATGGTTATCGCTATTGACTTGGATTTGCATAGTTCATCCCTTATTTCAGCTAGCTCGCGAGAGGCCGGTCAGCTAAGCCCTTGGGCGTCATCACCGTGACCTCTTACTTACACAATCGGTCTGTACGCTGAACAATTCAACCCCTAAAAAAGATAAATTTTCAATCGCAAAAAAAGCCGGACAACGAGCAAAAGCGCTGTTAAGGTCGGGAGTTGGGTCGCCCTGCTCTTACGTAATAATTGCTCACATTTGCCGCTCCCCCAACGGGTGCAGGCTGCGAAATGCACCCGCCTCCTCCACCAACCAATCGTGCACCGCGCGCACACCCGGATGGCTCAATGCCCCCGGTGCGTAAAGCAGCATGTAGCGCTTGTGATTGGGTACCGCCAAGCCAAACGGCACGATCAAGGCACCACGCTCCAACTCATCATTGAGCAACGTTCGTCGCGCAATCGCCACGCCCATCCCGGCGATGGCCGCTTCGATGGTCAGGTGATTGCGATTGAAGGTATGGCCGCGTCGCACATCCGCCCCCTCGAAGCCGATGGCATTGAGGTAAAACTCCCATTCCGCGTACTCGTAGCTGCCGCGCCAGGCGGTGATGTCGTGCAGCAAGGGAAAGTGCATCAGGTCTGCCGGACCGTGCAGCGGCGGACGACCACGCAACAGGCTCGGCGCGCACACCGGAAAAATCTGTTCATCCAGCAAGGCTGTGGATAACAGGCCCGGATAACTGCCGTCGTTCAGGTCGATCGCCAGGTCGAAATCGCCTTCATGCAACGGCACGCTGCTGTCCTCGGCCACCAGGCGCAACTGAATGTCCGGAAAACGCTGCTGCAAACGCGGCAGGCGCGGCGTCAGCCATTTGCTCAGGAACGACGGAATCGAACGCACCCGCAGAATTCCGCTGATCATGCCCGCATCCAGTCGCCGCAATTCCGCGTCGATGCTGCCAAAGGCCTCGTTGACGGTAATGGCCAGGCGCTGGCCCTCAGCGCTCAGCTCCACCCCGCGGGCGCGGCGGTGAAACAGGCGAAAGCCCAGGCGCTCTTCCAGCTGGCGAATCTGCTGGCTGACCGCCCCTGGTGTGATGTGCAGTTCTTCGGCGCACCGGGTGAACGACAGGTGCCGCGCGGCACAGGCAAACACGTTCAGCCAGACATACGTCTGGGCGTGTAATTGACGGCTCATCGTTTAGTCCTGCTAAAGGATGTCTTAGGAATTTTCGTTGGTCACGCAGGATCGTGACAGGCAGTATCGCCCAAATTGCGCTTGTCCTACAGAAATGGCAGCGACTTCCCTTCCATTGCATGTACAGGCTTTAGCATGGCTATCAGTGTTTTTGATCTATTCAAAGTCGGCATCGGTCCTTCCAGTTCCCATACCGTCGGTCCGATGCGCGCTGCCGCAACCTTTGCCCAAGCGCTGGTCGATCACGGTTTTCTGGCGGAGGTGCGACGCGTGGAAATCCGCCTCTATGGTTCTCTTTCAGCGACCGGCGTCGGCCATGCAACGGACCGCGCCTGCGTCATGGGCCTGATGGGCGAATGGCCCGACCGCATCGATCCCACCACCATCGACAGGCGCATTCACACCCTGCGCGAAACCGGCAAATTGTGCCTGGCAGGCGTTGCGGAAATTGCCTTCGACTGGCAACACGATCTCCTGCTGCTCAACGAGAGCCTGCCCTACCACCCCAACGCCATGTCCCTGACATCCTTCGGTGAAACCGGCGAACTGTTCGAGCAAACCTATTACTCGGTGGGCGGCGGTTTCATCATCGAAGCGGCCGAAGCCGAATCCGGGGTCGCACCGGCCGGCGATGTGGTGCTGCCTTACGATTTCTCCAGCGCCGCCGAACTGCTCAAGCTGTGCAATGAGCACGGGCTGCGGGTGAGCGAACTGATGATGGCCAACGAACGGGCATGGCGCAGTGACGCAGAGATCCGCCAGGGTCTGTTGCATATCTGGTCGGTGATGCGCGAATGCGTCGAGCAGGGCTTGCGCCACGAAGGCATCTTGCCCGGCGGTCTGAATGTTCCACGTCGAGCGGCGAAACTGCATCGCAGCCTGCAGGAAATCGGCAAGCCGAACGTCATTACGTCCACCTTGTCAGCGATGGAATGGGTCAACCTGTACGCCCTTGCCGTGAACGAAGAAAACGCCGCCGGCGGGCGCATGGTCACGGCACCGACCAACGGCGCGGCGGGGATCATTCCCGCGGTGCTGCACTACTACATGAAATTCAATGCTGATGCGTCTGACGACGACGTAGTCGCGTTCTTCCTGGGCGCAGCGGCCGTCGGCATCCTGTGCAAGAAAAACGCTTCGATCTCCGGGGCCGAAGTCGGCTGCCAGGGTGAAGTCGGCTCCGCCTGCGCCATGGCCGCCGCAGGCCTGGCAGAGGTGCTTGGCGCCACCCCGGAGCAGCTGGAAAACGCCGCCGAAATCGGCCTGGAACACAACCTCGGCCTCACCTGCGACCCGGTGGGCGGACTGGTGCAAGTGCCGTGTATCGAGCGCAACGCGATCGCCGCAGTGAAGGCCATCAACGCCACGCAAATGGCCCTGCGCGGCGACGGCAAACACTTCATTTCCCTGGACCGGGTGATCCGCACCATGCGCGACACCGGGGCCGACATGCACGACAAGTACAAAGAGACGTCGCGGGGCGGACTGGCGGTGAACTGGGTGGAATGTTGATCGCTTTGGAGGCACGTCGAGGTTTATTGCCCTGAAACGTGCAGAAAACGCGGCCCCTGTAGGAGCGAGCTTGCTCGCGAAAAACCCTCAGGCGCCGCAAACCATCTGGTTTGACGCGTTATCGTTCACGACCATCGCGAGCAGGCTCGCTCCTACAGAACGTGTTTTTTGTCCGACAATTTTGTCGGCACGCCCCTTGCTACATCCTGGTTGGAACAATGATGGCGAGATGGCCGGTGGTCAGGCATTGCGAACCAACCCGATCACGGCCGGTCAACAACTGCACGTTCAATCAGGCGGTGACGCATCATGGACAACCCTTTCCAGCTCATTACCGATGCCTTTGCAGCGGATTACCAGATCAACCTGAGCATTCAGGGCCTGGACGGCAGCATCATGCTGACCCTATCCAACAGTGGCCGCGTGGTGGCCAAGCGCATGATCAGCGCCGAACAACGCAATGACCCCGAGCGCCTGAAACGACTGGTGCAAAGCATTCAGTTCGGCATTGCCATCGAGCAGGGCCACAGTGCCGTGGCCATCCTCGAATCCATGACCGATGGCGACACGCGCAGCCTGCCGCCACCATCAGCCAATGGCCGGCCCCGACCCGCCATGGGGCTTTAAAGCTCGCCCTTTTCTACTTCCGGATGTTCACTGGAGCCCGCACCTGTCTTGCGGTGCGGGTTCTCGATCTTCACCGAAGGAAATTGCGACGAAGCGTAACGCACCACCAGAATCGCAAACGCCAGCAGCAGAATCCCGCCGCACAGGTAGATGATCCCCAGGTCCGGCGGGTTGTGGTGCGAAACGTTTGAAATCAGCAGCCGCGTCAGCGCGGTGATCGCCACGTAGATCAGGAAGCGCACGGGCATGTGGTTGGTCTTGAAGTAAATCCCGACCATCGCCCCCAGTTCCAGGTAGATGAACAGCAGCAAGATGTCATCGATCTTGATGTGCCCCTCTTCGATCATCCCGAGAAACTCCATCACCGCCGCCCACGCAGTCACCGCACCAATGGCGAACAGTGCCAGGTAGTGAAAGGTTTCGACGAACAGGTTGCCCAGGGACTCGGCCAGTTCATGCACGTTCTGCCGCAGTTTTTCGGCCCAGTTGATTTTCACGATGCTGCTTCCTTAGG
The DNA here is from genome assembly GCF_056402255.1 of Pseudomonas sp. P4_B4. Taxonomy (NCBI): domain Bacteria; kingdom Pseudomonadati; phylum Pseudomonadota; class Gammaproteobacteria; order Pseudomonadales; family Pseudomonadaceae; genus Pseudomonas; species Pseudomonas sp. P4_B4. The sequence goes on from NZ_JBFUHS010000012.1 coordinate 88,211, forward strand.
TCGCTTCGACCGGATGATGCGGGTTGGACGTGACGGTTTTTCTGCATGCAGAAAAAAGGCCAGCCCATGATGGCGAGCTGCTCTGGATCGCGCGCCGTGGCGTTTGGTCGCACCCGTGCAGCGCCTCACCTGACAAATGCCGAAACCGGTCTACATTGAAAAGCCACTATCCAAAAGACAGGGATTCGCTTATCCTTTAGCTGTATATAGATACAGTAGTCGAAATCGACAACCAATGTGAAGGCATGTGAGGTGGTGAATGGCCGTCGAAGTGGTATACCGCAGCAGCCGAGATCTGGAGCGCTTGTTCATGGATAAAGCCGAAGCTGACCGTCATGACAAAATGCTCGAACTGGCCGAACTGCTGGCTGAAGTGTTGCAAAAAGCCGTTCCGTCCCTGACCGAGCAGCAAGTGGAAGAAGCCGGGATCTACATGGCGAAGAATCGCGATGTGTTCGCCAAGGCGTTCAAGAGCCAGCCGGACGCCCTGTCCGAACTGCTCAGCGCACCGGTTGAAGTCGCACAACCTGTTGCAGCGGTCGAGGTCGTTGAGGCCGTGGAGCCGATCACCCCGGCCAAGCCTGCCAAGGCCCCCAAAGCCGCCAAGTAAGCAAAGCCCAAATTGAATAGGCCCTGAGTCAAATGGCTCAGGGCCTTTTTCATGCCTGTGGAAAACTCATCTGATTCACCGGTACAACACTTTCTCTGCCAACTCATCGGCCACCCGTGCGGGGGAACGTTTTTCCGCTTGGGCGTGGGCGAACACTTCGGTCAGGCGCGAGCTGATTTTCGACAGGTGTGCGGTGATGGTCGACAGTTCTTCGCCGCGGTGCTTGAGCGACACGTAAATCAGCCCACCGGCGTTGATCACATAATCTGGTGCGTACAGGATGCCGCGGCGTTCGAGTTGGTCGGCGATATCCAGATGCGTCAGCTGATTGTTCGCCGAACCGGCCACCGCCGAGCAGCGCAATTGCGACACGGTATGGCTGTTGAGCACACCGCCCAGCCCGCAAGGCGCGAGGATGTCGCAAGGTGTGCTGAGCAGCGCATCGTTGGCAATCGGGTGCGCGCCGAGTTGCTCCATGGCCAGTTGCACCTTGCCGTGATCGATGTCGCTGACCAGCAGTTCGGCACCAGCGGCGTGCAACTGTTCGGCCAATGCATACCCGACATTGCCGAGGCCCTGGATGGCCACGCGCAGGCCTTCGAGGTTGTCGCTGCCGAGCCGGGCCATGGCGGTGCTGCGGATGCCGGTGAACACGCCCATCGCCGCGTGTGGCGCAGGGTCGCCCGCCGAGGTGGTGCTGGTGACGTGCTGGGTTTGCTGGGCGATGCAATCCATGTCCGCCACGGAAGTGCCGCTGTCGATGGCGGTGATGTAGCGGCCTTCGAGTTGTTCGATGCAGCGTCCGAACGCTTCGAACAGTGCCGCGCGGTTTTCCACATGGGCCGGACGCACGATCACCGCCACGCCGCCGCCCTGGGCCAGGCCGGCCAACGCGGCTTTGTAGCTCATGCCTTGGGCCAGGCGCACAGCGTCTTCGACCGCTGATTCGTCGCTGGGGTAGGCAAGGTAACGACAACCACCCAGAGCAGGCCCCAGCCGGCTGTTATGAATGGCAATGACCGCCTTCAACCCGGTGACCGAGTCAACGCTCAGATGCAGCGATTCAAGGCGAGTGCTTTGCATGAGAGCGAACATCGTAAGGCTCCCGAATCACTTCTTGTAGACGCCAGTATAGGCTTGCGCCCAAAAATTGCAGAAGCGCACCGGAATAAGAACGGCCCCGATGCAGGCTTTCGGAAATAACCTGTGATCGCCCTTGTGCGGCACTGGACGAATGCCGGAGAGGGGGCTAAAACGAGGCATTGCCCGGAGATTTTGATGACCCCGCGCCAATCGTTCTTCGCCTGCCTGCAACGTTCACCGCCCGCGCTGTTCGAGGCGGCACTGTGGATTGCGGCCGAGCACGACAGCGAGGTGGAGCCGCAAGCACTACTGGCCGATTTCCAGGCATTGCAACAACGGGTCAGTGGCGGCTTGCCGATGCTGCCGGTCAGTGAACTGGCCCAGCCGCTGCTGCGGCGCATGAACGACCTTGGCTATGCCCAGGACGACTTCACACCCTTGCGCCCGCAAGTGGCACTGCTTGACAAAGTACTGGAGCGCCGACGAGGGCAACCCTTGACGCTGGGGCTGATTGCGCTGGAGTTGGCCAAGGGCCTGGAAATTCCCATGGTCGGGGTCAACTTCCCCGGGCATTTCCTGCTGCGGGTTCCGGGCGCCGATCATTTGCTCGACCCCTGCGGCGGCCGCCGGCTTTATCCGAACGATTGTCGGGAACTGCTGCACCGCCAGTATGGCCCGAACATGAAGCTCAGCGCCGAGCACCTGGTAACCGCCGAGCCGGCGCAGATGCTGCAACGGCTGTCGCGCAACCTGCGCCAGTTGTACCTGTCCCACGACGATTGCATCAATGCCCTGATCGACGCCGAGCGCGTCCTGGAACTGGGCAATGCCAGTGCCGCCGACTATCTGGCCCGGGCCAGCCTGTACCAACGGCTGGACTGCCCGAACGCCGAGCGTTTTGACCTGGAACATGCGTTGCTGCTCAGCGACGACCCGATCCAGCGGATTCGCCTGACGGAACGGCTGGGGCATTTGCCGCCGAACGCCATCGTTCACTGATCACAAAAACCTTGTGTGCGAGCCTGCTCGCGAAGAGGGAGTGTCAGTCACATCAACGTGGCTGACACACCGTTATCGCGAGCAGGCTCGCTCCCACATTGGGACGGTGTGAATCGTTATGGCGTGTCTGGCTGATTCGCCGGATGCGCCTTGATGAACGCCGGGTGCGTCGCCGCCAATGCCGCCACTCGCCGGATGCGTGGATAAGCTTCAAGGGAAACATTGAAACGCTCGGCCGCGTACAATTGAGGGATCAGGTAGACGTCCGCCAGCCCAGGCTCGGGGCCGAAGCAATAACCGTCATCACCGATCAGCTGCTCGACCGTGGCCAGCCCTTGGCCGATCCAGTGACCGATCCACTCCACCACCTGCGGTTCGTCGTGACCCAACTGGCGCAGCCGATTGAGCACGCTGACGTTGTGCAGCGGGTGCACATCGCAGCCGACCACTGCCGCCACGCCGCGCTCGTGAGCACGGGTAGCCAGGTCTTTGGACAGCAGTGGCACCTGTGGATAACGTTCCTCCAGGTACTCGATGATCGCGGGAGACTGGATCAGCAACTCGCCTTCATCGGTGCGCAAGGCCGGCACGCGACCCTGCGGGTTGATGCCCAGATAAGGCGGCTGTCGATGCTCGCCACCCTGCGGTGCGATCAGGTTGACTGGCAAGGATTGATAATCCAGGCCTTTGAGCGCCAGCGCGATACGCACCCGGTACGAGGACGTCGAACGGTAGTAGGTATAGAGTTCCATGCCCCGCTCCTGTTAGCGCGCCGGCAGCACTTTGCCGCGGCATTCGCCGAAACCGATGGAAGCAAAACCGTCGCGGCGGCAACGGCCGCGCAGGATGATTTCGTCACCATCTTCAAGGAACTTGCGCACCTCGCCCGAGGCCAGCTCGATCGGTTTTTTACCGCCTTCGGTGATTTCCAGCAGGCTGCCGAACTGACCGCTCTCCGGCCCCGACAAGGTGCCCGAACCGAACAAGTCACCGGCCTGCAACTGGCAGCCGTTGACGCTGTGGTGCGCGACCATTTGTGCCACAGTCCAGTACATGTGCCCGGTGTTGCTCAGAGTCAGGCGATGGGCTGGCAGGTTCTGTTCGCGCATGGCCTCGGTGAGCAGCAACACTTCCAGTTCGATGTCGAATGCGCCAGCGGCCTGATCGCGCTTGTCGAGCAGGTACGGCAGCGGCTGCGGATCGCCTTGTGGACGCTCAGGCTGGGCACGACGGAACGGCTCCAGCGCTTCGGCGGTGACCACCCACGGCGAGATGCTGGTGATGAAGCTTTTCGACAGGAACGGCCCCAGCGGCTGGTATTCCCAGGCCTGGATATCCCGTGCCGACCAGTCGTTGAGCAGGCAGAAACCGGCGATGTGATCGGCGGCGTCGCCAATGGCAATCGAGTCGCCCATGTCGTTGCCCTGGCCGATCCAGATGCCCAGCTCCAGTTCGTAATCCAGGCGTGCGCAAGGGCCAAAGGTCGGCTCGGTTTGACCGGCCGGCAAGGTCTGGCCTTTCGGGCGGCGTACATCGGTACCGGACGGGCGAATGGTCGACGCACGACCGTGGTAGCCGATTGGCACGTACTTGTAGTTCGGCAGCAACGGGTTGTCGGGACGGAACAGTTTGCCAACGTTCTGCGCGTGCTCGATGCCAACGTAGAAGTCGGTGTAATCGTTGATTTTCGCCGGCAGGTGCATTTCGCAATCCGCCGCCAGCGGCAGCAGTTTTGCGCCCAGGGCTTCGATCTTGCCGTGCAGGGTGCTGCCCTCGGCGAACAGTTCCAGCAAACGCTCGCGCAACGCGACGCGAGCCTCGCGGCCCAGTTCAAAGAACGCATTCAGCTGGCCGCCATGGGTCGCTTCGACCGCTGCTTTCGCGGCGCCATCGAACAACCCGGCCTCCAGGGCCGCTTGCAGGTCAAAGATATGCTCGCCAATGGCCACGCCACTGCGCGGTGCCGAGCCGTTGAGACTGAACACGCCCAGCGGCAGGTTTTGCAGGGGGAAATCCGCGTGGCCGTTGGCCGAAGCAACCCAGCTGCGAGTGATGGAAGTCTGCGTCATGGGTTATCTCCGGGTCGGGTCGAAAGTGGCGGGCAGCGTAGCCCAGCAGGCGTCGTAAGTGTTTTGCAGTTGCGGGCAATCGAGGGCGAAACGGCTTGGGCGCAACACCTGGCTGGTCTCGAACATGAACGCCATGGTGTTGTCGATTTTCGCCGGCTTGAGATCAGCGTTGATCGCTTTGGTGCAAGTCTCTCCGTCGGGACCGTGGGCGCTCATGCAGCTGTGCAACGAAGCACCGCCGGGCACAAAGCCTTCGGCCTTGGCGTCGTATTCGCCCTGGATCAACCCCATGAATTCGTTCATCAGGTTGCGATGGAACCACGGCGGACGGAAGGTTTTCTCGGCCACCATCCAGCGTGGCGGGAAGATCACGAAGTCGAGGTTGGCCAGGCCGTGGACGCTGGTCGGCGAGGTCAGCACGGTGAAGATCGACGGATCGGGGTGATCGAAACTGACGGTGCCGATGGTGTTGAAACGGCGCAGGTCATATTTGTACGGCACGTTGTTACCGTGCCAGGCGACCACGTTGAGCGGCGAATGATTGAGCTCGCAGGCCCACAACTGGCCGAGGAATTTTTGCACCAGCGTGGTGGGTTGTTGCAGGTTTTCGTAGGCCGCCACCGGGGTCAGGAAGTCCCGCGGATTGGCCAGGCCATTGCTGCCAATCGGCCCCAGGTCCGGCAGCCGCAGCGGCGCACCATGGTTTTCGGCGACGTAACCGCGGGCTTGCGGGTCGAGCAGTTCGATGCGGAATTTAAGGCCGCGTGGCAGTACGGCAATTTCCAGGGGGTCGAGTTCAAGCACGCCGAGTTCGGTGGCAATGCGCAGGCGCCCCAGTTCAGGCACCAGCAACATCTCGCCGTCAGCATTGAAGAACACGCGCTCCATGGAACGGTTGGCACGGTAGTTGTAGATGCTGATCCCGGCCGGTTTTTCTGCGCCCGAGTTGGCGGCCATGCTCACCAGGCCGTCGATGAAATCGGTCGGCTCGGCGGGAATTTCCAGCGGGTTCCAGCGCAGGCGGTTGGGGGTCACCTCACCCAGCGGGCCGCCGGCGAGTTGCCGATCCAGTTTGACGAATGCCGGATGATTGGCCGACGGCTGAATACGATACATCCAGGTCCGCCGCGCTTCGCTGCGCGCCATGGTGAACGCCGTGCCGGAGAACAGTTCGGTGTAAAGGCCGTACGGGGCTTTTTGCGGGGAGTTCTGGCCGACAGGCAGTGCGTCGGGTAACGCTTCGCTGCTGAATTCGTTGCCGAAGCCTGACAGGTAGGCCAGCGCTGGCGTCGTTGAATCGGGGTTCATGGAGCCTCCTGAACAGGGAGTCGACAGTGGCCGCTCGCTCTGTTGCAGAGGTCGAGGCACGTCCGGGTTGTTTTTATCGTAATTTGATTACGCATAACGTAATTTGATTGGTATTGACCGTCAAGCTATAAAGACGCCCATTCGTCCCGGGATCCCAGCCACCATGGAAAAAACCAGCGACAACAACGGTAAACAAAAAGTCCGCTCGGCCGAGGTTGGCACCGACATCCTCAAGGCTCTGGCCGAGTTGTCGCCCTCGACTTCGCTGTCGCGCCTGGCCGAACACGTGCAGATGCCGGCGAGCAAGGTTCACCGCTATTTGCAGGCCTTGATCGCCAGCGGATTCGCCGAACAGAACGCCGCTACCAACCATTACGGCCTGGGCCGCGAAGCCTTGCGCGTAGGGTTGGCGGCACTCAACAGCATGGACGTGCTGAAAGTCGCCGCCCTGCCCTTGGCCGAATTGCGCGATGACTTGAACGAAACCTGTTTTCTGGCGGTGTGGGGCAATCAGGGCGCGACCGTGGTGCATATCGAACCGGCGGTGCGTGCGGTGACGGTGGTGACACAACTGGGCTCGGTGTTGCCATTGCTCAGTTCTTCGACGGGACTGGTGTTTGGCGCCTACCTGCCGAAACGCGAAACCGAGGATCTGCGCGTGCAGGAATTGCAGTCCCACGCAGCCCACACGCTGGCAGACGATCAGGCCTATGCGGCCCAGTGCGAACAAATCCGCGCACGCGGTTTGCACCATGTACATGGTTTGCTGCTGCCAGGGGTGGATGCCTTGTCGGCACCGGTGTTCAACGCGATGGGCAGAGTGGTTGCCGTGCTGACGGTGGTGGGGCCGACATCGTTGTTCCATGCCGATGAAAACGGTCCGGCGGCGCAGCGCCTGTTATCCGCCAGCCATGCGGTCAGCTGGCGCATGGGTTTTGAACCCGCCGTATCCGCAACCTGATTGCGGCAACTGTGCCAACCAAGGGGTTGGCACAACTACTTTGATAGAACCACCAATCAGCTCAGTAAATCCCGGGCAATTGCTGCACCCATTTCATTGAGCTCATCAAGTTTCACACCATCGAAACGATATTTCTGGTCAAACGTGTACGGCTCGGAAAAGACCCCCAAATTCTCACTGGCGAATTTTGGAACTTCACCATCCTGCAACTTAAGAAAAAATGCCGAGACCAGTGACTGAGAGTAAATAACCGTAGAATCGTTAGCCGACGCAACTGCATTGATATAAACCTTATCGACATCAATACCGCGCCTACTGAGCCTTGCGTGCAACTTGGCCCGCACCAACTCCTTTGTCAGTTGTTCCATGCCTTAAAACTCCATAATTGAATGGGCTACGAAAGTCCCTGAATATCAGATCAGGAAATCCGGAGCAATTTCTATCACCAGATCACTGATGTCCTTGATCGTGAGTTGCGGGTGCACATCAGATTCCCGGGAACTGTAGGCGATCGAATAAACGCCCTGTCCTTCGCCGTGATAGTAAGGAATTTCATCATGTTGAAAATAAGCAAAGACATCTTCGGCCAGACTTCGGGATTGAAGTATCTTTCGCCCGTCCGCTTCCGTCACAAAACTGGTCAAGTACACGTTATCAATATTGATTTCCGGGATCTGATACTTTAATGCTGCGTGGACCTGTTCGATGCCAGAAACTTTGATCGAGCGCTTTGAAAGGTTGATTGAGGGTGCATCGGTCAACCAACGGACGATATCAAATACTATTCTTTCAAACTCTATCAGGTCCAGCCCTTTAACCTTATGCTCCGGCTCGAAAGAATACCGCCGATTGAAGATGCCATTGATAACCTGGACATAATCAGGCAGTGACTCCTTCTCAACCCACTCCAGTGTCTCATCGAATAACGTCCTGGACTCGCTGACGTCAGTGCCAACAATATCAACCAGCGTATTCAGATAGGTCTTGAACGGGTTGACCCCGAGTTTCCCCAAGCGTTCAGCCAACAGCACCCCGACTGCGAAATCCGCACGAATACGCTTCAATAGCAAAATCTTACTGTTAGAAAAAAAACTGTCACTCATACAGACTTCCTGTCACGTTAAAGAGCCGAGCATCCTGCTCGACCTGTCGACCATTGTACTGACAACGCAACTAATTGCTTACTTGTCAGCGCCGAGGAGCATACTAATCGACACAGTTATTTATGCACGCGACAGTATGTTTTAATTCATTTCCAAACGAAAAACCAACAACTACCAAACCTGCATTATCAACCCCAACTTCTTCGCCATGGCAACTGCCTGTGTACGCCGCTCCACACCCAACTTGCTGTGAATGCGCCGGGCATGGGTTTTCACCGTATGCAACGAAATGAACAGCTGCTCGGCAATTTGCTGATTGGAATTACCCTGGGCAATCAGGCCGAGCACTTCCAGTTCCCGACTGCTCAGCAGGCTGACATCCAGGGCCAGCGCGGTCACCGTCTCCTCGCCTTGTAAACGACAGATCAGGTTCGGCTGGCGCAAGTTCAAATCACGCAATGCCTGTTGCCCCTGACAACGCTTCACCAATGCCAGACCGGCCTCCAGTGCCGAGTGAGCCATGTCCGGCTCACCCGTCAGGTCCGCCACTTCGCAGATTGCCAATTGCAGCTCCGTTTCCAGCGCCAGCATGGCGTGTTGTTGCGCGTGCTCGAGTAACGCCTTGAGCCGATCCAATGGGCGTTGCGCCAGTTGCAGTTGAGTCTCGGCCAACACCAACTGGTATTCGATACGCGCAATCAGCTGCAGCGTGGCCGGCGGTGCCTGGCGTGCGTGGGCCCCCCGATAATGACGCAAGACCCGGGTCAGCGCTTCCCGGGCCAACTCCGGGCGCCCTTGTTGCAACCAGAAATGGCTGCTGATTTGCAGCAGCACCCCGCGATACACCGTGTCGGGGATCTGCCGTTGCTGCATCAACCGCTCGGCCTCGCGCAGACGATCAAACGCAAGGGCGTAATCACGTTGATTGGCCGCCAGTTGCGCCTGCCCGAGAAACCCGTACAACACGTGCTTGTCCTGACTGTGCAGGCAGTCATCAAGTCCCGCCTGGAAACACTCACCGGCCAATTCATCCTGGCCCTGGCACAAGGCCAACCGCCCACGCCGCAGGGCGATTCGTCCCAGCAGCGGCGTCGGTCGATCAGCCTGGCGTCCGAGCATTTCATGGATGTCGGCCAGCAACTGCCCTGCTCGCCGCGGTGCACCCCGCTGCTCCAGCAATTGCGCATGGTCGAGTTCGAGCAAGCCTTCAAACAGCAACGAGCCTTGTGCCCGCGCCAGGCACAGGGCGTCACGATTGAAGGCCTGGGCGGCATCGAGGTCGGCGTTGAGCAGCGCTTGCTGGGTCAGCCCGGACAGACACAGCAACCGTGCGGGCCACGCCTCGGCCGCCAGTTCGTCCAGTGCCTCGATAAAATGCGCCCGTGCCGCCGGCAGGCGTCCCTGCAAATGCAGCAACCAACCCTGTTGCGCCTGCCAACGCGCCAGCAGTTGCCGTTGCAAGGATGCCGTCGGTTGCGGGGCAAATCGGGACAATTGCCCGATGCAGGCGGCCGCCTGCCCGAAACGCCCGGCAATCAGCAACGCTGCGGTGATCAACCCTACCCGTTGCGGCGTGCCCAGGGTCAACTGTTCACCCAACTGCTCGTGCAGCTTGAGTAACCAGCTGACGTTCTGACGCTTGAACAGATGCTCAATGCTGAAGTGTTGCAACAAGCTGACCGCAACTTCGAACTCCTGCGCCAACAGAGCCTGCTCGAACGCACCTTGCCAGTCTTCTTCGGCGCTGAACCATTGGCACGCACGGCGATGCCAGGATCGCCCGGCCGGAGTCGGCTCTTCCCGCATCTCCCGGGCCAATGGCTCGAAGATCCGCAGCCACTCGACGGAGTCTTCCCAGGGTTCAATGAAGCAGCCCATTTCCTGCAACGCGTGCAGCCACTGCGCGCCCTCACCTGTACCGAAAAGATGCTCGCACAAGCTGGCGTTGAAGCGTGGCAGATGAACCAACACCTGCCAGACCTCAACCAATTCCGGCGGCAAGCTGTTGAACAACTCGTGTTGCAGATAATCGAGCAATGTTGCCGAACGCCCCTGTTCACCCGACCATGGACAACCATTGAGCAACGCGATCCTCACGCCAGCGCACCAGCCACCGCTGCGCTCAACTACCCTTTTGGCGGTTTGTGCCGCCAGGGTCGGCTCGACATGACCGAGCAACTGCCCGACTTCGGCCTCAGTAAACGCCAGCGCCCGGCCTTCGCACTCGTACAACTCATCATCGAGCAGCAACCGCGGCCAGTTGCAGGGTGGTCGTCGTCGGGAGCTCAGCCACCAGGTCAGCGCCGGGCTGGCGACGGCCAACAGGCGATCGAGCACCCGGTCGAGTTCCGGGTTGGGTGCTCGGCAGTAATCATCCAGAAACAGCCAGGTCGGCGCCTGTAATCGGGCCAGATGCGCCAGCAGCCCGGGCTCATCCGCCGAGGGCAGACCCAGCGCTTGAGTCAGGCGTAACAGAAAATCGGCTGCACCCAACGACTCCCCCGCCAGCGGCAACCAACAGACCCGAGAGTGCTCCGGCGCCCGCAGCAGGCATTCGGTGAGCAACGCGCTCTTGCCACTACCGGCCGGTGCGCAAAGCAACTTCACCCGCGCGGTCGAAACCAGCATGGGCTCAATCAACCGCTCACGGGACAGATGATGGGACGACAGTCGGGGCAGGAAGCCAGGGCGGTCCAGACAGTGCGTCATTGCAGTCATAGTGATGCGCCTTTTTTATAATTCTGGCGCCACCCTAGACCCCTCCCGAGCGCTTGTTGAAGAAGTATTCAACACACTGATCGACCGCTATAAAAAAGGTGACCGTTGAGTCACCCTTTTGTGTAGGAGCCTGTAGGAAACCTACCTAACCCCCGTGCTACGCAAGGCTGCTGGCGTGTAGTCCCCCGCTTTTGCATCGATGTTGAATTCGAAGCTGCGCTTCTCTTCGTTCTTCATTCCCAGGGCGATATAGCGACCGGCAATCAAGTCATACAGCGCTTCGACGGTGTAGGCCGGCACCTGGTGATCGTAGTAGAACTGGGCATGCCCTTCGGCGACGCGCCAGAGCTGGCCACGCCCGTCGTAGTGGTCGGCCAGCGCCACTTGCCAGCTGTCTTCATCGATGTACATGTGGCGCTTGGCGTACACATGCCGCTCGCTCGACTTGACCGTGGCGACGACTTCCCAGACCCGATGCAACTCATAGCGAGTCAGGTCCTGATTGATGTGCCCGGCCTTGATCACATCGGTGTACTTGAGGTCTGGCGAGTCGAGCTTGTAGCTGTTGTAGGGGATGTACATCTCCTTTTTGCCGACCAGTTTCCAGTCGTAGCGATCCGGCGCGCCGGAAAACATGTCGAAGTTGTCAGTGGTGCGCAGGCCGTCGGATGAGGTGCCGACGCCGTCATAAGCAACCTGTGGCGCACGCCGTACCCGGCGCTGGCCAGCGTTGTAGATCCAGGCCTTGCGCGGTTCCTTGACCTGGTCGAGGGTCTCGTGAACCAGCAACACGTTGCCCGCCAGCCGCGCCGGTGCGGTCACTTCCTGCTTGAAGTAGTTGAGGACGTTATCGTCGTTGCCCGGTTTCAGATCACCGAGCAACGACGGCACGGCGACCTCGTCCTTGAAGCGGATCACGGTGAAGTCACCATTGGACTGCGGTGTTGCCTGGGTGATGGTGCGGCGCAGATTGCCGCCGTGGTAACGGGTGACGTGGTTCCAGATCACTTCCACGCCATTCTTTGGAATCGGGAATGCGTAGTAGCGATTGCCGGTGAAATTAGCCAGGCCGTTACCGTCATTGATCGGTGTTACGTTCAGCGCGCTGCGCTTGGCCGACTCATAGATTTCCGCTGGCAGGGCCACGGTGCGATGGCTGGGATAGACCGGAATCTTGTAGGTCTCGGGATAGCGCTTGAACATCGCGATCTGGCCGTCGGAGAGCTTGTCCTTGTACTTGTCGACAGTCGCTGCGGTGATCACGAACAACGGCTTTTCGTTGGCGAACGGGTCGGTCAGGAAACCTTTGCTGTCCACTGCGCCAGCGTTTTTCGGGATGCCGCCGGTCCAGGCCGGAATCGAGCCATCGGCATTGCCAGCCTTCTCGGCACCGAGCGGTGTAAGGCTGGTGCCGAGCTTGCCAGCTTCCTCCGGCGACACCGCGGCCATCACGTTGGCGGCCAACAGACTCAGGGCCAGAACGGTGCCCAATTGCAGAATCATCTTGCGCATTGAATTCATCCTTTTCAGCCAGATCAGAAGTTCACACCAAAGCTCAACGCCACGAAGTCACGGTCGGTGAGGACGTTGAAGTCCCCGCCGAAAAAGTCTGTGTAACTGAGGCTCGCGGTATAGGTATTGCGATAGTCCGCATCGACACCGAGGCTGACGGCCTTGGCGCCTTCGTTGAACAGACCGTTGGGGCCATAGCCGGAGACATCGTGGGACCACGAGAGGTTGGGCCTGACGTTGATCCCGGCGATGAGGTTGTTGTAGTCGAGGATGGCCCGGCCGCGGTAACCCCATGAAGTCGAGGTCACGAAGCCGCCGGTGTCGCCGCCGAAACCATACTGGCCATACACCGAATCGCGGCCGTAGCGCAGTTTGGTACGTGCTTCCAGACCACCGACCCGAACCACCGCCGCCTCGCCCACCAGGGTCAGGCGATCCGCACCTGCGACCTGATCGATGAAGTGCGTCAGGGTGCTCTGGATCTGCGTCACTTCCTTGCGGCGATAACCTTTGTTGTCAGCCCCGGGTGAAGTGGCAATGGGTGATGCCGCACCGCCTGCAATCGGATTGAGCATGGCCAGGGTCAGGTCATTGGTGTTGACCTGCACCGGGAGGTTGGGGCGGTAGCTGATTTCCCCGCTCCACGCGGTGCCGGTGGATAAGGTGGTGGAGAAGCTTGCGCCGTAGAGGCGGATGTCCTCCGGGTATTCGAGGTAATACTGGCCGCGACCGAGCATCACACTTTGGGCCAGGCCCGAACCGCTGCCGGGCGCGATGCGGTTGGCGGCGGCAACGATCCCCGGAATGCTCGCCAGCGTACTGAGGCTGGCAGTGGTGGTCCCGACATTCGGCGAACGGCTGTGGTAGTTCATGAAGTACAGGCCGTACTCGGTGTCGTCCCCAAGCCAGCGCAACGCCGTACCCCACTGCCCGGAATCCCGGGCATCGCGGTCGCCACCACGGGGAACGATCACGCCCTCCTTGCTGACCTCGAAGCCCTGGCCAAAAGCAGCCGCAATTGGCTGCAAGGGTGCAATGGCCGGGTTGGCGACGGTGTAGCCCTTGTTGCAACCGTCCGCCACCACATCGACACCAAAGAAAGTGCCGCAGTTATCGACGACCGTCTGGTCCCACTCCAGTTGATAGAAGCCTTCGACCGTCAATTTGTCCGTCAGGCCCTGGGAGGCAAACAGCATGTTGACCGGAATCAGGCCTTCCTTGATCTCGGCACCAGGACGACGGAACGCGGACACGTCCACCGGATTGATGCTGTTGATCGAGTTGCCGATGAAGGTGCTCTCGCCCCAACTGACCACCTGCTTGCCGGCGCGCAAAGTGCCCGGCAAATCGGCGAGGGAATAGTTGTGATATACGAAGGCGTCGAGAATTTGCCCGCCTGAAGACTTGGCGCCTTCTTTGCGATTGTGATCGCTGATGTCCTTGAAGGGGCGGCTTTCATCCTTCAATTCAAAGTCGTACCAGTACTTGCCACGCACAAACGCACCGGTGTCGCCGTACTTCAGTTCGAGGTCGTGAATACCCTTGAAGATCTTCGAGAAGGTTTCACCCTTCTTGAAGTTCAGTCGCCCGTCGTCACCGGTCGAAGACTGGCCGGAACCGCCATTGACGGTGCCCACCAGGGCGTTATCCGCATCACGCATACCCCAGCTCGCGCCGACCGACAGCGAGGAGTCGAACGTCCCCTCGATTTCCCCGATGTTGAACGAAATGGCCTGCGCCTGGGCACAGCAACCCAAGGCGACCGCAGCCGCCAACGCCTGCGGTGTGAAGATGGCGCGCATTGTTGTTTTTGTCATGCGTCTTCCCCGGTGAGTGACAGAAGGCCTCACCCTACTGCCGGGCATCGGGGTCGATAAGCGCACCAAGGAGGTATTCGTGGTGTACCTCTAAAGGATGACTGGCACAGGGTCATCACCCAGACGACAAGCACCCGAATCCTGACTGTTGCCGGGGCTGCAACAGTGCATGTCCGTAATTGGTATTTTTCCTACGACAGCAAGGGCTTATTCTTGCCTGGCTGTCACAGTAGACCACCGCAGGCACCCTGTACCGGCCTGCGCCGTGACTGAAAGATTTCAGATGAATTGAGGATTCGGTTCATCGCCCCGTGTTCACTGACGTTGATTTGTAGCTCCTGATCCAACGTCTTACCTTGGCCGCTGCGTTTGCAGCGGCCTTTTTTATGGGCGATGGTTTTTGATGAGTAACAGCTGCCAGGCAAAACTTCGAATACCTACATTTCTTTCAGAAAGCGCCTACAACCATAGGTAAACACCAATAGCACTCGAGCCATTAAGTTGAACAGCAAGTCGGCGAACGACTTTTATCTTCGTCCGGCTTCAAACTTACTTATTGCGAGTGCAACCATGAAACCCATCAACTACAACCAGTATCGCTCAACCCGAAGCTTCAACAGTCGAATACGCTTTCTGATTCTTCACTACACGGCCGCTAACTTTTCAAGTTCTGTCAGTGCCCTGACCGGCCCGAGTGTCAGCGCGCACTATCTGATTCCAGATATCACTGACCCCAGTTACCTGAAAGCCGGCCATACCGGGCAGGATGTATTCAGCCTGGTGGATGAAACCTATCGCGCGTGGCACGCAGGTGTCAGTCAGTGGGGTAACCGCAGTAATCTGAATGACACGTCCATCGGCATTGAAGTCGTCAACCTGGCGACCGACAACAAAGGCGAATTCACCTTCCCGCCGTATCACCCCGAGCAGATTGCTGCGATTGAACAACTGGCGCTGAATATCCTCAAGCGCTACCCGGATATCACACCGACGCAGGTTTTGGGCCACTCCGATATTGCGATAGGCCGCAAAAGTGATCCGGGGCCGATGTTTCCCTGGCAGGCGCTGCACTTGAAAGGCGTCGGAGCCTGGTTCGATGAAACCACTCGGAACGAGTATCTGCGCCAATACACCACATCGGGCGTTCCAGCCCGAAGCGAATTGCTGGGGTTGTTCAAATCCTATGGATACGATGTTTCGGGGGCGTCAACGGAAGGCGGTTTTCAACAGTTGGTGCGGGCATTCCAGATGCATTTTCGCCCGGATAACTTCGATGGAAAAATGGACGCACAAACCGCCGCCAATCTGAAGGCGCTGGTAGTCAAATACTTTCCCCGCTGATCATTAGCAAACGGCTTCCAGCCGACAAATAAAACAACCGGCAAGGTCAGTCAATACGACCTTGCCGGCGCTATCAGAGCGTATATTTATGTAAATTCCCCATCATTTCCTTCAGCGCTTCGATGTTGTCTTTCGGATGCGCCGCGCCTTCGAAGTCGCAAATCTGCTGCCAGTGCGCCGCCACGTCTTCCGGGGAGAAAACTGTCCGTGGATCGAACCCGGCACCGAGGCTGCGCTCCCAGCGGACCTTGCCCATCCAGCCGCCGCCGACTTCGAACAGACCGGAGGTTTCCTGGCAGTTCTCGCTGGCCAGGTACACCACCAGCGGGCTGACCAGTTCCGGCTTGAGCTGTTCGAAGACCTGCGGCGGGATCAAGCCTTCGGTCATGCGCGTGCCGCCGGTGGGGGCGATGGCGTTGACCAGGATGTTGTTCTTGCGGCCTTCGATGGCCAGGGTGCGGGTCAGGCCATAGAGACCGAGCTTGGCCATGCCGTAGTTGGACTGGCCGAAGTTGCCATAGATGCCCGAGGTCGACGCAGTGAAAATCACCCGGCCGTAGTTTTGCTCGCGCATGTGCGGCCAGGCGGCGCGGGTGACTTTGTAGGCACCTTCGACGTGGACGCGGTAAACCAGGTCCCAGTCGGCGTCATCCATTTTGTGGAAGGTCTTGTCACGCAGGATCCCGGCGTTGTTAACCACCACGTCGACGCGACCGAAAACGTCCAGGGCGTGCTGGACCAGTTTGTCACCGTCAGTGACCGAGTCGTGGTTGGCCTCGGCGATGCCGCCAGCCTCGCGAATGTCCGCTACCACGCGGTCGGCAGCCGAGGCGTTGGCGCCCTCGCCCTGGGCCGTGCCGCCAAGATCGTTGACCAGCACCCTGGCGCCCTGTTTGGCGAACAGCAGTGCATGCGCCCGTCCCAGGCCGCCACCGGCTCCGGTGATGATCACGACTTTATCTTCGAAGCGCACAGACTCATTCATGGGGGGGACTCCAGCAGGCCAGGGGACAGTGAGTCCGAGTTTCAGGCACGGCGCAGCGGGTCACAATGAACACGGGGGAGGCTGAATGGTGGGCGATAAGGCTGGGGGATGATGATCGCGTCGGACAGGATGACGTAATCCCACAGAAGCAGAACAGATTCAACGCTGCGAATCAGGAGCAGGCCACCTTGCGCGGCGGCAAGAGCAATTGATCGCGAAACGCCAGGTAGTGCTTGAGCACCTCGCAGGGCGCCTCGATCTGTGGGTAGTGGCCAATGTCAGGCAACACCACCGTGTCCGCCTCCGGGATCAGCTCCCGGTAACGCTCGACCATGTGCGCGCCGGAGATCGGATCGACCCCGCCATCGATCACTCGCAGCGGCACTTCACCGCGTTGCATCGCGCTCACCCAGCGGTTGCGCCAGACGCGTCGCTCCGGGATGTAGGCGATCAATTTGTGCATGATCCGTGGCCCGCTATGACTTTCGACCAGGCTCCAGAAATCATCCATCTGGCTTTCACTGGGACGGGTTTGCGGACCGAAAATCTGCCGAAAGCTTCTCACCAGGCCATCACGGCTGAAGGCGCGGCCAATCATCCAGCCCAAAGGACTGAGCAAGAGTTTTTGCATAAGTACCGGGCGGTGGGTTTCCGGAAACAACCCGCCGTTGAGAAACACACAACTCGCCAGCTCCACCCGCGACTCGTAATGCCGGGCCAGCAGTTCCTGGGCCACGCTGTCGCCGTAATCGTGGGCGAACAGGTGCACAGGCTGTTCGACATTCAGGTGTTCAAGCAGTGCCTGTTGCAGATCCGCTTGCTCCAGCAGGCTGTATTCGTGATTCGCCGGTTTGGCCGAATCGCCGAAGCCCAGCATGTCGCAAGCGATCACGCGAAAACGCTGGGTCAATGGCTGCCACAGGTAATGCCAGTCCCAACTGGCGGACGGAAAGCCGTGAATGAGCAGCAGTGGCTCACCCTGCCCTGCTGTCCAGTAACGGATGCTCTGGTCACGAAAAATGAACGTCTGGCTGCGCTTGCGCCAGACACACAGAGGGATCTCGGCGAGTTCCATTAGAGTTTATAACCCGGGTCCAGTTTATCGAGTTTACGCAGCAGCGCCGGCCAGGCCAGCGCTCCGCCCATTCCTTGAGCACTTCTGGTGACACCCGCGATCATGGCTTTGGCGCCAGCCAGAATCTGCGGTTCGATGGCGATCAGTTCAGCGGCACCGTTTTGCGCCATGACCTGAATGTCGCAGGCACGCTGAAAGGTGAACATCATCAGGAACGTATCGGCGATGGTGCTGCCGCAGGTCAGCAGACCGTGGTTATGCAACATCAGGAAATTGTTTTCACCGAGGTCGGCCTGCAGCCGCACTTTCTCTTCATGGTTGAGCGCCACGCCTTCATAGGCGTGGTAGGCCAGGCTGGAAAGCACGAACAACGACTGTTGGCTGATCGGCAAAACACCCTGCTTCTGTGCCGACACCGCAACCCCCGAAGCCGTGTGGGTGTGGAGCACGCAGACGACATCGTGACGAACTTCATGCACGGCGCTGTGGATGGTGTAACCCGCCGGATTGATCTCGTAAGGACTGTCCATCAGCTTGTTGCCGGCCTGATCCACCTTGACCAGGCTCGATGCGGTCATTTCGTGAAACATCAACCCGAACGGGTTGATCAGGAAATCTTCGGTACCGGGCACCTTGGCGGAAATATGGGTGAAGATCAGGTCATCCCAGCCATGCTGGGCGACCAGGCGATAACAGGCCGCCAGGTCGACGCGAGTTTGCCACTCGGCAGCACTGACCTGGTCTTTGACACTGTGTGGCGATTGGACGGGAGCGACAGTCACGGCAAGGAACCTCGGTGTTTTTATGATGGAGTGTTTCCTATGTTTACCGAGTCTAGTCAGCCCTTGAGGTTCGTGTAGTTGCATTGGCAGCCAGCTTGATGGCCGAGCGAGTCAGCCGCCGTGCTGCCCTGGATCCATGTCAAATGACCGGCGCCCGCGAGGGTCTGACAGGCAGCTTTTACCGCACTGTCAGAACCCTGACTGGCATGGGTGCCATGGCAACGGTCAGGCGCGCAGTGCGTTGATCAGGTCCGCCAGCCAAGGCTCGGCGTCCGTTTCGGGGGTCACCGTTTCACTGGCATCCAGGCGCAGCATTGGCAGTATTTCGCGAATGCCCAGTTCACCGAACAATTCGCGCATCTGCTCGCCGCCGCCACAAAAAGTATCGCCATAACTCGCATCGCCCAATCCGATTACCGCACCTGGCAAACCGCGCCAGGCCGCTGGCAATTGGTCACGAATGGTCGAATACAGCGGTTGCAGGTTATCCGGTAGCTCACCCATGCCGGTGGTCGACGTCACCGCCAGAAAGGCTTCGGGGCCAAACGCCTGGACATCGGCGAGGGTCGCACGCGGGTTGTGCCAGGTTTCGAAACCGGCGGCTTGCAACAGGCTGGCGGCGTGGCGGGCAACTTCTTCGGCCGTGCCGTACACCGAGCCGGAAATGATGGCGACTTTCATCAATCTGATCCTGAATCCGAGTAAAAGACCCGGATATTAACAGCACGGTCGTGATTGTTCTTTTAGAATGCAATCGACAATCAATCAGGAAAGGATACTCCGATGATTAATGCACAGCTGCTGCAAATGGTGATCAACGCCTCCAACGACGGTATCGTGATTGCCGAAAAGGAAGGCGATCAGGACAAAATCCTCATCTACGTCAACCCCGCGTTCGAACGCCTGACGGGGTACTCCAGCGAAGAAATCCTCTATCAGGATTGTCGTTTCCTGCAGTCGGGGGACCGCGACCAGGAAGCCCTGCCGCTGATTCGCGACGCCTTGAACGGTGAAGGATCCTGCCGGGAAATACTGCGCAACTACCGCAAGGACGGCACACCGTTCTGGAACGAGCTGTCCCTTTCAACGGTGAAAAATCCGGCGGACGGGCAAACCTACTTTGTCGGTGTGCAGAAAGACGTCACCGTGCAGGTCAAGGCGCAACAGCGCGTGGCCCAGCTGGAGGGGCAGTTGGCTGAACTCCAGGCCGAGCTTGCCGCGCTCAAGGCGACGAACGGCAAAAACAAAATTCAGAATTAATGGTCAGT
Organism: Pseudomonas sp. P4_B4; assembly: GCF_056402255.1. NCBI lineage: Bacteria > Pseudomonadati > Pseudomonadota > Gammaproteobacteria > Pseudomonadales > Pseudomonadaceae > Pseudomonas > Pseudomonas sp. P4_B4. The sequence goes on from NZ_JBFUHS010000012.1 coordinate 107,842, forward strand.
AACTACAATCACCAATGACTTTGTAACTCTATCTTTCGAGCTGGCCATGCAACGCGACGCGCTCCTGACCCAGGATGAGCTGGATTTCATCCAAGCCATGCAACACAACCCGCAACTCAATGTGCGGGACGCGACGTCGAGCCTGCTCGTCAACGGTGGGTCGCAAATCCGTGACCTGCTCACCCGCCTGGCGGCCCATGAGCAGGTCACCATTCAAGCCAGTTTCGAAAACCAGCAAATGACCTTCCCCCTGCACCTGGTGGAAGACGAGTTTCATGCACTGCATTTGCGCCTCGGTGTGCCGAGCATCTATGAAGACGGGCCGATGGCCCGGCCTTGGCGCCTGGTACTGGACGAACCGGTAGCGCTGGAAAACGCCAAGGGTCAACCCGGCACCCTGTGGGTACACGAAGTGTCGTGCAAAGGGGTTCTGCTGGAGGTTCGCAACAAGACCAAGCCACCGAAGCATTTCGCCTTATGGTTCAGCCCGTCAGGCTATGAGCGGATTGCCTTGCGTGGCACTTTCGAGAAAGAAAACGAACAGGGTTTCTTTGCCTATCAGCTGAGCCAGAACGATACGGATGAAACCGAGCGTCTGCGTCAGTTCATCCTGCAACAGCATCGTTTGACGCATCCCGCGCTGCATCTCTGAACTTCAAGTATCCAGATTACCCGCCAGGAACTGCTTCAGACGCTGGCTCATGATCTCCCCTGCATTGCCCAGGCAACCGATCGATGACCCGGCCAGGCTCTCCTGTGCCAGGTCGCAAGCATCACCGGCCAACAACAATCGACACTCCAGACTCATGGCCAGGCGATTCAAGCGCCGTGGCAACTCGGCAGTCGGCGCATGATTGGAAAACAGCACCAACGCCAGGGGCTTGATCCTTTCACACGTCAGCGCCAGCTCCTCGAACGGCTGGCCCATGTTCAGCACGCGAACGGCCACTGGCCCGGAACTCAGGAACAGGGCGGCAACCAGCAGCTCCAGCTCCCGGCATTGGCCAACCAGGGCACAGATGACCACGCGACGCGGCTGTTTGTCGCGCAGCAACAACAGACGCTGCACCACCCGGGAACGCAGAAAACCATCCAGGAACAGCCACTCGCTGGTTCCACCGAACTGGTCCTGGCGTTGCAACAACTGCTTCCAGACGGGGATCAGAATGTCCTGGAACACCACCAGCAGGGAGTAACTGGAAAAGATTTGCCCGTAGACCTGCTGCAGCCGAATGTCGTCAAAACTACTGACCGCAGCAAGAACCTGTTGCTGCCATTGCGCGTAATCGGCTTCCACGAGGTTGCTGGGGATGATGTGGGACAGTGCCTGGAGCGGCTCGGTCCTGGCCAGGATCTTGCCGATCCTGCTGACCACAACACCACGCTCGATCCAGCCGAGAATGCTACGGACACGCTCAATATCGGACATCGAATACAGTCGATGCCCGCTATCGGTGCGTGTTGGAACAATCAGGCCGTATCGTCGTTCCCAGGCTCGAAGCGTGACCGGGTTGACACCTGTCAGTCGCGCCACCTCGCGAATGGGAAAGAGTTCTTCCTGTTCGAGAGCGACGGCCTGCGTAGAGCCTGAAGCGACGTCTGTAAGACTGGGCATCCTGTTGAAACATCCCTGTATCGTCCGAGCCTTATTCTAACGCCCCTGCCCCGTAAAGTTTCCGTAAAAAATCGATACCGCGAATGAACGGATAAACGTCACAGACGCCACGGGCGGAATCAGGAATAATCCTTGCTTGTTTCGAGTCGCAGCCCACCACCCCGGCGCTGTGCCTGGCGAAGCTCCTATCCGGAGCGACGCAAATGCCTTACGGAGATACACAATGTCTACCCCTCCCGTCACGCTGATGGTTGCGCGCCGCGTTGCCAATGGACGTTACCAGGACCTGATCGCCTGGTTGCGCGAAGGCGAACAACTGGCCACCGACTTTCCCGGCTACCTCGGCTCCGGCGTGCTTGCTCCGCCGCCCGGCGATGACGAATTCCAGATAATCTTCCGCTTCGCCGACGAGCAGACCCTGCACGCCTGGGAGCATTCCGCTTCGCGCAGCGCCTGGCTCGGACGCGGCAGCGACCTGTTTGCCCACCCGACAGAACATCGGGTCAGCGGTATCGAAGGCTGGTTCGGTGCCATCGGTCAACGCCCGCCGCGCTGGAAACAGGCTGTGGCGATCTGGCTGGCGTTCTTTCCGGTTTCGCTGCTGTTCAACTTTGTGCTGGGGCCGCTGTTGAGTGACATGAGCCTGCTGCCGCGGGTATTCATCAGCACCCTGTGCCTGACGCCGCTGATGGTTTACCTGTTCATTCCGTTGTCGACCCGTCTGCTGGCCGGCTGGCTCAACAGCACGCCGACACGCCCATTGCGTACCGAACCCTCCACTCAGAATCATTGATCTCTCCTGTGGGAGCAAGCTCGCTCCCACAGTTGTTTCCCCCGCAATAGGTAGAGCGCTCCCGTCGCTGGTATAGTTTTGTTCTCACCGCGACGCGAGCCGTACATGACTACTTCCGCAGCCCCTATCCTCATCACCGGCGCCGGCCAGCGTGTCGGCCTGCACTGCGCCCGGCGATTGCTGGAAGATGGCCATCGGGTGATTTTCAGCTACCGCAGCGAGCGTCCCGGCGTACAAGCCCTGCGCGATCTGGGGGCCACCGCGGTGTTCGCGGACTTCGCCAGCGAGACCGGGATCCTCGCCTTCATCAGCGAACTGAAAACCCACACCGACTGTTTACGGGCGATTGTCCACAACGCCTCCGAATGGCTGGCCGAAACGCCGGACACCGACGCAGCAGCATTCACCCGTATGTTCAGCGTGCACATGCTGGCGCCCTACCTGATCAACCTGCATTGCGCCGACCTGTTGCAACGCTCAAGCCCCGCCGACATCGTGCACATCAGCGATGATGTGACCCGCAAGGGCAGCAGCAAGCACATCGGCTATTGCGCCAGCAAAGCCGGACTCGACAGCCTGACCCTGTCCTTCGCCGCCAGGTACGCGCCGGCCATCAAGGTCAACGGGATCGCGCCAGCCCTGCTACTGTTCAACCCTGAAGACGACGCGGCCTACCGCGCCAAGGTGCTGGCCAAATCCGCACTGGGTATCGAGCCCGGCAGCGAAGTGGTCTACCAGAGCCTGCGCTATCTGCTCGACAACCCTTATGTCACCGGCACCACCCTGACCGTCAACGGCGGAAGGCACATCAAATAGTGTCCCGCGAGGATTTTCCATGACGTTATCCCTGCCCCAGAATTATCGAGAGATCCTCATCGGTCTCGGTGAAAACCCCGACCGCGAGGGTTTGCTCGATACGCCGACGCGTGCAGCCAAAGCCATGCAGTACCTTTGCCATGGTTACGAGCAAAGTGTCGAAGAGATCGTCAATGGCGCGCTGTTCGCCTCCGACAACGATGAAATGGTCATCGTCGACAACATCGAGCTGTACTCGCTTTGCGAACACCACATGCTGCCCTTCATCGGCAAGGCGCATGTGGCTTATATTCCAACCGGCAAGGTGCTGGGCCTGTCGAAAATCGCTCGGCTGGTGGACATGTTCGCCCGGCGCCTGCAGATCCAGGAAAACCTCACCCGGCAAATCGCCGACGCGGTGCAGCAAGTGACCGGCGCGGCAGGCGTCGCAGTGGTCATCGAGGCGCAGCACATGTGCATGATGATGCGCGGCGTCGAGAAACAGAATTCGACCATGAACACCTCGGTGATGCTCGGCGCCTTCCGCGAGTCGAGCAATACCCGCCAGGAGTTCCTGCAATTGATTGGACGGAGCAAGTAGCAATGCCACAACTTCAGCCAGGCATGGCACGCATCCGGGTCAAAGACCTGTGCCTGCGTACCTTCATCGGCATCAACGAGGATGAAATCCTCAACAAGCAGGATGTGCTGATCAACCTCACCATTCTGTACGCAGCCCAGGAAGCGGTACGCGACAACGACATCGATCACGCGTTGAACTACCGGACCATTACCAAGGCAATCATCGCCCATGTGGAAGGCAACCGCTTTGCGCTGCTCGAACGCCTGACCCAGGAAATTCTCGACCTGGTGATGGCCAACGCATCGGTGCTGTACGCCGAGGTCGAGGTCGACAAGCCCCACGCGCTGCGATTCGCCGAGTCGGTGTCGATTACACTCGCGGCAAGCCGCTAAGCTTCAAGCTTCAAGCTTCAAGCGGTAAGCTACAGGTCACCGAACATCCATCTTGCAGCTTGAGGCTTGCAGCTTGAAGCTGTCTCAGAGAGACCTATGACCGATCAACAACGCATGGAACTCGAAGCCGCCGCCTTTCGCCGGCTGGTGGCCCACCTGGACAGCCGCAAGGATGTACAGAACATCGACCTGATGAACCTCTCGGGTTTTTGCCGCAACTGCCTGTCCAAGTGGTACAAGGCCGCGGCCGACGAACGCCAGATCGAGGTTAGCCTCGACGAAGCCCGCGAAGTGGTTTACGGCATGCCGTACGCCGAATGGAAAGCCCAATATCAGCAAGAAGCCAGCGCCGACCAGCAAGCGGCGTTCGCCAAAGGAAAACCCAATGAGTGATTTGAACACCCTGCGCGCCAGCCTCAAGAGCGGTGAACACGCCTTCGCCAACACTCTGGCGTTTATTGCCGCCGGTTACGACTACCAGCCTCAGGCTTTCAACAATGGTGGCGTGGAAAACGCGGCCGGGCAGAACGAAGGCTCGTGCAAGACCCTGGGTCTGGCGCTGCTCGAAGGCTTGAGCGATGAAGAAGCCCTGCTGGCTTTCGGCGAGCATTACCGCTCGGTTGTTGCCACGCCTGAAGGCAGCGACCACGGCAACATTCGGGCGCTGATTGCCCATGGACTGGCTGGTGTGAATTTCACCCAACAGCCGCTGACCCGCCGCTGATTTAAATTGTAGGAGCGAGCCTGCTCGCGAAAAACTCAAGAGCACTGCTGGGCCTCTGGTTTACGCGTAATCGTTCACCACCATCGCGAGCAGGCTCGCTCCTACAGGTTCTGCGTTCACGGCGCGGAACTGATCAGAAATACATCCAGACTTTTAAGATTGACCCGGCAACTTTATTTCGTTTGCCCCGTACCACCGCTCACGGCTTAGATAAAAAGAGGTCCTCCTTCTTCCGAGCCGGTCATTCATGCGCAGCGAAACTATCAGCCAGTCGATCAACATCGTTCACCCTGTCACGCTCAGCCACGGCAAAAACGCCGAGGTCTGGGACACCGATGGCAAACGCTACATCGACTTTGTCGGCGGCATCGGCGTGCTGAACCTCGGCCATTGCCATCCGCGCATCGTCGAGGCCATTCGCGAACAGGCCACCCGACTGACCCACTACGCGTTCAACGCTGCACCCCATGTGCCTTACCTCGAACTGATGGATCGCCTCAGCGCGTTCATGCCGGTGGGTTACCCGGTCAGCGGCATGCTCACCAACAGCGGCGCGGAAGCGGCGGAAAACGCCCTGAAGATTGTCCGCGGGGCCACCGGACGCAGCGCGGTCATCGCCTTCGACGGCGCCTTCCACGGCCGCACGCTGGCCACCCTCAACCTCAATGGCAAAGTCGCACCCTACAAACAAAAAGTCGGCGTGCTACCGGGGCCGGTGTTTCACCTGCCCTTCCCCAGCCAGGACAACGGCGTCACCTGTACCGAGGCCCTCAAAGCCATGGAGCGCCTGTTCAGCGTCGAGATTGATGTTGAAGACGTCGCCTGTTTTATCGTCGAACCGGTGCAGGGCGAAGCGGGCTTTCTGGCCATGGAGGTCGAGTTCGCCCAAGCGCTGCGCAAGTTCTGCGACGACAAGGGCATTGTGCTGATCGCCGATGAAATCCAGTCCGGTTTCGGCCGTACTGGCCAGCGCTTCGCGTTCTCGCGACTGGGCATCGAGCCGGACCTGATCCTGCTCGGTAAAAGCATCGCCGGCGGCGTGCCGCTGGGTGCGGTGGTCGGGCGCAAGTCGCTGCTCGACAACTTGCCCAAGGGCGGACTCGGTGGCACTTACTCCGGCAATCCCATCGCCTGCGCAGCGGCACTGGCAACCCTGGACGAAATGACCGATACCAACCTGCATGCCTGGGGCACCCAACAGGAAGAAGCGATTGTCGGCCGCCATGCAACCTGGCGTGCGAACAACCTGACGCCGTACCTGGGACGCCTGACCGGTGTCGGTGCCATGCGTGGTATCGAGCTGATCAACGCCGATGGCTCGCCCGCACCGGCTCAATTGACCCAACTGCTGGTCCTGGCGCGGGATGCGGGTCTGCTGCTGATGCCCAGTGGCAAATCTCGTCATATCATCCGTCTGCTGGCGCCGTTGACCATTGAGGCTGCGGTGCTGGAGGAAGGGTTGGATATTCTTGAGGCGTGCCTGGCAAAACTGATTTGAACGCACAATCCCTGTAGGAGCGAGCCTGCTCCGGGCGGCGTTCCGACGATGGCGATTTTTCATTCAACATTGATGTCGACTGAATCACCGCAATCGCGAGCAGGCTCGCTCCTACAAGGGCATCGCATTTTTCGAAGGCACAAAAAAACCGGCCGAAGCCGGTTTTTTCATTTCAACGAAAGCAGAATCAAGCGTTCTGCAGATCGTCGAGGTAACGCTCGGCATCCAGTGCCGCCATGCAACCGGCGCCAGCGGAGGTGATGGCCTGACGGTACACGTGGTCAGCCACGTCACCGGCGGCGAAAATACCTTCGAGGTTGGTCGCAGTGGCGTTGCCGTCACGGCCGCCCTGCACAACCAGGTAGCCGTCCTTCAGGGTCAACTGGCCTTCGAACAACGAAGTGTTCGGAGTGTGGCCGATGGCGATGAACACGCCGTCGACTTTCACTTCGTCGAAGCTGCCGTCGTTGTTCTTCAGGCGGGCACCGGTCACGCCCATGTTGTCGCCCAGCACTTCGTCCAGGGTCGCGTTCAGCTTCAGCTCGATCTTGCCTTCGGCAACACGGGCATTCAGCTTGTCGATCAGGATCTTCTCAGCGCGGAAAGTCTCGCGACGGTGGATCAAGGTCACCTTGCTGGCGATGTTGGCCAGGTACAGGGCTTCTTCAACAGCGGTGTTGCCGCCGCCGACCACGGCAACCGGCTTGTTGCGGTAGAAGAAACCGTCGCAGGTCGCGCAGGCCGAAACGCCTTTGCCCATGAACGTTTCTTCGGACGGCAGGCCCAGGTAACGAGCGCTGGCGCCGGTGGCGATGATCAGGGCATCGCAGGTGTAAGTCGCGCTGTCGCCGATCAGGGTGTACGGCTTGGCAGCGAAGTCGACAGCATTGATGTGATCGAACACGATCTCGGTTTCAAAGCGCTCGGCGTGCTCGCGCATCCGCTCCATCAGCGCCGGGCCGGTCAGGCCGTGGACGTCGCCCGGCCAGTTGTCGACTTCGGTGGTGGTGGTCAGTTGACCGCCGGCCTGCATGCCGGTGATCAGCAGTGGCTTGAGGTTGGCACGGGCGGCATAGACCGCGGCGCTGTAACCGGCAGGGCCGGAACCGAGAATAATCACTCGCGAATGACGGACTTCAGACATGACCTGCTCCTGTTGACCGGCCCGGAACACCTGGCGCGGAACGCCGGATTGCCGGCTGGAATAAAAAAGAACGGTTGAAAGCACTTGGGGAAGGCTTGAACCCGACCGTCCTGTAAAAAGATTGAGTGCAGCGTATCGAGGGGGCGAAGATTAAGGAAATACGGTTTAACAATCCAGCTCATAGGTGGTCTCTATGCCATCTGGCCGACGATATCGACGTCTTTGTTACAGTGAATGTCGATACCGCTGTCGCGCTTTCGCCTGTGAAGCAAAGCCGGTAAGGTCGGCGCGTTTTCCCTCTGCCCGGAGCCTCTTATGCCTGCCCCTGTTCTGTCCGGCCCGCAATACCTGCGCGAAGGCCTCAAGCTGGTGCTGAGCCCCAGCCTGCGTTTGTTTGTGCTGTTACCGCTGGCAATAAACCTGGTGCTGTTCGTCGGATTGATCTACCTGGCCGGCCATCAGTTCAGCCTTTGGGTCGACACCTTGATGCCGTCCCTGCCTGACTGGCTGAGTTTTCTCAGCTACATCCTCTGGCCGCTGTTCGTGGTCCTCGTCGTGCTGATGGTGTTCTTCACCTTCACCATGCTCGCCAACGTCATTGCCGCGCCGTTCAACGGCTTCCTCGCGGAGAAAGTCGAAGTGGTGGTACGCGGCACCGATGACTTCCCGGCCTTCAGCTGGGGCGAGCTGATCGCCATGATCCCGCGCACCCTGGCCCGGGAAATGCGCAAGCTCGGCTACTTCCTGCCCAGGGCAGTCGGGTTGTTCATCCTCTCGTTCATCCCGGTGGTGAACATCATCGCAGCGCCGCTGTGGCTATTGTTCGGGGTGTGGATGATGGCGATCCAGTACATCGACTACCCGGCGGACAACCACAAGCTGGGCTGGAACGAAATGCTCGCCTGGCTGCGGCAGAAGCGCTGGCAGAGCATGAGCTTCGGCGGCAGCGTGTACCTGGTGCTGCTGATCCCGGTGGTCAACATCCTGATGATGCCGGCCGCCGTGGCTGGCGCGACGCTGTTCTGGGTGCGTGAACGTGGTGTCGAAAACCTCGTGACGCGCTACGACTGAAGGGCACAGACGAAACGAGGCATCGGTCCAATGCCTCGTTTTGATTACAGCGATGCCGACAAAACGTCCTGCGCCAGCAGTTACTTCGGGGTCACCCAAAGTGGAATAGATGCCGGTTCGATCAACAGATAGGCCAACAACAACCCGCACGCCATGACAAACAACCAGGACTTTCCAGAGAAAAAAATGGTGATCCTGGTTAGGAACAACCAAAAACCATGTAGCGGTCCATAACTACGCTGGTTCATAAGTGCCAGATAGTGGAGCAGCGCCACGCCGGTAAACACCATCACCAGTAAAGTCACGCACATGCCGAACACCTGGCTCATCATTAGTGACCGGCCATAATCCGACAAACTGTCCATATAAAATTCACGGAAGGTGTGGTTGGACGCCAAAGCCGTAAGATCCGGATCAAAGGATGACTTGGCCAAACCAATCAATCCACCACATCCTGCAAGAATGAAAATCGGCGCAGCAATGTAAACCGCCCAACTGCCCGAGGTAAATTGACCTTTGATCAATGAGACCAACGCAGTCGTGATACTGAATGCCAGCAATGTGGAAAGAAGCACCCACAAATAGTAATGGATCAGCTCAACATAGATCGCGTATTTCCAGACCAAAAACATGAGGCCGATTGCCAGAACAAAAAAGATCGGCAATATCCCATCCCTAGCGGGAGCCGCCGAAGTGCCTCCTTTTGTGGTGACATTAGTAATGTAGGTTCGCTTTGTCTGGATCACCGTAATCGGGGCATTCACAGTCGGGGGGTTGGTGATGCCAGCGAACAGCACGCCACACAGAACCCCCATCAAAGGTCCCCAAATCCAGGCTTGCAAATTCGCGTTCGTGACCAGATCCATAAATATCTGCATTCAAATCCTCTCTTAAATATTGGCACATAACTGGTTATACAACCAGTGGTAGCACAATAAAATCACCACTCTTCTATAAATGCAATATTTTATTGACGGCATTTTCCAGGCACCCAGAATTGGCCCTAAGAGTTTCTTATGTTGCGCTGGAGCGCACCAACTCGCTCAGAATCAACCGTTTCACAAATCCATCATCCGAACGTCATAGCGTCGACATGGCCCCAGCCGACACTGGGGTCATGACGACAGCTCTGCATATCACCCTGATCACCGAAACCTTCCCACCGGAAATCAACGGCGTGGCCAATACCCTGGGCCGCTTGTGCGACGGTTTGCGCGCGCGCGGGCATCAAGTGGAGCTGGTCCGGCCGCGTCAGGGCTGCGACCAGCAATTGAGCAGCGATGATGAGTTGCTGTTGTGCCGGGGCTGGCCGCTTCCGGGTTACCCCGGTTTGCAATGGGGCCAGTCGTCGATGCACAAGCTGCTGCGGCGCTGGACGCGTCACCGCCCGGATGTGCTCTACATCGCCACCGAGGGTCCGCTAGGTTTGTCAGCGTTGCGCGCGGCAAGGCGACTGGGGATTTCAGTGGTCAGCGGTTTCCACACCAATTTCCAGCAGTATTCCAACCAGTACGGGTTTGGTTTGCTCACGCGCCTGCTGACCCACTACCTGCGCTGGTTCCACAACCGCTCGACCATGACCCTGGTGCCCAGCGTCAGCCAGCGCCTGGAACTGGAGCGACGTCAGTTCGAGCGACTGGCGTTGCTGTCCCGTGGGGTCGACAGCGAATTGTTTCACCCGGCCAAACGGTTAAATGCGCTGCGCGAGCAATGGGGACTGACTGAGGAAGACATCGCCGTCATTCATGTCGGTCGCCTGGCTCCGGAGAAAAACCTCGGCCTGCTCAAACGCACCTTCAATACCCTCAAGGCGAGTTATCCACAGCGCACGCTGAAACTGATCGTGGTCGGCGATGGCCCACAGCGCCAGGAACTGGAAAACGAAATGCCCAAGGCGATTTTCTGCGGCACGCAACGGGGTGAAGCCCTGGCCTGTCACTACGCCTCGGGGGACGTGTTTCTGTTTCCGAGCCTGACCGAAACCTTCGGCAATGTGGTGCTTGAAGCACTCGCTTCGGGGCTTGGCGTGGTCGCCTACGACCAGGCAGCGGCGGCCCAGCATATTCGTCATGGCTACAACGGCGTACTGGCAATGCCGGGAGATGAAGAGGCGTTCTGCGATGCAGCGGCATGGCTGCTGGAGGAAAGGGAAGCCTTGCGCAATGTGCGCCTCAATGCGCGCCAGCATGCCAGTCGCCAGGGTTGGGCGACGATTATCGAACAGTTCGAGGGACAGTTGCGCGGGGCGTGTGCCGGGGAGATGGTGGTGCCGAATGCACCGATTGTTCCCTGATTTTGCAGTGCTCTTGAGTCAGTTTTCGCGAGCAGGCTCGCACATTGGTTCTGTGTCTTACACAAATCCCCTGTGGGAGCGAGCCTGCTCGCGATGAGGCCTTCCCGGTCGTCGCTTAAACCAGCGTCATCAACGCTTCGCGGCTGAACGGCAGAATGTCTTCCTCACGGCCGTCGCGCACTTTCTGTGCCCAGTCCGGGTCCACCAGCAACGCGCGACCGACCGCCACCAGGTCGAACTCATCGTTGTTCAGGCGTTCCAGCAGTTTTTCCAGGCTGGCCGGTTGCGCGACCTTGTCGGTGTTGACCATGAACTGCAGGAACTCGCCGTCCAGGCCGACGCTGCCCACGGTGATGGTTGGCTTGCCGGTGAGTTGGCGGGTCCAGCCGGCCAGGTTCAGCTCGGAACCGTCGAACTCAGGCTCCCAGAAGCGGCGGGTCGAACAGTGGAAAATATCCACACCCGCATCCGCCAACGGCTTGAGGAACTCGCCCAAGGCTTCCGGGGTTTGCACCAGACGCGCTGTGTAGTCCTGCTGCTTCCACTGGGAGAAACGGAAGATGATCGGGAAACCTTCACCGACCGCGGCACGCACGGCCTGAATCAATTCAATGGCGAAGCGCGAACGGTTAGCCAGGCTGCCGCCGTATTCGTCGGTACGCTGGTTGCTGCCTTCCCAGAAGAACTGGTCAATCAGGTAACCGTGGGCACCGTGGATTTCCACGCCGTCCATGCCGATGCTCTGGGCATCCTTGGCGGCTTGGGCAAACGCAGCGATTACATCCTGGATGTCTTGTCTGGTCATGCCGTGCACCACGACCTGACCTTCCTTCACTTTTTCCGACGGGCCATAACCTGGCACGCTGGCGTCCGGCTCGGTGCCGATACGGCGCACGCTGCCCACGTGCCACAGCTGCGGAACGATCTTGCCGCCTTCGGCGTGAACGGCATCGACGACTATCCTCCAGCCGGACAGGGCTGCTTCACCATAGAAATGCGGAACGTTCGGATAGCCATTGGACGCCTTGTGACCGACGGTGGTGCCTTCGGTAATGATCAGGCCGACGCCCGCAGCGGCGCGACGACGGTAGTATTCGATCACTTTGGAGTTAGGCACGCCGCCCGGGGAAAAGGAGCGGGTCATCGGCGCCATGACGACGCGGGTCGGCAGTTCGAGGGTGCCGAGGTGGAACGGTTTGAACAGGGCTTTGACGGGCATGGGACGCTCCACGAAAACGTTATCGACAGGCACAATTAATATGACGGCGATAATATGCGCAGTACCGTCAGCGCGATAGCACTATTGATCAGAATGATTAAGGGTCAAAAGGCAGGCATAAAAAATCGCAGCTCGATGGCTGCGATTTTTGTGGTTCAGCTCAGCGCTTTTTCAATCGCGTGAACGATGGTCGGATCATCCGGCGCCGTACGTGGCGAGAACCGAGCCAGTACACGGCCGTCCTTGCCCAGCAGGAACTTCTCGAAGTTCCAGGTGATGTCGCCGGGAAATTCCGCGCCCTCGCCCGCCAGCAAGCGGTACAACTGATGACGTTCATGCCCGTTGACTTCCAGCTTGCTGGACAACGGAAAGGTCACGCCATAGTTGAGGCTGCAGAAATCCTTGATCTCTTGTTCGGTCCCCGGTTCCTGCCCGGCAAACTGGTTGCACGGCAAGCCCAGCACGCTGAAGCCTTTGCCCTTGTATAGCTGGTAAAGGTTTTCCAGCGCCGCGTACTGCGGGGTCAAGCCGCATTTGGAGGCGACGTTGACCACCAGTACGACTTGGCCCTTGAAAGGCGCCAGAGGTAGCTCCTGTCCATCCAGGGCTGTCAATTTAAGGTCGTGAAAAGCACTCATGGCGTACTCCAGATTCCCGTGTTCTTCTCGAAACAGCCACTTGGCGGTGTCGTCAGGGACAGCCGCAGACTAAAAAGGCGCCCACAGGGCGCCTCTCCAGTTATCTGAGCTTAGCGCAGAAATCAGTGGTGATGGCCACCTTCGCCATGGACGTGGCCATGAGCGATTTCTTCCTGGCTGGCGTCACGGATGTCGATGATCTTGACCTGGAAATTCAGGCGTTGACCAGCCAACGGGTGATTGCCGTCGACGGTCACGTCGTCGCCGTCCAGATCACGGATGGTCACGATCTGCATCTGCCCGTCCGGAGCGGAAGCGTGGAACTGCATGCCCACTTCCAGCTCGTCGACGCCTTCGAACATGCTGCGGCTCAGGGTGCTGACCAGTTCGGCAGCGTACTCGCCGTAAGCGTCTTCCGGTTCAACGGCTACGGTCAGCTCGTCGCCGACAGTCTTGCCTTCCAGAGCCTTTTCCAGGCCCGGGATGATGTTGCCTGCGCCTTGCAGGTAGACCAGCGGCGCGCCGCCGGCGGAGCTGTCGATGACCTCACCAGCGTCGTTAGTCAGGGTATAGTCGATGGAGACAGCCTTATTGGCGGCGATCAGCATGGGGCGAGACCTTTTGCATAAGAAGATTGAAAGGCCAAGTTTAGCGAAGCAATCGTCCGAAAGCGAACACAACCCGGACAGACGGGATTCGACGGTCACAGGCTTCCATCAGGACGAGGACGGACACTGGGTGGCCGAGCTTTCCTGCGGCCACACCCAACACCTGCGGCACCAGCCACCCTGGCAATCCCGCGCCTGGGTCATGGACCCTGTGCAGCGCCAGGAAAAAATAGGCCAACCCTTTGCCTGCGGTTGGTGCGCACAAGGCTCGGTTAGCGATAACCTTGGCGACTGAATTTCGGTAGTCGGCCAAATATAAGCTGACACCATTGCCATGCTCCTTCAGAGAATCCGCATGCAAACTTTTTTTATCGCGCCCACCGATTTTGGTGTAGGTCTGACCTCCATCAGCCTCGGGCTGGTGCGCACCCTTGAGCGCGCCGGCCTCAAGGTCGGTTTTTTCAAACCGATTGCCCAGCCGCATCCGGGCGACACGGGCCCGGAACGTTCCACCGAACTGGTGGCGCGTACCCACGGCTTGAAACCACCTCAGCCACTGGGCCTGGCCCATGTCGAGCGCATGCTCGGCGACGGCCAGCTCGATGAATTGCTCGAAGAAATCATCGCCCTTTATCAGCAGGCGGCCATCGGCAAGGACGTGCTGATCGTCGAAGGCATGGTGCCGACCCGCAGCGCCAGTTACGCCGCGCGGGTCAACCTGCACCTGGCCAAGAGCCTCGACGCCGAGGTGATCCTGGTCTCGGCGCCGGAAAACGAAGTGCTGACCGAACTCTCCGGCCGCGTCGAGTTGCAGGCGCAATTGTTCGGCGGTCCGAAAGACCCGAAAGTCCTCGGCGTGATCCTCAACAAGGTCAAGACCGACGAAAGCATGGAGGCTTTCGCCACGCGCCTGAAGGAGCATTCGCCGTTGCTGCGCAGCGGCGATTTCCGCTTGCTCGGCTGCATTCCGTTCCAGCCGGAACTGAACGCCCCGCGCACCCGCGACGTCGCCGACCTGATGGGCGCGCAAGTGCTCAACGCCGGTGATTACGAAACCCGGCGCATGACCAAGATCATCATTTGCGCCCGCACCATGCGCAACACCGTGGAGTTGCTCAAGCCCGGCGTGCTGGTGGTGACCCCCGGCGACCGCGACGACATCATCCTCGCCGTCAGCCTCGCGGCATTGAACGGCGTGCCGCTGGCCGGTCTGCTGCTGACCAGCGACACCCTGCCCGACCCACGCATCATGGACCTGTGCCGCGGCGCCCTGCAGGCCGGGTTACCGGTGCTGTCGGTGAGTACTGGCTCCTACGACACCGCCAACCTACTCAATGGCCTGAACAAGGAAATCCCCATCGACGACCGCGAGCGCGCTGAAATCATCACCGATTTCATCGCCAGCCACCTCGATGCCAACTGGTTGCATCAGCGCTGCGGTACACCGCGCGAGATGCGTTTGTCGCCAGCGGTGTTCCGCTATCAATTGATCCAGCGCGCCCAGGCGGCCAACAAGCGCATCGTATTGCCCGAAGGCAGCGAGCCGCTGACCGTGCAGGCCGCCGCGATCTGCCAGGCCCGCGGCATCGCTCGCTGTGTATTGCTGGCCAAGCCCGAGGACGTGCAGGCCGTCGCACGCGCCCAGGGTATCGAGTTGCCACCAGGCCTGGAAATCATCGACCCGGACTTGATCCGTGAGCGTTACGTCGAGCCGATGGTCGCGCTGCGCAAAAGCAAAAGCCTCAATGCGCCGATGGCCGAGCAACAACTGGAAGACACCGTGGTGATCGGCACCATGATGCTGGCTCTGGATGAAGTCGACGGCCTCGTCTCGGGCGTGATCAACACCACTGCCAACACCATCCGCCCGGCCCTTCAGCTGATTAAAACCGCGCCGGGCTGCACCCTGGTGTCGTCGGTGTTCTTTATGCTGTTTCCGGAAGAGGTGCTGGTCTACGGCGACTGCGTGATGAACCCGCACCCAAGCGCCAGCGAACTGGCCGAGATCGCCCTGCAAAGCGCTGACTCGGCCGCCGCCTTCGGCATCACGCCACGGGTGGCGATGATCAGCTACTCCAGCGGCGAGTCGGCCAGCGGCGAAGAAGTCGAGAAGGTCCGCGAGGCGACTCTGCTCGCCCACGAACAACAGCACTCGCTGCTGATCGACGGCCCCCTGCAGTACGACGCCGCCGCCAACGAAAGCGTGGCCCGGCAACTGGCGCCGAACAGTCAGGTGGCCGGTCGTGCCACGGTGTACGTATTCCCCGACCTCAACACCGGCAATACCACGCACAAAGCCGTACAGCGCAGCGCCGACTGCGTCAGCCTCGGGCCAATGCTGCAAGGCTTGCGCAAACCGGTGAACGATTTGCCGCGCGGCGCGCAGGTCGATGACATTGTCTACACCATCGCCTTGACTGCGATCCAAGCCGCCAACCGACCTATGGATGTGTAAATGCTGGACTTCCTACCCGCCCCGCTGCGGGGCGTGATCGCCTCGCTGCTGTTGGTGCTGAACACGATTTTGCTCTGCTCGTTCCTGTTCTGCGTGGCGCTCGTCAAGGTATTGCCGTTCGCCCTCACCCAGCGCCTCGCGGGCTGGCTGATGAACCATACCCACGAAGCCTGGATCAGCCTCAACAAAGGCTGGATGAACCTGGTGCGCCGCACACGCTGGCACATCAGCGGCCTGCAAGGCCTCGACTATCAGCACTCGTACCTGATCACCAGCAACCACCAGAGCTGGGTCGACATCCTGGTGCTGCAATACGTGCTCAACCGGCGCATTCAACCGCTGAAGTTCTTTCTCAAGCAGGAGCTGATCTGGGTCCCGGTGATCGGTCTGGCCTGGTGGGCGCTGGGCTTTCCGTTCATGAAGCGCTACTCCAAGGCCTATCTGGAGAAGCACCCGGAAAAGAAAGGCAAGGACCTGGAAACCACCCGCAAGACCTGTGCGAAATTCCGCGACAACCCGGTGGGCATTTTCAACTTCGTCGAAGGCACACGCTTCACCGAGGGCAAACACAAGCAACAGCAGTCACCCTTCAAGTACCTGCTCAAGCCCAAGGCCGGCGGCATTGCCTTTGTGCTGGATGCGATGGGCGAGCAGCTTGAATCCCTGGTCAACGTGACCATCCACTACCCTGCCGGGCGCCCGGGTTTCTGGGACTTGCTGTGCGGGAACGTTGCGGACGTGGTGGTGCACTTTGAAGAGCTGAAGATTCCGCCGCAGTTCATTGGCAAGAACTATGACCAGGACGGTGAATACCGCCTGCAGTTTCAGGGCTGGATCAATCAGTTGTGGCAGGACAAGGATGCTCTGCTTGCGCAGATGCATCGCGAGTATCCAGGAAAACACTAATCCCCTGTGGGAGCGAGCCTGCTCGCGATTGCTGGCTGACATTCAATATTGATGTCGACTGATCCGCCGCTATCGCGAGCAAGCTCGCACAGGTTTGGTGTTTGTTTTGACTGATTACCAAATACAAAAAAACCCGCCGATGATCACTCATCGGCGGGTTTTTCATTTACGGCTAAGGCTTAGATCGCACCACGCTCACGCAGCAGACCCAGCACTTGCTTGACGCCGTCTTCCAGCGACACGGACTGGGTGTCGATCACCAGGTCGGCATCCAGCGGCACGTCGTACGGGAACGACTCGCCCGGGATGTTATCCCCGGCCGCCGCGTACAAACCTTGCGGATCACGCTCCGCGCAAACCGTCGGCGAAGCCTGGACGTAGACCGTCAGCAGACGCTCTTTTCCGATCAGCTCACGAGCCTGTTCACGACCTTCGGCACTCGGGGCAACGAAGGCAGCGAGGGTCAGCAGACCAGCTTCGTTGAACTGACGCGCAACGTGCGCCGCACGACGCCAGTTCTCGGTACGCCCGGCGCGATCCTGTGGCAGACCTTTGTTCAGGTCGTGACGCAGGCTCTGGCCATCGAGCACGAACACTGCACGGCCCAGGTCGAACAGCTTGCGTTCAACCGCGTAGGCCAGCGTGCTTTTGCCCGCGCCGGACAAGCCGCTGAACAACACGGTGGCCGGTTGCTGGCCGAAGCGCTGGGCGCGTTCTTCGGTGGCGACGTGCGCGAGTTTGCCGTGATGCGTGCTACTGCCGTGCGCCACTGGTTGAGCGATGATCATGCCGGCGGCGACGGTGCCATTGGTCAAACGATCGATGACGATGAACGAACCGGTGGTGCGGTTGCTCGCGTAACCGTCCAGCGCGATGGCTGCATCGAGGCTGATCTTGACCCGACCGATCTCGTTCAGCTGCAAGGCACTGGCAGGGCCTTCTTCCAGGGTGTTCACGTCAACGCGGTTGACAATGCTGGTGATCGAACCCGGCACGTACGTCGTAGCGCGCTTGATGTCGTATTTCTTGCCCGGCAGCATCGGCTCTTCGGCCATCCACACCAGCATGGCATCGAAGCCGTCAGTCACTTGCGGCTGGTTGTCGGCATGCACCAGCAAGTCGCCGCGGGAGATATCGATCTCGTCTTCCATGGTCAGCGTCACCGCTTGACCCGGACCTGCATGCTCCAGCTCACCTTCGAAGGTGACGATGGATTTCACGCGACTGCTCTTGCCCGACGGCAGCACCACGACTTCGTCGCCCTTGTGCACGACGCCACTGGCCAGGGTGCCGGCGAAACCACGGAAGTTCAGGTTCGGACGGTTGACGTACTGCACCGGGAAACGCAGGTCGGTGTAGTTGCGGTCGCTGGCGATTTCGACGGTTTCGAGGATTTCCATCAGCGACTGGCCGGTGTACCACGGCGAGCGCTCGGACTTGTTCACTACGTTGTCGCCCTTGAGCGCCGACATCGGTACGAACGCCATGGTGGTCGGCTTGAACGCGATGCCTTCGGCGAACTTCAGGTAATCGGCCTTGATCGACTCGAACACGTTTTCGTCGAAGCCGTTGAGGTCCATCTTGTTGATGGCGACAACGATGTGCTTGATGCCCAGCAACGAGGCAATGAAGCTGTGGCGACGGGTCTGGGTTTGCACGCCGTAACGGGCGTCGACCAGGATGATCGCCAGGTCACAGGTGGATGCACCGGTGGCCATGTTGCGGGTGTACTGCTCATGGCCGGGAGTATCGGCGATGATGAATTTGCGTTTTGCGGTGGAGAAATACCGGTAGGCAACATCAATGGTGATGCCTTGCTCGCGCTCGGCCTGCAGGCCGTCGACCAGCAATGCCAGGTCGATGTCATCGCCAGTGGTGCCGACTTTTTTCGAGTCGCGGGTGATGGCTTCCAGATGATCTTCGTAGATCATCTTGGAGTCGTGCAGCAGGCGCCCGATCAGGGTGCTCTTGCCGTCGTCGACGTTGCCACAGGTCAGAAAGCGCAGCATTTCCTTGCGTTCGTGCTGGCCCAGGTAGGCGAGGATGTCCTCGCTGATCAAATCAGATACGTGCGACATGACAGCCCCTTAGAAATAACCCTGACGTTTCTTTTCTTCCATCGAGCCTGCGCCATCGTGATCGATGACCCGGCCCTGGCGTTCGGAAGTTCGCGTCAGGAGCATTTCCTGAATGATGTCGGTCAGGCTGGTGGCCTCGGACTCGACCGCACCGGTCAACGGGTAGTCGCCCAGCGTACGGAAACGGACCTTCTTCTTGACGATGCGCGCCTTGTCTTCATCGCTCAGGTGATTGAGCAGGCGTTCGTCGTCGATCATGATCCAGGTGCCATTCATCTCGATGACGTCGCGCTCGGCGGCGAAATACAGCGGCACAATCGGGATGCCTTCAAGGTAGATGTACTGCCAGATGTCCAGTTCGGTCCAGTTCGACAACGGGAAAACGCGGATCGACTCGCCCTTGTTGACCTTGCCGTTGTAGACGTTCCACAACTCGGGACGCTGGTTTTTCGGGTCCCAGCGGTGCTTGGTGTCGCGGAAGGAATACACGCGCTCTTTGGCACGGGACTTCTCTTCGTCGCGACGGGCACCACCGAAAGCGGCATCGAAACCGTACTTGTCGAGGGCCTGCTTGAGGCCTTCGGTTTTCATGATGTCGGTGTGCTTGGCACTGCCATGGGTCAGCGGGTTGATACCCTGCGCAACACCCTCGGGATTCACGTGCACCAGCAGGTCAAGGCCCAGTTCTTCGACCATGCGGTCGCGGAACGCGTACATTTCCTTGAACTTCCACTGGGTGTCGACGTGCATCACAGGGAACGGCAGTTTGCCCGGGAAGAATGCCTTGCGCGCAAGGTGCAGCATCACGGCGGAGTCTTTACCGACGGAGTACAGCATCACCGGGTTATCGAACTCGGCGGCGACCTCGCGGATGATGTGGATGCTTTCCGCCTCCAGCTGTTTCAGATGCGTCAGTTTGTCGACCATGGCTACTCACGAAAACGATCTTATGGACGGCCAGCGGGCCGTGTTCGAGCGGGGAATCCTAGCACAGCGACCTCTTCTAATCAGGACGCCAACTAGATCGAAAGAGCATATGAATATGCCTGCCTGTTTGGGCTCTTGGATCCCTGTGGGAGCGAGCCTGCTCGCGATGACTGACTTACCTTTGACATAGATGTCGACTGATACATCGCTTTCGCGAGCAGGCTCGCTCCTACAGTTGAATCGCGGTGTTCACCGCATCAGATCGGATTCGGGCAATCGATGAAGATGTGCTCCAGCGCAAAGCGCCGCGCCAGATAATCCCCCAGCGTCTGAACGCCGTAGCGCTCGGTGGCATGATGACCGGCGGCAATGAAGCTGATGTCGTTTTCCCGGGCACTGTGGAAAGTTTGCTCGGAAGCCTCGCCACTGAGGTACAGATCGACGCCGGCCAGAATGGCCTGATCGATGTAACCCTGGCCACCACCGGTGCACCAGCCGACACGGCGGACCATGGCGCTGCCTTCGATCAACAGCGGCTCACGCCCCATCACTTCCTGGACGCGGCGGGCGAAATCCCGGGGCATCATCGGCTCGTTCAGCGAGCCGACCAGGCCGACAATCTTCAGGTTGTCCGGGTCCAGCGGACCTTCGACGGTGATGTCGAGCTGCCGCGCGAGCTGCACGTTATTGCCGACGTCCGGGTGCAGGTCCAGCGGCAGATGATAGGACAACAGGCTGATATCGTGCTTGAGCAGGGTCTTCAGACGGCGCTGTTTCATGCCGGTGATGCACGGGTTCTCGCCTTTCCAGAAGTAGCCGTGATGCACCAGCACCAGGTCGGCGTTGGCCTCCACGGCCGCATCGAGCAAGGCCTGGCTGGCGGTGACGCCACTGACAATGCGCATCACTTGCGGCCGCCCCTCGACTTGCAAGCCATTGGGGCAGTAATCGGCGATTTTGGCGCTGTTGAGGTAACGGTCGGCTTCTTCGACCAGGGTGCTCAGGGCGACGGCCATGAAAGACTCCTAAATATCCCGTTCAGAGGCGCGTGCGGCCTCGTATAATGCGCGTCATTATGAGCGGTCTCATACCGCCTGCAACTCTCTCAGGAAGTGCTTAATGCTCAAGGCGCTGCGTTTTTCCGGCTGGCCGCTGTTGGCCGGCGTGCTTGTCGCTCTTTTGATTATCCAGCGTTACCCACAGTGGGTCGGGCTCCCGAGCCTCGACGTGAATCTGCAACAAGCGCCGCAAACCACCAGCATGCAGCAGGGCCCGGTGTCTTATGCCGAAGCGGTATCCACCGCGGCGCCGTCGGTGGTGAACCTGTACACCACCAAAGTCATCAACAAACCCAACCATCCGTTGTTCGAAGATCCGCAGTTCCGTCGCTTCTTCGGCGATAACTCGCCCAAGCAGAAACGCATGGAGTCGAGCCTCGGTTCCGGCGTGATCATGAGCCCGGAAGGCTACATCCTGACCAACAACCACGTGACCAGCGGCGCCGACCAGATCGTGGTGGCGCTCAAGGACGGCCGGGAAACCCTGGCACGGGTGATCGGCAGCGACCCGGAGACTGACCTCGCGGTGCTGAAAATCGACCTGAAAAACCTGCCGTCGATCACCGTGGGGCGCTCCGACAACATCCGCATCGGCGACGTCGCGCTGGCCATCGGCAACCCGTTCGGCGTCGGCCAGACCGTAACCATGGGCATCATCAGCGCCACCGGGCGCAACCAACTGGGCCTGAACAACTACGAAGACTTCATCCAGACCGATGCGGCGATCAACCCGGGCAACTCAGGCGGTGCGCTGGTGGATGCCATCGGCAACCTGACCGGCATCAACACTGCTATTTTTTCCAAGTCCGGGGGCTCCCAGGGTATTGGTTTCGCGATCCCGGTGAAGCTGGCCATGGAAGTAATGAAGTCGATCATCGAGCACGGCCAGGTGATTCGTGGCTGGCTGGGTATCGAAGTGCAGCCGCTGACCCAGGAACTGGCCGAGTCGTTCGGCTTGTCCGGGCGCCCTGGCATTGTCGTGGCGGGGATTTTCCGCGATGGTCCGGCACAGAAGGCCGGCCTGCAACTGGGTGATGTGATTCTTGCCATCGATGGCGAACCGGCCGGTGATGGCCGTCGCTCGATGAATCAGGTGGCGCGGATCAAGCCGACCGACAAAGTCGCGATCCAGGTGATGCGCAACGGCAAGGAGCTCAAGCTGACGGCGGAAGTCGGATTGCGTCCGCCGCCGGCACCGGTCAAAGAGAAAGAAGAAGAGTAAGCCGCTGAGACAAGCCCCTGTAGGAGCGAGCTTGCTCCTACAGGGGTCAGCGGTGGTTTACAGGTCGCCGAGGCCGTCGATCAGCGCCTGATTCTGCTCAGGCGTGCCGATGGAGATCCGCAGGAATTGGGCAATCCGCTCCTGCTTGAAGTGCCGGACGATCACGCCTTGCTCGCGCAACTTCGCCGCAAGCCCCGCCGCATCGTGCCGGGGGTGACGGGCGAAAATGAAGTTCGCCGCCGATGGCAGCACTTCAAAACCCTTCTCCTTTAGCTGTGCAACGACCTTCTCGCGATGCTCGATCACCAACCGGCAGGTCTTGTCGAAATACTCGCGATCCTCGAACGCGGCGGCAGCGCCGACATTCGCCATGCGATCCAGCGGATAGGAGTTGAAGCTGTTCTTGATCCGCTCCAGCGCCTCGATCAGGTCCGGATGGCCGACCGCCAGACCCACCCGCAGACCGGCCAGGGAACGGGACTTGGACAGGGTCTGGGTCACCAGCAGGTTCGGATAGCGGTCCACCAGGGAGATTGCCGTCTCGCCGCCAAAATCGATGTAGGCCTCGTCGACCACCACCACGGAATCCGGGCTGGCCTTGAGAATCTGCTCCACCGCCTCCAGCGCCAACAGGCAGCCGGTCGGGGCGTTCGGGTTGGGGAAGATGATCCCGCCGTTCGGCCTGGCGTAGTCCGCCGGGTTGATCTGGAACTGCTCGTCCAGCGGCACCGCGTCGAACTTGATGCCGTACAACCCGCAGTAGACCGGGTAGAAGCTATAGCTGATGTCCGGGAACAGCAGCGGCTGATCGTGTTGCAACAAACCGTGGAAGATGTGCGCCAGCACTTCATCGGAACCGTTGCCGAGGAACACCTGATTGCCTTGCACGCCGTAGTACCTGGCAACGGCTTGCTTGAGCAGGTCGCTGTTCGGGTCCGGGTACAGACGCAGGTTGTCATTGAGTTCGGTTTGCATCGCCGCGAGGGCTTTTGGCGATGGGCCGTACGGGTTTTCGTTGGTGTTGAGCTTCACCAGTTTCGCCAGTTTCGGCTGTTCGCCCGGCACGTAAGGCACCAGATTTTTGACGAACGGGCTCCAGAATTTACTCATGTTCATTTCACCTGCTTGTCGTCAACGATGCGGTATTCGGCGCTGCGGGCATGGGCGGTCAGCGACTCGCCTCGGGCCAGCACGGAAGCGGTTTTGCCCAACTCGGAAGCGCCCTGCTCGGAACAGAAAATGATCGACGAACGTTTCTGGAAGTCGTACACACCCAGCGGAGAGGAGAAACGGGCGGTGCCGGAAGTCGGCAACACGTGGTTGGGACCTGCACAGTAGTCGCCGAGGGCTTCGGAGGTGTGACGGCCCATGAAGATCGCGCCGGCGTGGCGGATTTGCGGCAGCCAGGCTTGTGGATCGGCAACGGACAATTCGAGGTGCTCCGGCGCGATACGGTTAGCCACTTCGATGGCTTGCTCCATGTCGCGCACCTTGATCAGTGCACCACGGCCATTGATCGAGGTTTCGATGATCGCGGCGCGCTCCATGGTCGGCATCAGCTTGGCGATGCTAGCGGCGACCTTGTCGAGGAACTCGGCGTCGGGGCTGACCAGAATCGCCTGGGCATCTTCGTCGTGCTCGGCCTGGGAGAACAGGTCCATGGCGATCCAGTCCGGATCGGTCTGGCCGTCGCACACCACGAGGATCTCGGAGGGACCGGCGATCATGTCGATACCGACCTGGCCAAACACGTGGCGCTTGGCGGTGGCGACATAGATGTTGCCCGGACCGACGACCTTGTCGACCTTCGGCACGCTTTCGGTGCCGTAAGCCAATGCGGCAACGGCTTGAGCGCCACCGATGGTGAACACGCGGTCGACACCGGCGATGCAGGCAGCGGCCAGCACCAGCTCGTTGATTTCACCGCGCGGGGTTGGCACGACCATGACCACTTCGGTGACGCCGGCGACCTTGGCCGGAATCGCGTTCATCAACACCGACGACGGGTACGACGCCTTGCCGCCTGGCACGTACAGACCGGCGCGGTCCAGCGGCGTGACTTTCTGGCCCAGCACCGTGCCGTCGGCCTCGGTGTAGCTCCAGGAATCCTGCTTCTGTTTTTCGTGGTAGCTGCGCACACGAGCGGCGGCAACTTCCAGGGCTTCACGCTGAGGCACGGAGATGCGGGTGAGCGCCAGCTCCAGACGCTCGCGCGGCAGGATCAGGTCGGCCATGGATTTCACATCCAGGCCGTCGAACTGGCGGGTAAAGTCCACCAGTGCCGCGTCACCACGCTCACGCACGGCCTTGATGATGTCCAGCACCCGCTGATTGACCGAGTCGTCAGACACACTTTCCCAGCTCAGCAGATGATCCAGATGATGCGCGAAATCCGGGTCAGCAGCGTTGAGTCGGCGAATTGCAGTCGGTGCGGTCATAGCGAGAACCTCATAGGAATGGCAAAAACTCAGGCGCCCTAACTTAGCAGTCGTTTCCGCTTGGGCACCTGAGAATTCTGGCTATGAGGCGGATAGACGGGCGCGACTTAACGTCGCGCAGGTGAATCAGCCGCGGTGTCGAGACTCCACTGCCTTGCGCAGGGTGTCAATCAACGCCTGGATACGGGCGTGCTGCATCTTCATCGAAGCTTTGTTGACGATCAGCCGGGAGCTGATGGCAGCAATGAAATCCTGTGGCTCCAGGCCGTTGGCCCGCAGCGTGTTACCGGTGTCGACCACGTCGATGATCTTGTCGGCAAGGCCGATCAGCGGTGCCAGCTCCATCGAGCCGTACAGCTTGATGATGTCGACCTGACGACCCTGTTCAGCGTAATAACGCTTGGCAACGTTGACGAACTTGGTGGCGATGCGCAGACGACCCTTGGGCTCGACCGCACCGACCTTGCCGGCCGTCATCAACTTGCACTGGGCAATTTGCAGGTCCAGTGGCTCGTACAGACCCTGGCCGCCATATTCCATCAGCACATCTTTACCGGCGACACCGAGGTCGGCAGCACCATGTTCGACGTAGGTCGGCACATCGGTGGCACGCACGATCAGCAGGCGTACATCTTCCTGGGTCGTGGGAATGATCAGCTTGCGGCTCTTGTCCGGATTCTCGGTCGGCACGATGCCCGCTTCAGCCAGAAGCGGCAGGGTGTCGTCAAGGATGCGGCCCTTGGACAGTGCGATGGTCAACATGGGAAACGTCAGTCCTTATCAAGGTACTCATGCCCGGTCGCAAATGGCGCCGGACACACATCGAGCCGAAAACGGCTCGACTTCAACAAATCAACGGGCACGTCCTTATGCCCATGCAGCAGGTACTAGCCCGGAACGCGACGGATCTTGGCGCCCAGCATCTGCAGTTTTTCTTCGATGCACTCGTAGCCACGGTCTATGTGGTAGATGCGATCGATCAGGGTGTCGCCGTCGGCGATCAGGGCCGAGATCACCAGGCTGGCCGAAGCACGCAGGTCGGTCGCCATCACTGGCGCGCCCTTGAGTTTTTCGGTGCCGGTGACGATGGCAGTGTTGCCTTCGACCTGGATCTTGGCGCCCATGCGGTGCAGCTCGTAGACGTGCATGAAGCGGTTTTCGAAGATCGTCTCGATCACAGCACCGGTGCCTTCGGCAATGGCGTTGAGGGAGATGAACTGGGCCTGCATGTCGGTCGGGAACGCCGGGTACGGAGCGGTCCGCACGTTGACGGCTTTCGGCCGCTTACCGTGCATGTTCAGCTCGATCCAGTCTTCACCGCAGGTGATTTCGGCACCGGACTCACGGAGTTTTTCCAGAACGGCTTCGAGGATGGTCGGATCGGTGTCCTTGACCTTCACGCGGCCGCCGGTCACGGCAGCGGCAACCAGGTAGGTACCGGTTTCGATACGGTCCGGCATCACCTTGTAAGTGGTGGTGTGCAGACGCTCGACGCCGTCGATGGTGATGGTGTCGGTGCCGGCGCCGGAAACCTTGGCACCCATGGCGTTCAGGAAGTTCGCCAGGTCGACCACTTCAGGCTCGCGCGCGGCGTTAGCCAGGACGCTGCGGCCTTTGGCCAGCGCTGCGGCCATCATGATGTTTTCGGTACCGGTCACACTGACGGTATCGAAGAAGAAGTGCGCACCGCGCAGGCCGCCTTCAGGCGCCTTGGCCTTGATGTAGCCGCCTTCGACGTCGATGACTGCGCCCATGGCTTCCAGGCCACGGATGTGCAGGTCAACCGGACGCGAACCGATGGCGCAACCGCCAGGCAAGGCGACTTCGGCTTCACCGAAACGGGCAACCATCGGGCCCAGTACCAGAATCGACGCACGCATGGTTTTAACCAGTTCGTACGGTGCGACCAGGGTCTTGATGGTGCGCGGGTCGATTTCGACGGAGAGTTTCTCGTCGATCACCGGCTCAATTCCCATGCGGCCGAACAGCTCGATCATGGTGGTGATGTCGTGCAGGTGCGGCAGGTTGGCCACGGTCACCGGGCCATCGCACAGCAAGGTGGCAGCCAGGATCGGCAGGGCAGAGTTCTTTGCCCCGGAGATGCGGATTTCGCCATCAAGACGAACGCCACCGGTAATAATCAATTTATCCATAAGAATCTCGACGCCCTTGGGCTCAGGTGCGCTCGGCCCAGGCCGCGCGGCTGAAAAATTTCATAGTGACCGCATGGATGCTGCCATCGACGATCCACGGGTTCAAATGGGCATAGACCTGCTGCTGACGCTTGACCGGGCTCAATGCCGCCAGTTCATCGCTAATCACGTTCAGCTGGAAATTGCAGCCTTCGCCCTCGACTTCTACTTTCGTTCCGGGCAGCTTTCCTTCAAGAAAGCTCTTAACTTCGTTGGCCTGCATGCTCAACCTCAATCGGCGCCCTGTGCGCGCGGGTCGGACATCATACAAAAAAGCCCCGCGCCTGCGAACCCCGCCAAGCAGGACTCGGACGGGGGGCTTCTTTATAGATGTGGGTTAGGGATGCGCCAACAGCTCGGTCATCTCGCTGACCTGAGCGATTTCACGCATGTCATCCGGCATCCCACGGATGCTCAGGGCCTTGCCGGCCGCCTGCGCATCGCGGATGAAGCACAGCAGCAACGACAAACCGACACTGCTGGACTTGGTCACCGCCGAGCAATCGACCACCAGCGCCGCAGCCTTGCTGGCCTTGATCAGTGCCTTGCCCTGCTCACGCAGGCCAGGGCCGGTGCGGTAATCCAGCACGCCACTGAGTCGCAGCTCGCCCGCTTCGTCCATCTGGACTGCCGACTCACTCATTGGGTTGACTGCCCTGGTTTCTTGTCGGTGGCTTCCTTGGCCTTGGCGACTTCCCCGGCCCAACCATTGATGGTCTTGTCCAGGTCGTTGCCATTGCGCTGCATCGCATCGGCGAACTGATCGCGGAACAGCTTGCCGATGTTGATGCCGTTGATGATGACGTTACGCAGTTTCCACTCGCCGTTGATCTTTTCCAGCGTGTAGGACACTGGATAGATCGCGCCGCTGCTGCCCTTGACGGTCATGCCAACGCTGGTACGGTCGCCCGACTCGTCTTTGGCCGGATCAACGGTGATGCCCTGGTTGTTGTACTCCAGCAAGGCATTGCCATAGAACTGGAACAGACCCTTCTTGAAGTTTTCTTCGAAGGTCTTCATCTGCGCCGGGGATGCTTTCTTCGAGTATTTGACCGTCATGATGCTCTTGGAAATACCCTCGGCATCCACAACCGGCCCGACGATGGTGTTCAGCGCCGCATAAAAGTCTTTCGGATCCTGCTTGTACTTTTCTTTATTGGCCGCCAGATCGGCCAGCATCCGATTAGTGGTGTCCTGTACCAGATCGTGCGCCGAAGGGGCTGCCACGGCGTTGGCTAGCAGCGGCAGCGCCGCGAGCAATACCAAAAGGCCACGTCGCAAGATAGAGATCATTTAACAGTTCCTCATTTAGCTTCTTTGCTAACGGTATTGAGCAGGAATTTACCGATCAGGTCTTCGAGCACCAGCGATGACTGCGTGTCATGGATGGTTCCACCATCCTTGAGCAGGGTGTCTTCCCCGCCCACGCTGATACCGATGTACTTCTCGCCCAACAGTCCAGCGGTCAGGATAGATGCAGTAGAGTCCGCCGGCAGATTATCGATGCGTTTTTCCAGCTGCATGGTCACCCGGCCGGTGAAACTGTCGCGATCCAGATCGATGGCCGTGACCTTGCCGATGGTCACACCGGCCATGGTCACCTTTGCTCTGACCGTCAAACCGGCGATATTGTCGAAGTAGGCGTAAAGTTTATACGTGTCGGTGCTCGGAGTCGGGGACAGGCCACTGACCCGCAACGCCAACAAAAGCAAAGCCAGGATGCCAGCCAGCAAGAAAAGGCCGACACCGATTTCCAGGGTGCGGTTTTGCATCAGAAATCTCCAAACATCAAGGCGGTCAGAATAAAGTCCAGGCCGAGTACTGCCAACGAGGCATACACAACGGTCTTGGTAGTGGCACGACTGATCCCCTCGGAAGTGGGTTCGCAGTCATAGCCTTGGAATACGGCGATCCAGGTCACGACAAAGGCAAAGACGATACTTTTGATGATCCCGTTGAGCACATCGTCAGTGAACGTCACGCTGTTCTGCATGTTCGACCAGTAGGAGCCTTCATAGACCCCCAGCCAGTCGACAGCTACCCACGAGCCGCCCCAGATACCCACGACGCTGAAAATCATCGCCAGCACCGGCAGGGAAATGAAACCGGCCCACAAGCGTGGCGCGATGATGTACTTGAGCGGGTCGACCCCGATCATTTCCAGGCTGGACAACTGCTCGGTGGACTTCATGTTGCCAATTTCGGCGGTCAACGCCGAACCTGCGCGCCCGGCGAACAGCAAGGCGGTCACCACCGGCCCCAGTTCACGCAGCAGCGTCAGCGCCACCATCTGCCCGACAGCCTGCTCTGAACCATAGCTGGAAAGAATGTTGAAGCCCTGCAGCGCCAGCACCATGCCGATGAATACCCCGGAGACCACGATGATCACCAGGGACATCACGCCCACCGAATGCAACTGCTTGACCAGCAGCCCGAAACCGCCACCGATTCCGCCCCGGCCAAGCAAGGCATGGAACAGGAACAAGCTCGAACGCCCGAACACCGCCAACACATCGATGCCGGCCTGGCCGAAGCGGCGAACGCGTTCTACTAATGAAATTCTGCGCATCAGCGCTTCCCCAGAAGATCTGCGCGGTAATCCGTCGCTGGAAAGTGGTACGGAACCGGGCCGTCGGGTTCACCGGTCATGAACTGACGAATGCGCGGTTCATTCGAGTTCATCAACTCGTCCGGCGTGCCCTGCCCCAATACCTGACCATCGCCCACCACATAAATATAATCGGCAATGCTCGCGGTCTCGGCCAGGTCGTGGGATACCACGATGCTGGTGATGCCCAGCGCATCGTTGAGCAAACGAATCAGGCGCACCAGAACGCCCATTGCGATGGGGTCCTGGCCGACAAAGGGCTCGTCGTACATGAGGATCTGTGGATCGAGCGCGATCGCTCGGGCCAGCGCAACACGGCGCTTCATGCCGCCGGAAAGCTCGTCGGGCATCAGTTCGATAGCACCGCGCAAGCCCACGGCCTGCAGCTTCAGCAGGACGATGTCGCGGATCATTTCGTCCGGCAGCTGCGTGTGAACCCGCAGCGGAAAAGCGACGTTCTCGAAGACATCGAGGTCGGTAAACAGTGCGCCGCTCTGAAACAGCACACCCATATGCTTGCGCGCATCGAACAGGTCGCTGCGCGACAGTTTTGGCAGGTTCTGACCGTTGACCCAGACTTCGCCCTTGGTGGGCCGCAGCTGGGCGCCCATCAGACGCAAAAGCGTGGTCTTGCCACACCCGGAAGGCCCCATGATGCCGGTGACCTTGCCGCGCGGGATACGGATATCGACATTATTGAAAATGCTGCGCGCACCGCGCTTGAAGGACAGTCCCTTCAGCTCGACCGCGTAGGCGTTATCGGCACTCATCTAAACTCCTTGCGATGCAACCTCTCACTCGGACGCCTGGCTTTCTGACGAAAGCACATACCTCCTCGGGCAGGCCGAACTGGCGGCGAACTATATCACTGCAAAGGCTGCACGCCCAAGGCCAAAGCCGAGTCATGTTCAACTGCATGACAGGTTGAAAGCCCCGTTTAGAAGGTTTCCGGCAACACGGATGACAATGCGCGACGAACTAGCGTGAGGGATTCGATCATAACCGCTATAATCGCCGCCTTTTCATCAGGCTATACGATTTCTGACATGAGCCAATCCAGCGACCTGATTCAATCAGCACAACGCACCATCCGCCTCGAGGTAGAAGCCGTGCAAGGCCTGCTACCCCACATCGACGCAGATTTCGTACGCGCTTGCGAGATGATTCTGGCCAGCAAAGGCCGCGTGGTCGTGGTCGGCATGGGCAAGTCGGGGCACATCGGCAACAAGATTGCCGCGACCCTGGCCAGCACCGGCACCACGGCATTTTTTGTGCACCCGGCTGAAGCCAGCCACGGTGACATGGGCATGATTACCCGCGACGACATCATTCTGGCGCTCTCGAATTCCGGTTCCACCAATGAAATCGTGACCCTGCTGCCTCTGATCAAGCGCCTGGGCATTCAGTTGATCAGCGTGACCGGCAATCCTGACTCCGCGCTGGCCAAGGCCGCCGAGGTCAACCTGAATGTTCACGTCGAACACGAAGCCTGCCCGTTGAACCTGGCACCCACCTCGTCGACCACCGCCGCCCTGGTGATGGGCGACGCCCTGGCCGTCGCGCTGCTGGAAGCCCGTGGCTTTACCGCCGAAGACTTCGCCTTTTCCCATCCCGGCGGCGCCCTGGGCCGACGCCTGCTGCTGAAAGTGGAAAATGTCATGCACGCTGGGCAAGAGTTGCCGCAAGTACAGCGCGGCACCCTGCTGAAGGACGCACTAATGGAAATGACCCGCAAAGGCCTGGGCATGACCGTGGTCCTGGAAGCCGATGGAAAGCTGGCCGGGATCTTTACCGACGGTGACTTGCGTCGCACGCTGGACCGTAGCATCGACATCCATAGCGCTACCATCGACCAGGTCATGACTGCACACGGCAAGACTGCCCGCGCCGAAATGCTCGCCGCCGAAGCGCTGAAAATCATGGAAGATCATAAAATCAACGCGCTGGTCGTGGTCGACCGTGAAGACCGCCCGGTCGGCGCCTTGAACATGCACGACTTGCTTCGCGCGGGAGTAATGTAATGAGTGCAGACCTGCTGCAACGCGGCAAACAGATCAAGCTGGCTGTGTTCGATGTCGACGGCGTGTTGACCGACGGGCGCCTGTACTTCCTCGAAGACGGCAGCGAATTCAAGACGTTCAACACACTCGACGGCCAGGGCATCAAGATGCTGATGGCCGCCGGCGTGCAGACCGCCATCATCAGTGGCCGCAAGACTCCGGTGGTCGAGCGACGAGCCAAAAACCTCGGCATCCCGCATCTCTATCAGGGTCGCGAGGATAAACTGGTGGTACTCGACGAACTGCTGGCCCAACTCAACCTGAGCTATGAACAGGTGGCCTACCTCGGCGATGACCTGCCGGACCTGCCGGTGATTCGCCGCGTCGGCCTGGGCATGGCGGTGGCCAATGCTGCCAGTTTCGTGCGTGAACACGCTCACGGCATCACCCTCGCCCGTGGCGGCGAAGGTGCCGCTCGCGAATTCTGCGAATTGATCCTGCGCGCCCAGGACCGCCTCGATGCGGCCAATGCGGCGTACCTGTGAGCCCACTATGCTGAGCAAAAAGTTTCGCAACACCCTGATGTACAGTTGCATCGCGGCGATATTCGCCGCGGTTGGCTACTGGAACATCAGCCCGGAACGCTTCCTCGACAAGCCGGTAACGCCGGTCGATGAAAGCATGATCGACTATTACGCCATCAACGCCCACAGCGTGCAGTACCTGCCGGACGGCAAGCTGCAATATGATCTGGTGTCCGACAAGGTCGAGCACCTGAAAGCGACCGAGGTGACATTGCTGACCAACCCCGACCTGAATGTGTTCCGCGGCACTGAATTCCCGTGGCACGTCCAGAGCTTGCACGGCGAGGTCAACCCTGATGGCACACAGGTCGAACTGATCGATGACGTGCGCATCACGCGCTTCGACGAGAAAAACCGTAAAACCCTGATCACCAGCACCCGCATGACCGTGTTCCCGCAGCAGCAATATGCGCAGACAGAGCAAGACGTTAGAATCGACGGCGCTGGCGGTGTATCGACTGGCAAGGGAATGAAGGCGTATTTGAAAGAAAGCAGGATACACCTGCTATCGAACGTAAGAGGACAGTATGAGGCTCGTTAAAACCCTCCCGATTTTGCTCAGTCTGGGCGCAGCACTGGGAAGCGTGAGCGCCTGGGCTCTGCCGGAAGATCAACAGCAGCCTATCCGCATTCAGGCCGACGATGCCCAACTGGACGACAAGCAAGGTATTGCTACCTATAAGGGTGACGTGATCATCACCCAAGGCTCGATGAAGGTGACAGGCAACACCGTTACCATCACCCGCACCCCGACCGGCGACATCGACGTAGTGACCTCGGTGGGCAACCTGGCGTACTTCGAGCAATTGCAAACAGCTGGCGATACCAAGCCTGTTCAGGGCTGGGGCGTAACGATCCAGTATCACGCCGCGCAAAACCGCGTCGTACTGATCGACAAGGCCAAAGTTGTCGACAAGGACAACAACGTCACCCAGGGCGAAAAAATCGTCTACGACACGGTCAAGAAGCTCGCCAGCGCCGGTCGCGCCACGGGCAGCAAGATCACCGAGGCGCGTCCGCGCATCGACATGGTGATCCAGCCGAAAAAGAAAACCGACGAGCAAAAGGCCCAGTAATGGCAACTCTGAAAGCTCAGCATCTGGCCAAGAGCTACAAGAGCCGCCAGGTCGTGCGCGACGTCAGCCTGTCCATCGACAGCGGTCAGATTGTCGGTCTGCTTGGCCCGAACGGCGCCGGCAAGACCACCTGCTTCTACATGATCGTCGGCCTGGTACAGGCCGAGCAGGGCCGCGTCCTGATCGATGACCTGGACGTCAGCCACCAGCCGATGCATGGCCGCGCAAAGGCCGGTATCGGCTACCTGCCGCAAGAAGCATCGATCTTCCGCAAACTGTCGGTGGCCGACAACATCATGGCCATCCTCGAGACCCGTAAGGAACTCGACAAGGCCGGTCGTCGCAAGGAGCTGGAAAGCCTGCTGCAGGAATTCCACATCAGCCACATCCGCGACAACCTCGGCATGAGCCTGTCCGGTGGCGAGCGCCGTCGCGTGGAAATCGCCCGCGCCCTGGCCACCAACCCGAAATTCATCCTCCTCGACGAACCCTTCGCCGGCGTGGACCCGATTTCGGTCGGCGACATCAAGCAAATCATTCACCACCTCAAGGCCAAGGGCATTGGCGTGCTGATCACCGACCACAACGTCCGTGAAACCCTGGATATCTGTGAAACCGCCTATATCGTCAACGACGGCCAACTGATCGCCGAAGGCGACGCTGAAACCATCCTGGCTAACGACCTGGTGAAGGAAGTGTACCTGGGCCACGAATTCCGCCTGTAAGACACCGAGGTGCCAGAGCAGTCGACGAGCGCTTATCTCGATAAAAAATCAACTCTTTTTTATTGTTACAGCGCTCTAGGCAAACACGACGCTTCAAAGATGTTCGGGAGCCAGCCGGAGCAACCTGTCAACAAAACTTTGCAGGTTTTTATTGTTACAACGCTCTAGGCAAACACTTCAGTTTCGGGCATATAATTTGCTTATGATTGGCGCCCCGGCGCCCTGTAGTGGATGGCGCATGTGCGCCGGCGAATAAGGTGTTAAGCCCCTGCCATGAAACCATCGCTAGTCTTGAGAATGGGCCAGCAGCTGACGATGACACCGCAGCTGCAACAGGCCATCCGCCTGCTCCAATTGTCGACCCTGGACCTGCAACAGGAAATCCAGGAGGCCCTGGAGTCCAATCCGATGCTCGAACGCCAGGAAGAAGGCGACGACTTCGACAATTCCGACCCCTTGGCCGACAACGCCGAACAAAAGCCCAACACTGAAATCCAGGAGCCCTCCTACCAGGAAAGCGCTCCGACGGTTGATAACCTCGATGAAGGTGACTGGAACGAGCGCATCCCCAACGAACTCCCCGTCGACACCGCGTGGGAGGACGTTTACCAGACCAGCGCCAGCAGCCTGCCCAGCAATGATGATGACGAGTGGGACTTCACCACCCGCACCTCGGCCGGCGAAAGCCTGCAGAGCCACTTGCTGTGGCAACTGAACCTGGCCCCGATGTCCGACACCGATCGCCTGATCGCCGTGACCCTGATCGACTGCATCAACAATCAGGGCTACCTGGACGAAACCCTCGAGGAAATCCTCGAAGCCTTCGACCCGGAACTGGACATCGAACTGGACGAAATCGAAGCCGTCCTGCACCGCATCCAGCAATTCGAGCCCGCCGGCATCGGCGCCCGCAACCTGGGTGAATGCCTGCTGCTGCAATTGCGTCAGTTGCCAGCCAAGACACCTTGGCTGGCCGAGGCCAAGCGCCTGGTCACTGATTACATCGACCTGCTTGGCAGCCGCGACTACAGCCAGTTGATGCGTCGCATGAAGCTCAAGGAAGATGAACTGCGCCAGGTCATCGAGCTGGTCCAGAGCCTCAACCCGCGCCCGGGCTCGCAGATCGAGTCCACCGAAGCCGAGTACGTCGTTCCTGACGTTATCGTGCGCAAGGACAACGAGCGCTGGCTGGTGGAGCTGAATCAGGAGTCGGTGCCACGGCTGCGGGTCAACGCCCAGTACGCCGGTTTCGTGCGCCGCGCCGACACCAGCGCCGACAACACCTTCATGCGCAATCAGTTGCAGGAAGCCCGCTGGTTCATCAAGAGCCTGCAAAGCCGCAATGAAACCCTGATGAAGGTTGCCACCCAGATTGTCGAGCATCAACGCGGCTTTCTGGAGTACGGCGACGAAGCCATGAAGCCGCTGGTCCTGCATGACATCGCCGAAGCGGTCGGCATGCATGAGTCGACGATTTCACGGGTGACCACCCAGAAGTTCATGCACACCCCCCGGGGCATTTATGAACTGAAGTACTTTTTCTCCAGTCACGTAAGCACCTCCGAAGGCGGCGAATGCTCGTCCACGGCGATCCGGGCGATCATCAAAAAACTGGTTGCCGCGGAAAATCAGAAAAAGCCGTTGAGTGACAGCAAGATCGCTGGTTTACTGGAGGCACAAGGCATTCAGGTGGCTCGCCGCACCGTCGCCAAGTACCGCGAATCCCTCGGGATCGCGCCTTCGAGCGAACGCAAGCGGTTGATGTAGAGCCACGCCACAGCGTTCCAGTGGTAGATCATCTGATCTACCGCTTTATGCACTGGCAACGAAGGAGAAGCTGTATGCAAGTCAACATCAGTGGACACCAAC
The DNA here is from genome assembly GCF_056402255.1 of Pseudomonas sp. P4_B4. Classification (NCBI taxonomy): domain Bacteria; kingdom Pseudomonadati; phylum Pseudomonadota; class Gammaproteobacteria; order Pseudomonadales; family Pseudomonadaceae; genus Pseudomonas; species Pseudomonas sp. P4_B4. The sequence goes on from NZ_JBFUHS010000012.1 coordinate 143,353, forward strand.
TGGAAGTGACCGAACCTCTTCGCACCTACATCGGCGAAAAACTCGAACGATTGGAGCGACATTTCGACAAGATCACTAATGTGCAGGTCACGATGACCGTCGAAAAACTGAAGCAGAAAATCGAAGCCACGCTGCATATTCCCGGGAATGAAGTGGTCGCCAACGCGGAACATACCGATATGTACGCCGCGATCGACGCACTCACCGACAAGCTGGATAAACAACTCAAAAAGCATAAGGAAAAGACCCAGAGCCTCCTCCAGGGCGCAACCGGTCGTTAACACTCCCAACCCATGATCCGACTTGAAAGTATCCTGACCCCCGGCCGTTCCCTGGTGAACGTGCCGGGAGGCAGTAAAAAGAAAGCCCTCGAACAAATTGCCAATCTGATCGCCCGCGAAGTGCCGGCCCTGGAGATGCAAGATGTCTTCGAGGCACTGATTGCCCGTGAAAAACTCGGCTCCACCGGTTTTGGCAATGGCATCGCTATTCCACATTGCCGTCTCAAGGGCTGCGTTTCGCCCATCAGTGCATTGATGCACCTGGACGCCCCTATCGATTTCGACGCCATCGACGGCGCGCCGGTTGACCTGCTGTTCGTACTGCTGGTCCCGGAAGCCGCCACCGATGCGCACCTTGAGCTGCTGCGACAGATCGCCAGCATGCTCGACCGCAAGGAAGTACGTGAAAAACTGCGTAGTGCTGCAAGCAACGAAGCCCTGTATCAGGTTGTCCTGAACGAGCAAAACGGTCAGTAATCATGCGCTTGATCATCGTCAGTGGCCGTTCCGGCTCAGGTAAAAGTACCGCCCTCAACGTTCTTGAGGACAACGGCTACTACTGTATCGACAACCTGCCTGCCGGCCTGCTGCCGGAGCTGGCCGAACGCGCCCTGGTTCATACCGAGCTGTTACAGCCGCTGGTCGCCGTTTCCATTGACGCGCGCAACCTGCCCAGCCACCTGTCACGCTTCCCCGACCTGCTCGAAGAGGTCCGCAACCGCCACATCCAGTGCGATGTGCTGTACCTGGACGCCGACGAAGAAACCCTGCTCAAGCGCTTCTCGGAAACCCGCCGACGTCACCCCCTGACCAACGCCAACCGCTCGCTGGCCGAAGCCATCAGCGTCGAGAGCGACCTGCTCGGGCCGATTGCCGACCTCGCCGATCTCAAGATCAACACCACCAGCCTGAACCTGTACCAACTGCGCGACGCCATCAAACTGCGTCTGTTGAATCAGCCCGAGCCGGGGACTGCGTTCCTGGTGGAATCCTTCGGGTTCAAGCGTGGCATGCCGGTGGACGCCGACCTGGTGTTCGATGTGCGCTGCCTGCCCAACCCTTACTGGAAACCGGAATTGCGCGAGCAGTCCGGGCTCGATCAACCGGTTGCCGAATATCTGGCGGCACAGCCGGATGTCGAAGAGATGTTCCAGGACATTTCCACATACCTGCTAAAGTGGCTGCCTCGTTTTGCCGCCAGCAACCGCGCCTACGTCACCATTGCCATTGGCTGCACTGGCGGACATCACCGTTCCGTGTACCTGACCGAGCGTCTGGGGCAGGCGCTGCAAAAAACCCTGAAGAACGTCCAGGTACGCCACCGCGACCTCAGCTAAAGGATTCACACCGCGATGCCTGCTCTGGAAATCGAAATCATCAACAAGCTGGGCCTGCATGCTCGCGCTTCTGCAAAATTCGTTGGGGTGGCGGGTCAGTTCCCGTGCCAGATCCGGGCCGGTCGTACGCCAGAGTCCATGGTCGATGGCAAAAGCATCATGGCGATGATGATGCTGGCCGCCGGCAAAGGCACCACGATCCACTTGAGCACAGAAGGCGAGCAGGAACAGGAAGCGCTGAATGCGCTGGTGGCGTTGATCAACAACTTTTTCGATGAAGGCGAGTAACCGCTACAGAATCCTTTCCCGGTAATTTTGTGGCGAGGGAGCTTGCTCCCGCTGGGGCGCGAAGCGGCCCCAACCCCTATCATCGCAATGCATCAGATACACCGCGTTTGTGCCAATAAAAAAGGCGTGCCCCCATTGGGTGGCGCGCCTTTTTGTACAGCGGCCCTGGCTTAGCTACCCGCCACCGTCATCCGCTCGATCAGCACCGAACCTGTGCGAATGTTGCTACGCAACTCAAGATCGTTACCCACGGCGACAATCTGTTTGAACATGTCGCGCATGTTGCCAGCGATGGTCACCTCCTGAACCGCGAACTGAATTTCGCCATTCTCGACCCAGTAACCCGCCGCGCCCCGGGAATAATCGCCGGTGACCATGTTCAGTCCCTGGCCCATCAACTCAGTAACCAACAGCCCGCGTCCCATGCGCCGCAGCAAGGCCGCCTGGTCTTCATCGCCATGGGTGACGAACAGGTTGTGCACACCCCCGGCATTGGCGGTGCTCGGCATGCCGAGCTTGCGACCGGAGTAGGTGCCGAGGATGTACGACACCAACTCGCCTTTTTCGACGAACGGTTTGGCATAGGTTGCCAGGCCATCGCCATCGAACGCCGCACTGCCCAACGCCCGCATCAGATGCGGACGCTCGTCGATGGTCAGCCACTCCGGAAACAGCTTCTGACCGAGAGTGCCCTCAAGGAACGACGACTTGCGATACAGGCTGCCGCCGGAAATCGCCGACAGGAAACTGCCGAACAGCCCCCCAGCCAACTCGGCGGAAAACAGCACCGGCACCTCGCAAGTCGGCACCGGACGCGCGCCCAGACGGCTTGCCGCCCGTTGCGCAGCGCGCTGGCCGATGCTGACCGGGTCGGCCAGCAGATTGCCCTGGCGGTTCACGTCGTACCAGTAATCGCGCTGCATCTGGCCATCGGCCTCGGCGATCATCACGCAGCTCAAGCTGTGACGAGTCGATGCGTAACCGCCGATAAACCCGTGGCTATTGCCATAAACGCGACAGCCTTGATGGGTACTGAGGGTGGTGCCGTCGGCGTTCTTGATCCGGCTGTCGGCGGCAAACGCCGCGGCTTCGCAGGCCAGGGCCTGTTCGATGGCTTGTTCCGGAGTAATGTCCCATTGGTGGAACAGGTCGAAATCCTGAATATCCCGCGCCATCAGCGCGGCATCCGCAAGGCCCGAGGCTTCGTCTTCCGAGGTGTGCTTGGCGATGGCCAGTGCAGCGGCGACTGTTTCGCGAATCGCCTCCGGTCCACTGGCCGAGGTGCTGGCGGAGCCTTTGCGCTGGCCAACGTACAAGGTGATGCCGAAACCCTGATCGCGGTTGAATTCAACGGTTTCGACTTCACGCTGGCGCACCGTGGTCGACAAGCCCTGCTCCAGGGACACTGCCACTTCACAGGCACTGGCGCCCTGGCGTTTGGCTTCAGCGATGATCTGCTCGACTTGTTCCTGCAGTGCCGGCAACGCTTGTGGGCCGACGCTTTCAACTGCACTCATGCTGTTCTCCACTCAAATTCTGCTTTCGGTAACGGTCATCGAGCGACCGGGCCGGACAAGCGGCCCCCGACTGGTTATCATGGCGGCGTTTCTTTGCGGACGGCCACCATGGTTGATTCTTACGACGACTCCCTCGATACGGGAGAAAAAAGCAAATCCCAGGTTAAACGCGAGCTGCATGCTCTGGTTGACCTTGGCGAGCGCCTTACAACACTCAAGCCTGACTTGCTGGCAAAACTGCCCTTGACCGACGGAATGCGTCGGGCTCTGGCCGATGCGCCCAAGCACACCGCGAACATCGCGCGTAAACGGCACCTTCAGTTCATCGGCAAACTGATGCGCGATCAGGACACTGCCGCGATTCTGGTTTTGCTCGATCAACTCGATGCCTCCACTCGCCAATACAACGAACGCTTCCATAACCTGGAGCGCTGGCGCGATCGTCTGATTGCCGGCGACGATGCCGTTCTGGAAAAATTCGTCGTCGACTACCCGGACGCGGACCGCCAGCAATTGCGTTCCCTGATCCGTCAGGCCCAGCATGAGGTTGCGCAAAACAAGCCTCCTGCTTCCAGCCGTAAAATCTTCAAGTACATCCGTGAGCTGGACGAGACTCAACGCGGTCTGCGTTAATTCTCGAATCGGGTGAGCTGCCTCGCAGCTCACCCGCAGCCTCACTTCTTACGAACCCGTGCCACCCACGGTGATCGCATCAATCTTCAGCGTTGGCTGGCCGACACCCACCGGCACCGACTGCCCATCCTTGCCACACGTGCCCACGCCGCTGTCCAGTGCCAGATCATTACCGACCATCGACACTTTGCTCATGGCTTCCGGCCCGTTGCCGATCAGGGTCGCGCCTTTGACCGGAGCAGTGATCTTGCCGTCCTCGATCAGGTACGCCTCGCTTGTGGAGAACACGAACTTGCCACTGGTGATGTCCACCTGACCGCCACCCAGGTTGGCGCAGTAGATGCCGCGTTTCACCGAGGCGATGATTTCCGCCGGATCGCTTTCACCGGCGAGCATGTAGGTGTTGGTCATGCGTGGCATCGGCAGGTGCGCGTAGGATTCGCGACGACCGTTACCGGTGCGGGCCACGCCCATCAGGCGCGCATTGAGCTTGTCCTGCATGTAGCCTTTGAGCACGCCGTTTTCGATCAGCGTGGTGCACTCGGTCGGCGTGCCTTCGTCGTCGACGCTCAACGAGCCGCGGCGACCGGCCAGGGTGCCGTCATCGACAATGGTGCAAAGCTTCGACGCAACCATCTCACCCATGCGCCCGCTGTAAGCCGAACTGCCCTTGCGGTTGAAGTCGCCCTCCAGACCATGACCGACGGCTTCGTGCAACAGCACGCCCGACCAACCGGAACCGAGCACCACCGGCAAGGTACCGGCCGGTGCCGGGATGGCTTCGAGATTGACCAGCGCCTGGCGCAACGCTTCACGGGCATAGCCCATGGCGCGGTCTTCGCCGAGGAAGTAACGGTAATCGGTCCGACCGCCACCACCATGGCCGCCGCGCTCACGCCGACCGTTCTGCTCAACGATCACGCTGACGTTGAAACGCACCAGCGGGCGCACATCCGCCGCCAGACCGCCATCGGTGGAAGCCACCAGAATCCGCTCCCAGACACCGGCCATGCTCACGGTGACTTGCTGGATGCGAGGGTCGAGGGCGCGGGTCGCGGCATCGATTCGCTTGAGCAAATCGACTTTCTCGGCACGGGTCAGCACTTCCAGGGGATTGTCCGGCGCATACAACTGCGCGACATCCTGACTGGTGAATGCCTGTACCGTGCCATGCTGCCCGGCCCGGGAAATCGAACGGGCGGCCCGCGCCGCCGCGCCCAGGGCTTCAAGCGTGATGGCATTGCTGTAGGCAAACCCGGTTTTTTCACCCGATTGCGCGCGCACGCCCACACCTTGGTCAAGGTTGAAGCTGCCTTCCTTGACGATGCCGTCTTCCAGCGCCCAGGACTCGGAGATCTGCCCCTGGAAATAAAGGTCGGCCGCATCGATGCCCGGCCCGGCCAGGTCGCCGAGCACGCCTTGCAGGCTCTCGATCGTGACGCCACCGGGCGCCAGCAGGTGTTCACTGACTGAGGACAACAACTCGCTCATATGCTTTACGCCTTAAATTCGTCGTTCTGATGCAGGTCGCTGGGCGCCCTGCGAGAAAAAGCGCCGGTGACTGGACACCGGCATCCGCGCCCGGATGGACGCCTGTTCGCTGCTGTCGCGTTCGGCCAGCAGCACGGCCTCGCCTTGATCCTGTTGCGCCAGCACACGCCCCCACGGGTCGACGATGGCGGCATGGCCAAAGGTTTCCCGCGGCCCCGGATGCGTCCCGCCCTGGGCAGCCGCGAGCACGTAACATTGCGTCTCGATGGCTCGCGCACGGATCAGCACATCCCAATGCGCCGCACCTGTCACCGCCGTGAAGGCCGAAGGGGCGGTAATCAGTTCCGCGCCGGCCGCGCGCAATTCGCTGTACAGCTCGGGAAAGCGCAGGTCATAGCAGACCGTCAGGCCGACCCGGCCGACGGGCGTGTCCGCCACGACCACCCCATTGCCATAAGCATAGTCATCGGATTCACGATAACGGCCACGATTGTCCGCCACGTCCACATCGAACAGGTGCAGCTTGTCGTAGCGCGCCACCGTTTCGCCCTGGTCATCGACCAGCAACGAACAGGCATGCACTTTGGCCGTCGGCTGATCCACCGGCGGCAACGGCAATGTGCCGGCCACAATCCATAACTTGAGGTCGCGTGCGGTCTGTTTCAACCAGGGCAGGATCGGGCCTTCGCCCAGTGCTTCGGCGCGCCCGATGTCGGCAATGTCGCGCCGGCCCATGGCTGCGAAGTTTTCCGGCAATACCGCGAGCTGCGCACCACCGGCGGCCGCTTGCTCGAGCAAGCGACGGGCCTGGGCCAGATTGGCCGGCACATCGCTCTGGCTGACCATTTGAATCACCGCTACAGACATGGCGCACTCCTGGAATCGTATGCGGCCATGCTACTCCATAGGCTTGCCGAGTGCCTTTTCAAAAGGATCTCAAAAAGCCTTGTCGAAGGTGATTTTCGGTTCTTTCCACGGCCCCTGGACGGTGTACTTCACACTGGCGAAACGGGAAACGCGGTCACCGATCAGCTTGTCGATCAGGAATAGCGCCCCGCCGACCGCGGGTGCACCGACGATCAGTGCGGCGATCGGCAAGTTATTGGTCACTGGCAAGGTCACCAGCAGTTTCGCATCGATCTGATCGGCCACCATGTTCAGGGTGCCATCGAGTTCGATGGTGCTCGACGGGCCGGTCAGCCGGATCGGCTCACGGGTGACATACACCCCATTGGTCCCAACCAGCAGCCCCTTGACCCGGTCATAACTCAGACCTTTGCCGAACAGGTCGGAGAAGTCCAGGCGCAGGCGCCGGCCGATGGAGTTGAAGTTAAGCAAACCAAATACCCGCAACGCCTGGGCACTGCCTTCGACCTCGACGAACTGGCCCTGATTGAGCGTCGCATCGAGCGAACCGGAGAAGCGTTTGGTCGCCACCCAGGCCGGCGAGCCGGGCCAGCGGCCATCGACATCCATATAAAAGTCCTGGCTGGTGACGCTCGGCGCAAACCCCCAGCCCTTGAGCACGTCGGCGAGGTTCTTGCCGCTGATACGGCCCTTGTACCAGCTGTTGCTGGCGCCAGGCACGCCTTCCCAGCCACCGCTGCCCACCAACAGCATGCCCTTGAGGCCCAGGTCCAGCGAGTTGAACGCGATGCCCTTGGCCGTCGGACGGATCTTCAGCGACCAGCCCCCCACCAGATCCGGGCCCTGGAATAGCTGATTGATGATGATGTCCATCGCGGGGATTTTCGTCGGGTCCACCGACGCCAGAGGATCCGGCGAGTTTTCATCGGCCAGCACGGCCGGGTCCGGTGCGGGCAGGCGCACGGTTTGCAGATTGATCGTGATTGGCGTGGCCTTCGAATCGGGAAGGCTGGCGCTGCCCTTGATCTGCTGGCTGTCGAGTTGCAGCGCCCAGGCGGAAGGCTTGCGTGCCAGCTGGATCGAGGCCTGATCGAGCGTGGTACCGATACCGCTGAGCTTGCCCACCTTGAAATCCGCGCCGCTGAGTAATTGTTTGGCGCTGCCGCCGGGGTCCTGCCCGGCGTATTTATCCACCAGATCCTTCCACGGGCCAACGTCCAGCTCCGACAGCACACCCCTTACCCGCAGGCCTTTGGTGCCAGGCAACACGGCCTCGCCGCCACCGAGGAACAAGTCCCCGCGACCGTCGGCGAAATTGCTGGCCGGGGCCGCAAACGTGAAACTCGCCAGGTCCGCGTAGTTGACCCAATAGCGCCGCTCGTCGCCCTGCAAGGTCATGCGGAACGTCGTGTCACGTCCGGCATCGGCGGTCATGCCGAACGGTGCAGGCAAATCGACGGCCACGCCCTTGAGGTTGGAATTGACCCTCAATTGGCTGTCTGCACCGTCCAGGGTCAGTTGCAGTTGATACGGGATCACGCCGCTCACCGGCAGAGGCTGGGTCACCTTCAGCCAGTCGGTCAGTTTCTTGACCTCGACCTGGCCCGACGCGGTGACCCGGGTATTGAGTTTGCCCGGGCGGCCATCGGCAAAAATCTGTGCAGTGACCGGCTTTTCGAACGCCCGTGCGCTGATGTTCTGCCCGCTCAGGCCTTTGGCACTGTCGAAACGGAAATCACCTTTGAGCTGGGTCAGTTCCAGTACAGGTTCGGCCAGCTTCAAGCGTGCCTTGGCCGTCTTGAAGTCGACGAGGATCTTCGGCTCCTCGCCTTTTGCCAACGGAATATCCAGCTTCAACTTGCCTTGCAGGTCTCCCTCGCCTTCCCAGCCGGCAAAGGTTGCCCCGGTGCCGATCGGCGCCTCCTGGAGGATTTTCAGGCCATCGCCCAAACCGCCGGTAAATCCGCCATCGAGGAACAAATGAACGTTTTGCCCCGCCGGCACATGGGGAATGTTGACGTAGATATCGCTGACCTGCGTGTCGAGCAACTGGCCCTTGCTGGCCAGAATCCGCACCCCGCTGTCCTCGACAAACACATCACCGCTGACCTTGCTGACATGGGGCCAGCCCGGCTGGAAGGCCAGTTCGGCATCGTGAACCTTGAAGAACAGGCTGATGCTGCGATCGACGTCCGCGGCACCATGGCTGAGCGACCCTTGATACTGGAAGAAGCCTTGATCCACCGCGCCCTTGAGAATCGCCGTGCGCAGCCATTCATCCAGCGCCGGGCTGAGGACTGCCGGCAGGTACTTGGCGGTGTAGCGACCGTCACCGTCCACCATGCCGACCCGCAGGTCCATGTAGTCTTCCTGGGTGCGATCGAAATGCAGGCGAATCAGAAAGTCGCCGGCAATCTTGCCTTCCTCGCCCAGCACTTTCAGGTACGGCGCGATCAGGGTGAAACTTTCTTTATCGAGTTTCCAGGTCAGCCGCGCATTGGCCTGAATGTACTGCCACGGCTTGGCGAAAATCGGGTCCAGGTGCAGCATGAAATCCTTGCTGTCCATGCGCAACTCGCCTTGCCCCAGGTCACCGCTGATGCTGCCGCTGACATTCCGCGCCGCCGGCGCACCGTGATAGGCATCGAAGCCTACCTGATCGAGGTTGGCGGCAAAGCCGAACTTGCTGTCGTCGGTGGCATTGGGGCGGAAGTCGACCAGCACGTTACGCAGGCCACCCGTGACTTTGAGCCGCTCGACGACCGTGGCAAAACCTTCTGGCAACGGCGCCAGGGCGTTGAGCAACGGGGTAAGTGGAGAGAGATCAACCCGGTCGGCTTGCAGATGCCAGAGCTCTTCGGCTTTATCAGTGGCGGCGCGTTGCTTGAGCTGCAGATGCGTCTCCCAGCGGGTCTCGCCGAGGTTCATCGCCAGGGAATCGAGAGTCACTGACACGCCTTCGGCATTGCGCTGGAAGTATCCATTGAGCGCCAGGTTATTGATCTGGACCGGCCTGCGCTCGGCATAGGCACCCTTGAGTTGTGGCGCGTTCAAGCGCACCGCAGCGCTTTGCATGGAGCCTTTGCCCCAGGTCAGCCAAAGCTCGCCACCAGCTTTGATCTCAGAGAAACTCCACTCTTGGGTCACTCGCTCGGGCAACCACTTAGACCAGTCACTTTGCGGCAGGCTTAGATAGACCTCGGCTTCACCATCCCTCCATTGACTGGCTCGAATGCGGGTGCGCAGACTCATGGCCACCGGCTGCCCGTCAGGCAGCGTCAGCCGTGCGTCGAGCCGCTGCCGCGACTCCCCGGTTTTCAGATTGAGGCCGACGTAGGTCAGGGTCAGCGGCGACTGTGCAAACGGCTGCAAAGTCACCTGGCTGTCGAGTACCGACAGTTGCTGGATCATCTGCATACGATTGAGCATCTGTTCCGGATCGGTTGGTTGATCCTGTTGCACCGGCAAACCTTCCAGCGCCCATTGACCGTCGTCGCCCTCCTTGACGCTGATTTTCAGGCCACTGAGTTGCAGATGAGCAATGCGTACCTGACGGGCCAGCAGGCTGGCCCAAATGTCCGGCACTGCGCGCACCTGATCCAGGTGCAAGGCATTGGCGCCCTCGCCGACCGTCACGTCGTGCGCCATCAGTATGGGGGCAAATCCACTCCAGTTGCCTTCCAGCTCACCGATCTGCAACGGCATGCCCAAGGCATCGCTGGCTTTGGTTTCGATGTCGGCACGGTACTCGGCGACTAACGGCGTCAGCTCCCGGCCCAGGCTGACGTAGAGCGCCATCAACACCAAAACCAACGCGCACAGGCCCAGACCCCAACGGGTCAGTACGGCCAAAATGCGTGTCAGACGGTCCATGTCAGGTGGCCCCCATGGCAAAAAATTTGCAAAAAGCTGAGGCCAGCCATTCTCGAACAATCAAAACGATACGCTTCAGAGCAGCACCACGTCGTATTGTTCCTGGGAATACATGGTTTCGACCTGAAAGCGGATGGTGCGCCCGATAAACCCTTCCAGCTCGGCGACGTTGCCCGACTCTTCGTCGAGCAGGCGGTCCACCACTTTCTGGTTTGCCAATACACGATAGCCTTCCGCCTGATAGGCGCGAGCCTCACGCAGGATTTCGCGGAAGATTTCGTAGCAAACGGTTTCCGGGGTCTTGAGCTTGCCGCGTCCCTGACAGGCGTTGCATGGCTCGCACAACACTTGTTCAAGGCTTTCGCGGGTGCGCTTGCGGGTCATCTGCACCAGGCCCAGTTCGGTGATACCGATGATGTTGGTCTTGGCGTGATCACGCTCCAGTTGCTTTTCGAGTGTGCGCAACACCTGGCGTTGGTGCTCCTCATCTTCCATGTCGATGAAATCGATGATGATGATTCCGCCGAGGTTACGCAGGCGCAATTGACGGGCGATGGCCGTCGCGGCTTCGAGGTTGGTCTTGAAGATGGTTTCTTCGAGGTTGCGATGGCCGACGAACGCCCCGGTGTTGACGTCGATGGTGCTCATGGCTTCCGCCGGGTCGACCACCAGATAACCGCCGGACTTGAGGGGGACCTTGCGTTCGAGCGCCTTCTGGATTTCGTCTTCGACGCCATACAGGTCGAAAATCGGCCGCTCGCCCGGGTAATGCTCCAGACGGTCGGCAATCTCGGGCATCAACTCGGCGACGAATTGCGTGGTTTTCTGGAAGGTTTCCCGGGAGTCGATGCGGATCTTCTCGATTTTCGGGCTCACCAGGTCACGCAGGGTGCGCAGCGCCAGACCGAGGTCTTCGTAGATCACGCTAGGCGCGCTGATGGTTTTGATCTGGGCGCTGATCTGATCCCAGAGCCGGCGCAGGTAGCGGATGTCCATGAGGATTTCATCGGCGCCGGCGCCTTCGGCTGCCGTACGCAATATGAAACCGCCGGCCTCCTTGATCCCTTCCTTGGCCACGCAGTCGGTGACCACTTGCTTGAGGCGTTCGCGCTCGGCTTCGTCTTCGATCTTCAGGGAAATGCCGACGTGAGCGGTGCGCGGCATGTACACCAGGTAACGCGAAGGAATCGAAAGCTGGGTGGTCAGGCGTGCGCCTTTGGAACCGATCGGGTCCTTGGTCACTTGCACCACCAGGCTCTGGCCCTCGTGCACCAGTGCACTGATGCTCTCGACCGCCGGGCCTTCGCGCAGGGAAATTTCCGACGCATGAATGAACGCGGCACGGTCCAGGCCGATATCGACGAATGCCGCCTGCATGCCCGGCAGTACCCGCACGACTTTGCCTTTATAGATGTTGCCGACAATCCCGCGCTTTTGTGTGCGCTCGACATGGACCTCTTGCAGGACACCGTTTTCGACCACCGCCACGCGCGACTCCATCGGCGTGATGTTGATCAGGATCTCTTCACTCATGGCAGGGTCTCGTTCAGGCATGTTCACGATTATGGCCGCATCTGTTCAGGAAGACGCTTAAAGCGCGTTCCGGGGTTGCCAACAGGGTATGCCGAAATGGCCGAGCAGTTCCGCGGTTTCGCAAAGCGGCAGTCCGACCACCGCTGAATAACTTCCATCGAGCCCGGCGACAAACACCGCACCCAGTCCTTGAATGCCATAACCGCCCGCCTTGTCCTGTGGTTCACCGCTGGCCCAGTAGGCCACGGCTTCTTCACGACTGATATCCCGAAAACGCACGCGACTGGTGACAACCCGGGACTCGCAACGTTCGCCATCGAGCACGGCAATCGCGGTCAGGACCTCATGCTCACACCCTGACAACATCATCAGCATGGCGCACGCATCCGCTCGATCAACCGGTTTGCCGAGAATTTTTCCATCGAGCACCACGGCGGTATCGGCGCCGAGCACGCAGAACGGTTCGTCAGACACGACGCCGCCGCGCCCGGCCTCGGCCTTGCCGCGCGCCAGACGCTCGACATAGGCCGATGGGGACTCTTGGGATACAGAGGTTTCATCGATATCCGCACTGACGGCGGAGAACGGAACGCCGATCTGCGTGAGCAACTCACGCCGACGCGGCGAGCCAGAGGCGAGGTACAACCGTTTCATCAAGACCTCTCCCTGTCTAATGCCTGAGCGAATTAATTGATTTTGTAGCGTCGACGCAATCCGCGCAAACCGAAACTGATCCAGGGCCAGAGCAATGCACTGACCAGTGCCGGCAGCACCAGCGCCAGCGTTGGCTGACGATTGCCGGTCAATGCGCTGAGCCAAAGTTGTACAAGCTGGGCGAGGCCGAAGATCACCAGAATCACCAGGCTCTGCTGCCACATCGGGAACATCCGCAGGCGTTGTTGCAGCGCCAGCACCAGATAGGTGATGAGCGTCAGGATCAAGGCATTCTGACCCAGCAAGGTACCGTAGAGCACGTCTTCAGCCAGCCCCAGGCAAAACGCCGTCACCATCCCGACGGTCTGCGGCAGGTTCAACGCCCAGAATGCCAGCAACAAGGCCAGCCACAGCGGGCGCAGGATTTCCATGAATTGCGGCAGAGGCGAAACGCTCAGCAGCAGTCCGACGGCAAACGTCAGCCAGACTATCCAGCCGTTTCGGGATGCTTTTACACCGGCCATTATTCTCTTCCCACAGGAGTGGCCGGCGCGGAGACTGGCGGTTTGGCGGCAGGCTTCGCGGCAGCGGGTTGCGCCGCTGGCGGTTTAGCCGCCACAGGATGCGTGGCCGCAGGCTTGGCTGGCGTGGTGGTTGTCTTGGCTGGCGCAGTGGCCGCAGGAGCCACTGGTGCAGCGGCTGGTGCGGCAGGGACCACGGGGCTGACCAGTTTCGGAACTGTCGCCGGAATGATCGGCCCACCGCCCTGCGCGTCCAGGCTTTCCTGAGCCTGTGCGGCGTCGTTGGCGCGCTCTTCGGCAGTCCGGTTGTCGCTGAACACCAGCAGCAGATAACGGCTACGGTTCAAGGCAGCAGTCGGAATGGCGCGGACAATGGCAAACGGCTGGCCGGAATCGTGAATCACTTCCTTGACCGTCGCCACCGGGTAACCGGCCGGGAATCGTTGGCCGAGGCCGGAGCTGACCAGCAAGTCGCCTTCCTTGATGTCGGCGGTATCGGCCACATGCCGCAACTCGAGACGTTCCGGGTTACCGGTGCCGCTGGCAATCGCCCGCAAACCGTTACGGTTCACCTGCACCGGAATACTGTGGGTGGTATCGGTCAGCAGCAAGACACGGGAGGTGTAGGGCATTAACTCGACCACCTGGCCCATCAGGCCACGGGCATCGAGCACTGGCTGGCCGAGGACCACTCCGTCACGCTCACCTTTGTTGATGATGATGCGATGGGTGAAGGGGTTGGGGTCCATGCCGATCAACTCGGCCACTTCGACCTTTTCATTGACCAGTGCCGACGAGTTGAGCAACTCGCGCAGCCGAACATTCTGCTCGGTCAGGGAGGCAAGCTTCTGCATGCGCCCCTGCAACAGCAGGTTTTCGCTTTTGAGTTTTTCGTTTTCGGCGACGAGTTCGGTCCGGCTGCCAAACTGACTGGCAACGCCTTCCCACAGTCGTCCGGGCAGGTCGGTGATCCAGTAGGCGTCCATCAGCACCAGCGACATCTGGCTGCGTGCAGGCTTGAGCAGACTGAAGCGGGCATCGACCACCATCAGCGCGACCGATAGCACGACCAGCACCAACAGGCGCACGCCCAGTGAAGGGCCCTTGGTGAAAAGCGGTTTAATAAGCCGCTCCTCCCAGGCAAATGTTCTGTTTATTCATACGGCAGCAATCCGGCCTGGATGCAGACTGACAGAAGATAAACGCGAACAGGCAGCACTGCAAAGTGCCGCCTGCGCGCTCAACAGCATAGAGGCAATCCGGCGACTTATTCGCTGGAAAGCAGGTCCATGGTGTGTTTATCCATCATTTCCAATGCACGGCCACCGCCGCGAGCAACGCAGGTCAGCGGGTCTTCGGCAACGATCACCGGCAAACCGGTTTCCTGGGCCAGCAATTTGTCCAGGTCACGTAGCAAGGCGCCACCACCGGTCAGTACCAGACCGCGCTCGGCGATGTCGGAAGCCAGTTCCGGAGGCGATTGCTCCAGAGCGCTTTTCACGGCCTGAACGATAGTTGCCAGGGACTCTTGCAGAGCTTCCAGCACTTCGTTGGAGTTCAGGGTGAATGCGCGTGGAACGCCTTCGGCCAGGTTACGGCCACGAACGTCGACTTCGCGAACTTCACCGCCCGGGTAGGCGGTACCGATTTCCTGTTTGATGCGTTCGGCGGTGGATTCACCGATCAGGCTGCCGTAGTTGCGACGCACGTAGGTGATGATCGCTTCGTCGAAGCGGTCGCCGCCAACGCGCACGGATTCGGCGTAAACCACACCGTTCAGGGAGATCAGCGCGATTTCGGTGGTACCGCCACCGATATCCACGACCATCGAACCGCGAGCTTCTTCAACCGGCAGGCCGGCACCGATCGCAGCGGCCATTGGCTCTTCGATCAGGAACACTTCACGGGCACCGGCACCAAGGGCCGATTCACGGATTGCACGACGCTCAACCTGGGTGGATTTGCATGGAACGCAGATCAACACACGAGGGCTAGGTTGCAGGAAGCTGTTTTCGTGAACCTTGTTGATAAAATACTGCAGCATTTTTTCGCACACGCTGAAGTCAGCGATCACGCCATCCTTCATCGGACGAATGGCAGCAATGTTGCCCGGCGTACGGCCGAGCATGCGCTTGGCTTCGGTGCCGACAGCAACGACACTTTTCTGGTTACCGTGTGTCCGAATGGCCACAACGGAGGGCTCATTCAGGACGATACCGCGCTCGCGCACGTAAATAAGGGTGTTGGCAGTGCCCAGGTCAATGGAAAGATCGCTGGAAAACATGCCACGCAGTTTCTTGAACATGGGAAAGGGACCCTAGGCAACGCGTGGGTAAAAAAGTGCGGCAAACTCTAACAACGACAGGGATTTTGGGCAAGGCGCCAATATGTTAAATTGGCCGCTTTTCTGTGCACCAAGCCCCACAATCGCGGCCTTATGACCGTAGAAGTGCGGTAGTGTTCCGACAATCTAACACACGGACGCCGTCCGTTTTGTTTTCCACTGGAGAATCCCAATGGCGCTTGAACGCTCCGACGTGGAAAAAATCGCTCATCTGGCCTGCCTTGGCCTCAATGATGCCGATCTTCCACACATCACTTCGGCCCTCAACAGCATTCTCGGGCTGGTCGACGAAATGCAGGCGGTCAATACCGACGGTATCGAACCGCTGGCCCACCCACTGGAAGCCAACCAGCGCCTGCGCGCAGACGTCGTGACCGAGACCAATCATCGCGAGGCCTACCAGTCCATCGCACCAGCGGTCGAAAACGGCCTGTACCTGGTTCCGAAAGTCATCGACTAATAGGGAAAGAGCCTGCAATGCATCAATTGACTCTGGCCGAGATCGCCCGCGGACTCGCCGATAAAAAGTTTTCCTCCGAAGAGCTGACCAAGGTCCTGCTGGCGCGCATCGTCCAGCTCGATCCACAGCTCAACAGTTTCATCAGCCTCACCGAAGACCTGGCGCTGACGCAGGCGAAAGCCGCTGACGCCCGCAGGGCCAATGGTGAGAGCGGCGCCCTGCTCGGCGCGCCGATCGCCCACAAAGACCTGTTCTGCACCCAGGGCATTCGCACCAGCTGCGGCTCGAAGATGCTCGACAACTTCAAGGCACCGTACGACGCCACCGTCGTCGCCAAGCTGGCCGCTGCCGGGGCCGTGACCCTGGGCAAGACCAACATGGACGAATTCGCCATGGGTTCGGCCAACGAGTCGAGCTACTACGGCGCGGTGAAAAACCCGTGGAACCTGGAACACGTTCCGGGCGGTTCGTCCGGTGGTTCTGCTGCGGCGGTTGCCGCTCGTCTGTTGCCGGCAGCCACTGGTACCGACACTGGCGGTTCCATTCGTCAACCTGCGGCCCTGACCAACCTCACCGGCCTGAAACCGACCTACGGTCGTGTTTCGCGCTGGGGCATGATTGCCTACGCGTCCAGCCTCGACCAGGGCGGCCCGATGGCACGCACCGCCGAAGACTGCGCAATATTGTTGCAAGGTATGGCAGGCTTCGATCCGAACGACTCCACCAGCATCGATGAGCCCGTGCCGGACTACAGCGCCAGCCTCAACGGTTCGCTGCAAGGCCTGCGCATCGGCGTGCCGAAGGAATACTTCAGCGCCGGTCTCGACCCGCGCATCGCCGAGCTGATCCACAACAGCGTCAAGGAGCTGGAAAAGCTCGGCGCCGTGATCAAGGAAATCAGCCTGCCGAACATGCAGCACGCGATTCCTGCGTACTACGTGATCGCCCCGGCGGAAGCCTCGTCCAACCTGTCGCGTTTCGACGGCGTGCGCTTCGGCTATCGCTGCGAAGATCCGAAAAACCTCGAAGACCTGTACAAGCGCTCCCGTGGCGAAGGCTTCGGCCCGGAAGTACAGCGCCGGATCATGGTCGGTGCCTACGCGCTGTCGGCCGGTTACTACGATGCCTATTACCTGAAGGCGCAGAAGATTCGTCGCTTGATCAAGAACGACTTCATGGCGGCCTTCAATGAGGTCGACATCATCCTCGGCCCAACCACGCCGAATCCGGCCTGGAAGCTCGGCGCCAAGAACAGCGACCCGGTCGCTGCGTACCTGGAAGATGTCTACACCATCACCGCCAACCTCGCGGGTCTGCCGGGCTTGTCCATGCCAGCAGGTTTTGTCGACGGTCTGCCGGTCGGCGTGCAACTGCTCGCCCCGTATTTCCAGGAAGGCCGCTTGCTCAACGTTGCGCACCAGTACCAGTTGAACACTGACTGGCACACCCGCACCCCAACCGGCTTCTGAGGAGACACACATGCAATGGGAAGTCGTGATCGGGCTGGAGATTCACACCCAGCTCACCACCCGGTCGAAAATCTTTTCCGGTAGTTCCACCACGTTCGGTTCCGAGCCGAACACCCAGGCCAGCCTGATCGATCTGGGCATGCCCGGCGTGCTGCCGGTACTGAACCAGGAAGCAGTGCGCATGGCGGTGATGTTCGGTCTGGCGATTGACGCCGAGATCGGCCAGCACAACGTGTTCGCGCGTAAAAACTACTTCTACCCGGACCTGCCCAAGGGCTACCAGATCAGCCAGATGGAATTGCCGATCGTCGGCAAGGGCCACTTGGACATCGCCCTGGAAGACGGCACAGTCAAACGTGTCGGCATCACCCGCGCGCACCTGGAAGAAGACGCCGGCAAGAGCCTGCACGAAGAATTCAGCGGCGCCAGCGGCATCGACCTGAACCGTGCCGGCACACCGCTGCTGGAAATCGTTTCCGAACCGGACATGCGCAGCGCCAAGGAAGCCGTGGCCTACGTCAAGGCGATCCACGCGCTGGTACGTTACTTAGGGATTTGCGACGGCAACATGGCCGAAGGTTCGCTGCGTTGCGACTGCAACGTGTCGATCCGCCCGAAAGGCCAGGTCGAGTTCGGCACCCGCTGCGAGATCAAGAACGTCAACTCGTTCCGCTTCATCGAGAAGGCGATCAACAGCGAAATCCAGCGTCAGATCGAGCTGATCGAAGACGGTGGCAAAGTGATCCAGCAGACCCGCCTGTACGATCCGAACAAGGACGAAACCCGTCCGATGCGCAGCAAAGAGGAAGCCAACGACTACCGTTACTTCCCCGATCCGGACCTGCTGCCGGTGGTCATCGAGAACTCGTTCCTCGACGACGTGCGCGCCACCCTGCCGGAATTGCCACCGCAAAAACGCGAGCGCTTCCAGGAGCAATTCGGTCTGTCGGTCTATGACGCCAGCGTCCTGGCCACCAGCCGCGAGCAAGCCGATTACTTCGAGAAAGTCGCGAGCATCGGCGGCGACGCCAAACTGGCGGCGAACTGGGTGATGGTCGAGTTGGGCAGCCTGCTCAACAAGCAAGGCCTGGACATTGAAGAGTCGCCGGTTTCCGCCGAGCTTCTGGGCGGCATGCTGTTGCGCATCAAGGACAACACCATCTCCGGCAAGATCGCCAAGGTGGTGTTTGAAGCGATGGCCAACGGCGAAGGCAGCGCGGACGAGATCATCGACAAGCGCGGCCTCAAGCAAGTGACCGATACCGGCGCCATCTCGGCGGTACTGGACGAAATGCTCGCGGCCAACGCCGAGCAGGTCGAACAATACCGCGCGGCAGACGAAGCCAAGCGCGGCAAGATGTTCGGCTTCTTCGTCGGTCAGGCCATGAAAGCCTCCAAAGGCAAGGCCAACCCGCAACAGGTCAACGAACTGCTCAAAAGCAAGCTCGAAGGCTGATGAGAATGGAGCCAGCTCTAAAATCTGGCTCCTTTCCCCTAATGAAATGGCTACCCCCGCTGCCCCCTGTGATCGCCCACTAAGCTTTCGCAGGGGGCTCATCGGAGATCGTTGCCATGAACAAAGTAGCTATTGCCGCCATCGACTTGGGAAAACACACCTTTCATCTACATGCACAGGATGATCGTGGTCACGAGCTGTACCGAAAAAAATTCAATCGGGTAACGCTCATGCAGCACCTGGCAAATCTCGAGCCCTGCACCATCGTGATGGAAGCC